>CAZPOK010000546.1:0-1001 GCA_964587905.1 uncultured Rhodobacterales bacterium | reverse complement strand
ACCAGAGCTGGCGCGAGATGCACCAGGGCTCGATGTTCTCGAGCCAGTGGAAATACACCTTTTCATGCTGTTCGGGCAGGATCTTCGTGCGCCCCTCGCGCACGGCGTCGAGCGCGGGGCCGACGATCTTGGCGGTGTCCACGAACCACTGGTCGGTGAGGTAAGGCTCGATCGCGACCTTCGAGCGGTCGCCGTGGGGAACCATGTGGCGGTCCTCGTCGATCCCGTCGAGCCAGCCCTCGTCGCGGGCCAATGTCACGATCGCGTCGCGCGCCTCGTAGCGGTCGGCGCCGTCGAGCCGTTCGATGGCGGCCGCAAGGCCGTCCGGGTCGCAGCCCTCGGCGAAATCGGGGTTGTCGCGCAGCCACATCGCCGCCCGCGTCGTCATGACGTTGATCGCGCGGAGGTTCGTCCGCTGGCCGACCTCCCAGTCGTTGAAGTCGTGCGCGGGCGTGATCTTCACTGCGCCGGTGCCCTTTTCGGGGTCGGCGTAGTCGTCCGCCACGATGGGAATGGAGCGGCCGACGATCGGCAGCCGGACCGTCTTGCCGATCAGGTGGGCGTAACGCCGGTCGTCGGGGTGGACCGCGACGCCGGTGTCGCCCAGCATCGTTTCGGGCCGCGTGGTGGCGACGGTGAGGTAGTCGCGCGTCTCCCAATCGACAGGGGTGCCGTCCGCGTCGAACTCGACGGGGTGTTCATAGGTCTCGCCGTTCTCCAGCGGGTAGCGCAGGCGCCACATCTTGCCGTCGACCTCGACCTGCTCGACCTCGAGGTCGGAGATCGCGGTCTCGAAATGCGGATCCCAGTTCACCAGCCGCTTGCCGCGGTAGATGTAGCCCTTGCCGTACATCTCCACGAAGACGCGGATCACCGCGTCGTGGAAGTTGCCGTCTTCGCCCGGAGGCGCGCCGGGGGCGCCCGACATGGTGAAGGCCTCGCGGCTCCAGTCGCAGGAGGCGCCGAGGCGCTTGAGCTGGTTCTTGATGTTGTCGGAGGAG
>CAZPOK010000545.1:0-1009 GCA_964587905.1 uncultured Rhodobacterales bacterium | reverse complement strand
GGGTCATGGCGTGATCTCCCTGGCGGTTGCAGCCGCCGGTTGGGTGGGTGTCAGTCACCCGGAGATTACGCCGCCCTCGAATTTCCACCAACTCCGAGACACTCCCGCGCGCGAGAGTGTCAGATCTTCTGTGTATGACTGATCCGGTTCATGCTTCACCAAAAGGAAGCATGCATGACGATCTCCAAGGAAGTTCTGGACGAATTGCTGAAGGGCGTGGAGCGCCCTGAAGACCTGCTCGGTGACGCCGGGCTGATGAAGGAGCTGAAGATCAAGCTGATGGAACGGATGCTGGGCGCCGAGCTGACCGCGCATCTTGGCTACGAAGAGGGCAAGGAAGCGCCCCTTGAACAGACCAACCGACGGAATGGCGTCTCGACCAAGGTGCTGAAGGGGCAGGACGGTGAGATGCCGTTGGCTGTGCCCCGCGACCGCGACAGCAGTTTCGAGCCCGAGCTTGTGAAGAAGGGCCAGACCCGGATCGACGGGATGGACGACAAGATCATCGGGCTCTACGCCGCCGGGCTGACGGTCCGGGACATTCAGGCCCACCTGCTCGATCTCTATGGACTGAAGGTCTCGTCCGACCTGATCAGCCGTGTCACCGACGCGGTGCTCGACGAGGTCCGGGAATGGCAGGGCCGGGCCCTTGAGCGGATGTATCCGATCGTGATCTTCGACGCGCTGCGCGTGAAGATCCGCGATGCCGACAGCCGGACGGTGAAGAACAAGGCCGTCTACGTGGCGTTGGGCGTCACCCGCGACGGCCAACGTGAGGTTCTGGGCTTGTGGATCGCTGAAAACGAGGGCGCCAAATTCTGGCTCTCGGTGATGAACGAGCTGAAAAACCGGGGCACGCAGGACATCCTGGTCGCCGTCGTGGACGGGCTGAAGGGCTTCCCCGAAGCCATTACCGCCGCCTTCCCGGAGGCCATGGTCCAGACCTGCATCGTGCACCTGGTGCGCCATTCCCTGAACTTCTGCTCCTGGAAGGACCGCAAGATCGTGG
>CAZPOK010000544.1:0-1015 GCA_964587905.1 uncultured Rhodobacterales bacterium | reverse complement strand
CGTATACGGGGGGGCTCAGCGCGCGAGTTTTCTAGCGTCTGGCTTTTTCACCGGGGAAGCCACCCGGAAGCCACCTCACCATCACCGCTCGATTTTCTGACTCGATATCAAACCCTTGCGCGATCGCGCGGCTGGCAAGGTGGATTCCTTTGCGGAATCCAGGGAAGCCAGCTGACTGGAGCCACTCGCACCCGAAGCCACCTTGGGGAACCACTATGGCGTCGAGGTACCGGAAGACATTGATTCCACGCGGAAAAACCGATTGACTTTTCTAGCCCCCTTGACGTAGGAACGAACCATCGAAGAATAGCGCCCGGAGGAATCCCCTCACGGGCGCTTTTGTTTTTCCCTCACATCCCGAGCCCCGCTCCATGGACCTCGTCTTTGCGCCGAGCCAGATCGAATCCTGGCCGATCGAACGGCTGCGCTCCTATGCCGGCAATGCCAAGCTGCACGGCGACGACCAGGTCGCCAAGATCGCCGCCAGCATGGCCAAGTTCGGCTGGACTGTGCCCTGCATGGTGGCCGACGACGGCGAGTTGATCGCCGGGCACGGCCGGGTGCTTGCCGCGACGTTGCTTGGGCTGACCGAAGTGCCGGTCATTCGTCTGGGTCATCTCGACGAGGCCGAGCGCCGGGCCTACCGGATCGCGGACAACAAGCTCACCGAACTGGGCGACTGGGATGAGACAATCTTGCGCGACGAGATCGCGGGCCTGCTGGCCGAGGATTTTGACCTGTCGCTGCTGGGGATCAGCGACGAGGATCTGGATGCGCTCCTGCATGATCCCGAGGCGCTGGGCGACGATGGACCAGTCGAGGGCGAGGACGAGGTGCCCGAGCTGCCGGTCGCGCCGGTCTCCGTGCCGGGCGATCTCTGGCAGCTGGGCGCGCATCGGTTGATTTGTGGCAACAGCACGTCGCCCGATGTCGTTGGCAAGTTGCTGGGCGACTTGAAACCGCTGCTGATGGTGACCGACCCGCCCTACGGCGTGGAATATGATCCGTCATGGCG
>CAZPOK010000543.1:0-1019 GCA_964587905.1 uncultured Rhodobacterales bacterium | reverse complement strand
GACATGGGAGGCCTACGAGGAAAAGCTCACCCGCTGGGTCGCGGAGGCCGCCGGCGTCGATCTCCTCGTCTTCCCCGAGTACGGCGCGATGGAACTGGCACTTCTCGCCGGGCAGGAGGTATCGCGCGATCCAATAGGCTCCCTGCGCGCCGTCGCGGAGAGACTGCCGGAGGTCAACGCCCTTCATTCATGGCTGGCGCGCCGGTTCGGTGTCCACCTCTTGGCCGGCTCCGCCCCCGTCGAAACGCAGCGTGGCATCGTCAACCGCGCCCATCTCTTCGCCCCCTCCGGCGACACGGCGTTCCAGGACAAGCAGATCCCGACGCCTTACGAACGCGACGTGCTGGGGCTCGTCCACGGCGAGCCGCTTCGGGTGATCGAGACGGAACTCGGGACGCTCGGGATCCTGATCTGCTACGATGCCGAATTCCCCCTCCTCGCCCGTGGCCTGATCGAAGCAGGCGCGGATCTCCTCCTCGTCCCGGCCTGCACCGACGGGATCGCCGGACACCACCGGGTGGCGACGGGCGCACGCGCGCGCGCGCTCGAGAACCAGTGCTTCGCCATCCACGCGCCGACTGTCGGAAGAGGGATCGACTGGTGTCCCGTCATCGACGAGAACAGAGGCGCCGCAGCCGTCTACGGACCGCCCGACCCGCTCTCGACGGAGACCGGCGTTCTCGCTCACGGCGAGTTCGACGTACCCGGGTGGGTTTTCGTCTCGCTCGACCTCGCCGCGGCCCGCGCGACCAGGGCGCGCGGCGAGACGCGAAACCACGCGCATTGGTGCGAACAGGGGTCCCGCATCACGTCCGTCGGAAAATTCCCGCTTCGGTGATTCCCGCTTGAAAAGCCGCCCGATTGGGACCATTTACAACGCGCCCGCACATCCGGCGGGCGACTGATATGGAGTGATCATGGCCAAGGAAGAGCTTCTCGAATTCCCCGGCGTCGTGAAGGAACTCCTGCCGAACGCGACATTCCGGGTCGAACTCGAGAACGGCCATGAGATCATCGCG
>CAZPOK010000542.1:0-1024 GCA_964587905.1 uncultured Rhodobacterales bacterium | reverse complement strand
AATACGAGATCCCAAATCCCAAGCAGAAGGCCCGAACATTATCTACGAGGTCAGCAAGCTGCCTCCACGGCTCGTCAGAGAGAGGTCCTTCCGCCTGGGCTCACCCCCTCGAAGAAGGGGCGATAGGGTTCGCCGTGATTGACCACGGCGTGTACGGTGCGCGCCATCTTGGCCGCGATCGCGGTGTAGGCCTTGCGGCGCAGATGGGCGTTGTGTCGATCTTTCGAGATGTAGCGTTCGAACTTGTCCCGGAAGCTGTTGGTCCGCTTGAGAACTGCGGTCTGGCCAGCCATCCAGAGTGTGCGTCGCAACCGGGCGTTGCCATACTTCGAGATCCGGCTCTGACCGCGGAACATGCCGGACTGGACGGTGGCGAGATCCATTCCGCAAAACTTCAGGAACTGCCTGTGATGCCGGAAGCGACGAAGGTCACCAGCCTCGGCCAAGATGGTCATGGCATTGATCGGGCCGATGCCGGGAATGGTCGTCAGCAGCCGATAGTCTGGCAGGTCCGATAGCAACTCGACGGCGCGCGCTTCGATCTCATCACGCTGCCGGACCAAGCTGCGGCCTTCTGCGAGCACGAGGCGGAACATGCGGACCGCGTCGGAGTCCGAATAAACGGGCAGTCCCACAGAGTTGATGGCTGTGGCGTAAATATCTGAAAGCAAGCGTTCTTTGGACACCTTGCGGCCAACGACATCCCAGGCATCAGCGATGAAGGCGTCTCGGCTCATGGTGGAGATCATATGGGGCGATGGGTACTTCTCGAGGAACGCCAGGAACCAATCAGTCCGTGAGCTTCGATGGAAACGCTCAGCCTCGGGGAAATAGAGCGGCAGGTAGTGGGTCAGGATGCGGTGCCACAACTCGGTCTTTGAGCGTGACACGATCTCGTGGGTCTTCGACAGCTCCTGGATGTCGGCGGTCCCGACCACCATCGGATCGTGAAAGAACTGCACGGCGCCAATCTCCAGCATGTGCAGGATGACCTGGGCGTCCTTCGGGTCGTTCTTGTCCCAGC
>CAZPOK010000541.1:0-1026 GCA_964587905.1 uncultured Rhodobacterales bacterium | reverse complement strand
GGACGACGGAGGGGTCGATCACGATGCGGTCGGGGCCGTATCCTTGAGCGGCGAGAAGGTCGACCATTTCCGCGAGTTCCTCGAGACCCATTTTACCAACTTCAGACGCCTCCACTACGTTCGCAAGGCTTGAGATGGTGGCAATGTTCAACAGTCGATTCTCAGTGGGTTCGCTCGACCTGTCTTCGGCAGCGGCCAGACGTTCGCGGAGAAGTGTCGGGAAGAACCCGGGGAGCATCGAAATCGCGTCCTGCTCCGAATAGCGCTTCTTCGCATCATCCCTAGCGCTCAGGAAACCGAGAATTTTACCCGCCTGCTCACCCGAAAGCCCCGCACCCTTGGTGAAGTCTCCACTCTCGTCCCGCCGACCCTCGCCAAGAAGCGCCCGCACGCCGTCGAGCCCCAGCCGGTCGAGCTTGTCGATCGCGCGCAGCACGATCCCCCGCTCATCCGCAAACTTCTCGGGATCGGCGGGGTCGAGAATGCCCGCGACCTCCATCACGCCGTTCAGCACCTTCCGGTTGTTCACCCGGATGATGTAGTCCCCCCGCGGAATCCCCACGGTCTCCAGCGCGTCGGCCAGCATCGCGCAGATCTCGGCGTCCGCCGCCACGCTCGCCGTGCCGACGGTGTCCGCGTCGCACTGGTAGAACTGCCGGAACCGCCCCGGCCCCGGCTTCTCGTTGCGCCAGACCGGCCCCATCGCGTAGCGGCGGTAGGGGGTCGGCAGATCGTTGCGGTGCTGCGCATAGACGCGGGCCAATGGCGCGGTCAGGTCATAGCGCAGGGCGAGCCAGCCCGAATCCTCCTCGGGCCAGGCGAAGACGCCCTCGTTCGGGCGGTCGACATCGGGGAGGTACTTTCCCAGCGCCTCGAGGGTCTCGACCGCGGAGGACTCCAGCGCCTCGAAGCCGTAGAGGCGATAGACGTCCGCGATCCGGTCGAGCATCTCGGCCCGCTCGGTCACCTCGGGCCCGAAATAGTCGCGGAAGCCCTTCGGGGTCTCCGCCTTCGGGCGCGGCTGTT
>CAZPOK010000540.1:0-1031 GCA_964587905.1 uncultured Rhodobacterales bacterium | reverse complement strand
AGTTGGTGCGGGTCCCGGCATCGGAGGTGATCCACGTCATCGACCCGGTCGAGGGTGGCCAGCTGCGCGGGGTGTCGAAACTGGCGCCCGCCATCGTGAAGCTGTTTCTGCTCGATCAATATGACGATGCAGAACTCGACCGGAAGAAGGTCGCGGCGATGTACGCGATGTTCGTCACCTCGCCCGCCCCGGAGAACCCGCTGGCGCCGGCCGAGGATGACGTGGACGAGGCGGGCTACGAGATCAGCCCGGGCCAGATCGTGCGGCTCGATCCCGGCGAGGATGTCACCGTGGGCCAGCCCGCTGACAGCGGCGGAACCTACGAGCCCTTCCAGTATCGAACGCTTTTGCAGATCTCGGCAGCGCTGGGCATCCCCTACCCGTATCTCGCCAATGACATGGTGAAGGGCAACTTCTCGAACTCGCGGCTGGCACTCATCGAATTCCGCCGCCGCGTCTCGGCCTGGCAGCATTCGGTCATGGTCTATCAGCTCTGCCGCCCCGTCTATGCGCGCTGGATGGATGCCGCCGTACTGTCGGGTGCGCTGACCTTGCCCGGCTATGAAGGCAACCGAGCGCGGCTCCTCACCGCAGACTGGCTGCCGACGAAATGGGACTGGGTCGATCCGTTGAAGGACGCCAATGCCGAGATCGCCCAGATCGAGGCGGGGCTCAAATCCCGCACCCAAGCCATAGCCGAGCGCGGCTACGACGCCGAACAGGTCGACCGCGAGATTGCCACGGAACGGACCCGTGAACGCGCGCTGGGCCTCGATTTCCGCCGCCCCGGTTCGCCCGCGCAAAGCGTGCAGCCAGTGCCTGGCGCGGGGGAGGAGGATGATCAGACAGACGAGACAGACGCCGCTGACGACCGGCCGCGCGAAGAGGAGGACCTTCCCTGATGCTGCACGCCCGCATTGCCGCGCGCGCCTTCAACACGCCGTTGCTGGTCGAGCCCACGAAGGCCATGGCATTCCTGTCGGGCCTCGGGCCACGTATCCTGGGACGGCGGGTCGAGTTAGCGGACGGGG
>CAZPOK010000539.1:0-1037 GCA_964587905.1 uncultured Rhodobacterales bacterium | reverse complement strand
AGGTGCCGCTGTGGGAGTTCGGCCTGCCCGACGAGGCCTCGGTCGAGGTGCAGGATCTCGTTCACGGCAACAGCTTCACGTGGCACGGCAAGAGCCATCTCTTGGCGCTCGACCCGCACCACAGGCCGTTTGCCATCTGGCGGATCACGCCGCCCGGGGGGGCGCGGGCATGAATGTCGAGCTTCTCCAGAGACCCGTGGAAACGCTGACCGAGGCGGCCGACTGGTACAGGGACGCGGTCATCTACCAGTTGCACGTCAAGGCCTTCCAGGATTCGAACGGCGACGGCATGGGCGACTTCAAGGGCCTGATGCAACGGCTTGATCATGTTCAGGAACTGGGCGCGACCGCCGTCTGGCTCCTGCCGTTCTACCCCTCGCCGCTGCGCGACGACGGCTACGACATCGCCGAATACAAGGCGATCAATGCGTCCTACGGCGACATGGACGATTTCCAGGGCTTCGTGGACGAGGCGCACCGGCGCGGGCTCAAGGTCATCACGGAGCTCGTCATCAACCACACCAGCGACCAGCATTCGTGGTTCCAGCGCGCCCGCGAGGCGCCGAAAGGCAGCCCCGAGCGGGACTTCTACGTCTGGTCCGACGATCCGGGCAAGTGGCCCGAAACGCGGATCATCTTCACCGACACGGAGACGTCGAACTGGGCCTGGGATCCAGTGGCCGAGCAATACTACTGGCACCGCTTCTACAGCCATCAGCCCGACCTCAACTTCGACAACCCCGAAGTTCTGCGCGAGGTGCTCGACGTCATGCACTTCTGGCTCGACAAGGGGGTGGACGGGCTCAGGCTCGACGCGATCCCGTACCTCGTCGAACGCGATGGGACGAACAACGAGAATCTCCCCGAGACGCACGCGGTCCTGAAGGCGATCCGCGCCGATCTCGACGCGCATTACGAGGGCCGGATGCTGCTGGCCGAGGCCAACCAGTGGCCCGAGGACACACGCCCCTACTTCGGCGAGGGCGACGAGTGCCACATGGGCTTCCACTTCCCGCTGATGCCGCGGATGTACATGG
>CAZPOK010000538.1:0-1039 GCA_964587905.1 uncultured Rhodobacterales bacterium | reverse complement strand
GCGCCGTGTCGTAGGCGAAGTCGGCGATGTGCTTCTGGAACCAGCCTTCCTCGATCAGCTTGATGGTGCCGCCGCGTTCGTCGATCTCGTCGAGGATCTCGAAGATCTTCTTCTCGTAGTCGTTGGTCAGCGCCTCGACGTAGTAGGAGCCTCCGAGCGGATCGACGACCTGGGTGACGTTGGTCTCGTCCGCGATCACCTGCTGGGTCCGGAGCGCGAGCCGCATCGCGTCCTCGGTCGGGATCGCGAAGGCCTCGTCGTAGCCGTTGGTGTGCAGCGACTGCGCGCCGCCGAGGACGGCCGAGAGCGCCTGCATCGCGGTGCGCACCACGTTCACCATGTATTGCGGCTTCGTGAGCGTCGCCGCCGCCGTCTGGCAGTGGAAGCGCAGGCGCATCGACTCGGGCTTCTTCGCGCCGAAGCGCTCCTTCATGATCTTGGCGTAGCAGCGGCGGAGCGCGCGGAACTTGGCGATCTCCTCGAAGAAGTCGGCCTGGCTGACGAAGAAGAACGCGAGCCGCGGCGCGAAGTCGTCCACGTCCACCCCGGTCTTGGTGACTTCCTCGACGTAGACGATCAGGTTCGCGAGGGTGAACGCCGCCTCGTGCACCGGCGAGGACCCGGCTTCCGATATGTGGTAGCCCGAGATGTTTATCGGGTTGTAGCGCTTCATGTTCTGCGCGGAATAGGCGATCAGGTCGCGCACGATGCGAACCGACGGCGCGATCGGGAAGATGTACTCCTTCTGCGCCATGTACTCCTTCAGGATGTCCGCCTGAACCGTGCCTGAGAGCTTGTCGAGATCGTAGCCCCGCTTTTCGGCAAGGACGACGTACATCGCGAAGAGAATCCACGCGGTCGGATTGATCGTCAGCGAGACCGAGATGTTCTCCAGGTCGATGCCTTCGAGCAGTGCCTCCATGTCGGCGAGCGTGTCGATGGCGACGCCTTCGCGTCCCACCTCGCCCTCGGACATCGGATGATCGCTGTCGTAGCCCATGAGGGTCGGCATGTCGAAGTCGGTCGAGATGCCGGTCTG
>CAZPOK010000537.1:0-1042 GCA_964587905.1 uncultured Rhodobacterales bacterium | reverse complement strand
GCGAGTGCGCCACGTTCCAGATCACCTGGAAGCCGATGAAGACCGACAGCACGAAGACGATGAAATGCTGCATGAAACTCGCCGGGGCGACGAGGCCCACGGCCAGGACCGCAGCCGCGCCGGCGGCGAGCAGGGTCACCTGCTGTCGGGTCTGCTCCTTGAAGGCCGCGACCTCCTGCGCCCGCTTCTGCTCGGGCGTCAGCTCCTTCGGCTTCTCCTTGGGCTTCTGCGCCGCGATCGCCTGCACCTTGGGCGGCGGCGGCGGCCAGGTGATCTCGCCGTCATGGGCGACGGTCGCGCCCCGGATCACGTCGTCTTCCATGTTGTGGTTGACGATGCCGTCCTTTTCGGGCGTGAGGTCCGTCATCATGTGGCGGACGTTGGTGGAATAGAGCGTCGATGACTGCGTCGCCATCCGGCTCGGGAAATCGGTGTAGCCGACGATGGTCACGCCACCCTCGGTCACGATCTTCTCGTCGGGCACCGTCAGGTCGCAGTTCCCGCCGCGCTCGGCGGCAAGGTCCACGATGACGGAGCCCCGCTTCATCATCCCCACCATCTCCTCCGTCCAGAGCTTCGGCGCCGGCCGCCCGGGGATCAGCGCGGTGGTGATGACGATGTCCATCTCGGGCGCCATCTCGCGGAACTTCTCGAGTTGCTTTTCCCGGAATTCAGGGCTCGACGGCGCCGCGTAACCGCCCGTGGCCGCTCCGTCCTGCGCCTCCTCGAATTCGAGGAAGACGAAGTTCGCGCCCATCGACTCGATCTGCTCGGACACTTCGGGGCGCACGTCGAAAGCATAGACGATCGCGCCCAGAGACGTCGCCGTCCCGATCGCGGCAAGACCTGCCACGCCCGCGCCCACCACCAGCACCTTCGCCGGCGGCACCTTGCCCGCCGCCGTCACCTGCCCGGTGAAGAACCGGCCGAAGTTGTTGCCCGCCTCGATCACCGCGCGATAGCCCGCGATGTTGGCCATCGACGAGAGCGCGTCCATCTTCTGCGCGCGGGAAATCCGCGGCACCATGTCCATCGCGATGAC
>CAZPOK010000536.1:0-1044 GCA_964587905.1 uncultured Rhodobacterales bacterium | reverse complement strand
ATCGCTGAGTATCTCGATTTCTGGGCGACATGGGGTGTGACGCAGGCCTGGCGCAGGTCGGTGACGAACCCGGCCGCGTCATACCCCTTGTCGGCACCCAGCGTCAGCCGCCGGGTCGATCCGGGGGAATGGCGATGGATCATGTCCAGTGCGGCCTTGCGTTCGGCATGACCGTCGGCCCGAGTCAATTCACCCTGCACGACAAATCCGTGACGGTTTTCCATCAACGCATGCCCCATGAAGCACAGCACCGCGCCCGTTCCGGGGGATTTCTTGTAGAGCCGTGCGTCAGGATCGGTGACCGAAGCATGCGTCGCGTTCGAGCGCTTTTCGCCCTTGAAATCAACCTCGGCGTTGCGGTTCTGGCGGCTGGGGCGGGTCATTGGTTCGGTCTCGTGCTGGGTCTGTCCGGGCTGGTTTTCGGTGTCGGTATCCTGTGTCGGTGGACCGCCGGGCCCCTCATCGTCGGGCGGCGCGCCCTCCGCCCTCGGCTGGAAACTCTTCATCGAGGCCCAGGCCTTGATCAACGTGCCATCGACCGAGAAGTGCTCGTCGGACAACAGGGGCGCGACCTCGCGATGGGCCAGGATCGCCGCCATCACCTTGCGCGACATGTCGGTCGTCAGCAGCCGGTCGCGGTTCTTTGTAAAGACCGTCGGCACCCACACGGGATCGTCGATGCCGAGGCCCACGAACCAGCGCAGCATCAGGTTGTAATCCATTTGCTCCATCAACTGGCGTTCAGACCGGATGGAAAACAGGATTTGCAGAAGGCTTGCCCGGATCAGCCGCTCGGGTGGGATCGAGGGCCGCCCGAAGTCAATGTACAGCGCCTCGAAATCGGCATCCAGACCGGCCAGCGCGTCGTTGACCACCTGCCTGATCTTTCGCAGCGGGTGCCGCGCGGGGATGCGCTCTTCCAGATCGACATAGCTGAAAAGCGACCTGCTCGTCTCGTCCGTCCCGCGCATCATCACCCCCGCCGCTATCGTTCCGGAAGTGAATCATGTTCTTAAATCACTGTCGAGGCGGGACTATTTCAGC
>CAZPOK010000535.1:0-1045 GCA_964587905.1 uncultured Rhodobacterales bacterium | reverse complement strand
GCTGAACCGGAAGGATTCGTCGAACCCGCCCATCGCCCGGAAGGCCTCGGCGGACACAGCGATGTTGTTCGACGTGAAGAATGGCAGCAGTCGTCGGGCCCGCTCGAAATACTCGTAGAGGTAGTCGATCAGCACCTGGCTCGCCTCGGCCATCAGGTTCCGCTCCAGACCGTTGACCGTGGTCCCGCCCGTCAGGGCCAGGGGCTCCTCGGCGAGGGCCCGGACCAGAGCCGCGGCCCACCCGGGATCCGGTCGGCAATCGTCGTCCGTGAACGCCAGTACGGACCCCTCGGCCTCCGCAGCACCATGATTCCGGGCGCGCGCCGGGCCCGCGTTTCGCTGCCGGATGAGCCGGATCCCCGGTCCGTCGGACCCTACGGAGCCGTCGATCTCGACCGGATCGGGGCTACCGTCGTCGACGATCAGGACCTCGAGTCGGTCGGCCGGATAGTCCTGCTGCCGGAGGGCCGCCACGCACTCCTTTACGCGGTCGGGGCGGCGAAACGTCGGGACGATTACCGAGACGAACGGCGGCTCCGGATGTCGGCCGGCGGCCTCGCCGTGGCTCATCGGTCGTCACTAGGCATGTGAACGGCGGACCGCGTGCGGTTCATGGCAATCCGGGGTGGGGCGGGAATGGCGGGTACGATACGGCCGCCGCCGTCCCGCGTCCAACCGCGCCTCACCACCCCACCGGCCCAGCCTTCCCCAGCGATCCGCTTCCATGGTCCCCGTCGCCGACGCCGCGCGCTCCTTCGGCTACCATCTTTTCCTCGACGGTGCCTCGCTCCAGCGCCACAAGAGCCGTCGCTACGGACTCATGGGACCGACTCGGGGGCGGGAGCGGGACCGGCGGACGCCGACAGAACCAGTTCAGATAGGACGACGTGCCCGTGGCCGGGATCGCTCTCATCGGGATTGGGAGGTCGGGCCCGCGGCTCACCCCTGCTCGGGTGAGCAGCTCCCGAATTCGCGGTCCAGGAAGAGCAGGGAAGCCGGATCGTTTCCCGAATTTCTCGGGCGGACAGGGGATGGCCTGGAGAAC
>CAZPOK010000534.1:0-1052 GCA_964587905.1 uncultured Rhodobacterales bacterium | reverse complement strand
GCCCGGGTGCTGACCTTCTCGCAGGCGTCGTAGGGCGTGGGCGGCAGCACCATCAGCGCGTCGAGATCCCGCAGCAGCCGCTCGCCGATCGTCTCGGAATGGCCCCGGAGTACGGCATCCTGGCGCCTGAGGCATTGCTCTTCCAGCCAGGCGTTCAGCGCCTCGAAGCTCTCGAACCGGGGCATCGGCACCAGGAAGTTCCGCCGGCCGAAGCCGATCACACCCTCCACGTTGCCCTTGTCGTTCCCCTTGCCCGGGCGGCCGAACCGGTCCTCAAACAGGTAGTGCGACTGCAGTTCGGAGAAGGCGATGGTCCGCTTGCGGGTCCCGTCGCCGAGGATCTTCGCCACCGCGAGGGTGGTGTTGTCGAACAGGATCGACAGCGGCACGCCGCCGAAGAAGGCGAAGGCCGAGACATGGCCGTCGCAGAACGCCTCCGTCGTCTCGGCTGGATACGCCTTGATGAAGAACGCATCCGAGTGCGGTAGCGCCATGGCGAAGTAGTGCAGCTTGCGCTGGACCCCGGCGATCACGCCAAGCGCCTCGCCAAAGTCGACCTGGGCGTGGCCAGGCGGATGCGACAGAGGGACGAACACCTCCTGGGTCCGGCGCTTCCTCTCCCGGACATAATCCGTGACGATGGTGATGCCGCCGGTAAAGCCGTGCTCGTCGCGCAACCGCTCGAAGATCCGCTGCGCCGTGTGCCGCTGCTTCTTCAGCTGGCTTTTGTCGTCCTCAAGGATCTGGTCGATGACCGGGATGAACGGGTCGAGCTTCGGGCGGGCCGGCGGCTTTGCGCGCCGATAACCTGGCGGGACCGAGTGCTTCAGGATCTTCGCCACCGTCTTCCGATCAATCCCGAACAAGCGCCCCGCCGCGCTCTTGCTCAGCCCATCAACATGGCACGCTCGGCGCACCCGCGCATAAAGGTCCACAGAATACATCTCCCCGCCCTCAGCTCGTTGCCTCGGACGAAATCTGCGGAATTTTGCTCCGCGACGGTCAGACTATCCAACCGATTCCGCTGACCAGTTTCTCTCCGGGATTCACAG
>CAZPOK010000533.1:0-1060 GCA_964587905.1 uncultured Rhodobacterales bacterium | reverse complement strand
CGATCAGCGCGGGCATCGACGCGGGCCAGCCCTGGCGGCGGTGCCATGGCGACAATATCACCTATACCGACTGGGCTCGCGACAATTTCTGGCGCGCGGTGGCGCATGTCGCCGGGACCGGGCGGCGGATCGGCCATGAGGTCGATCACCTGACGCTGGCGCAGGCGGAGAAGCTGCGCGCGTTCCTCGCGCCGTCCGCGACGGTCGACCTCGCCCCGGCGACGATGCGGCAGCGGATGCGCAAGTCGCCCGCCGAGATCGCGCTGATCCGCGCGGGCGCGGCGGTGGCAGATGTGGGCGGCTACGCGATCCGCGACGCGGTGCGGGAAGGGGTGCGCGAGATCGACGTGGCGATGGCCGGGCGCGACGCGATGGAGCGGGAGATCGCCCGGCGGTTTCCGGAGGCGGAGTATCGCGACACCTGGGTCTGGGTCCAGTCGGGGCTCAACACCGACGGGGCGCACAACCCGGTGACGGCGCGGGTTCTGGAGCGCGGCGACATCCTGAGCCTCAACACCTTCCCGATGATCTCGGGCTACTACACCGCGCTCGAACGCACGATGTTCGTCGGCGCGGTGGATGACGCCTCACTTGCGATCTGGGAGGCGAACGTGGCGACGCACGAGTTCGGGATGAGGCTTCTGAAGCCGGGCGCGAGCTGCGCAGGGGTGACGGCGAAGATCAACGCCTTTCTGGAAGAAAGGGACCTCCTGCGGTACCGGACCTTCGGCTACGGGCATTCCTTCGGACTCCTCAGCCACTACTACGGACGCGAGGCGGGTCTGGAGCTGCGCGAGGATATCGACACGGTGCTGGAGCCCGGCATGGTGATCTCGATGGAGCCGATGCTGACCATCCCCGAGGGACGGCGGGGCGCGGGTGGCTACCGCGAGCACGACATCCTGATCGTGACGGAAGAGGGGGCCGAGGACATCACCGGCTATCCCTACGGCCCGGCCTTCAACGTGGTGGGCTAACGCTCAGCGCCGCCGGTCGCGGCGCGAACTCATCGGCTGGAAGGCCACGCCGACATGCGCCTCGCAGTAGGGCTTGCCCGGCT
>CAZPOK010000532.1:0-1064 GCA_964587905.1 uncultured Rhodobacterales bacterium | reverse complement strand
GTGAAGATCGGCGACGTCTGCTTCAAGCGCGGCGGCGTCTTCGCGATGGAGCTCGGCGGACCCGAGGTCGGCCGCGGCTGCGGCGGGCGCGGCATCATCCACGGCTTCGAACTTCTGGAGAAGCTCGGCTTCCACGACTGGGACTTCGACTACGTGCTCCTGGACTTCCTGGGCGATGTGGTCTGCGGCGGCTTCGGCCTGCCGATCGCGCGGGACATGGCGCAGAAGGTGATCCTCGTCGGATCGAACGACCTTCAGTCGCTTTACGTGGCCAACAACGTCTGCTCGGCGGTGGAGTACTTCCGCAAGCTGGGCGGCAATGTCGGGGTGGCGGGACTCGTCATCAACAAGGACGACGGGACGGGCGAGGCCGCGGCCTTCGCCAAGGCGGTGGACATTCCGGTGCTCGCGGCGATCCCGCAGGACGACGACCTCAGGAAGAAGTCGGCCAACTACCAGATCGTCGGCACCTCCAAGAGCCAGTGGGGCGATCTCTTCGCAGGGCTTGCGGAGGAAGTCGCGGTTGCGCCGCCGGTGCGTCCCGCGCCGCTCGACCAGGACGGGCTTCTGGGGCTCTTCGACAGCAAGGACACCGGCGGCGACGTCGTTCTGGAGCCCGCCACCGATCAGGACATGCGCGGCAAGAACGCGAAGCCGAAGAAGTCGCTCGAGGTGGTCTACGACGATGTGTGACACCTGCCATGCCCACGGACCGATGAGCGCGGAGCGGATCGTCTGCAAGGCGACCAGGGATCAGGTGATCCGTCTCATCCGGGACATTCTCAATTCAGATCGCGATCCGTACGGGAGCACGCAATGAGCCGGGAAGTGACCTACGACAACGCCCACGAAGCGGACGTGATCGAAGGCACCTCGACCCAGGGGGAGGAGGCGCCGGATCTCAAGGGCGGCGACGGCATGGGCTGCCATGCGGGCGCGGCCGAGATGGAATCCGCCGCGCGGATGGCCGGCAAGTCCGAGATCCTCGACCAGTACGCGAAGGACTATCCGCAGGGGCCGCATGACAAGCCGCAATCGATGTGCCCGGCCTTCGGGTCGCTCCG
>CAZPOK010000531.1:0-1065 GCA_964587905.1 uncultured Rhodobacterales bacterium | reverse complement strand
CCGCCGTGGCCACCCTCAGGTCCTCGAGCGCCAGTTCGAGCTGCTCGATCTCGCGTTCGATCTTCTCCGAACTGGCCCCGAAGGCCTGCTTCTGGAGCTTCGCGATTCGGATCCGCAGCGCCTGCACGAGGAGATCGTGGGCGCGCAGGGTCGCCTGCAATTCCGCAATAATGGCCTTCAGAGCGGCCGGGTCATCGCGCGTATCGGCGGGCGCTTGCGACATGCCCATGCATAGCATGGCGCGCCTCTCAGCGCCATGAAAACAAGGGCTTCCAGCGTAATAATCTCACCCCACGCGCGCCGGTGGAGCCCCCCAATCCGGCCGGCGCCAGTCGATGCCTTCCCAGAGCATCGCCAGCTGCGCCGAGGTCAGCCGCGCGGCGCCATCCCCCGCCGAGGGCCAAGGAAAGCGCCCCCGCTCGAGAACCTTGTAGTAGAGGCAGAACCCTTGGCCGTCCCAGTAGAGAACCTTGATCCGGTCGCCGCGCCGGCCGCGGAACACGAAGACGGCGCCGCCCGCAGGCTTCTGCCGCAGCTGGTCCTGCGCCAGCGACGAGAGCCCCGCGATGCCGTTGCGCATGTCGGTGACCCCGCAGGCCAGGTAGACCCGCACCCCCGTGCCCGGCCCGATCATGACGTCTCCAGGATGTGCAGCAACCGGCGCAGCGCCGCGTCGTCGAGGTCGGCGCCGCAATGCAGCTCGCGGCCCGAGCGCAGGACGATCCTGACCTCGGGGATGACCGCCTTGTCTGCCTCGGGCGGCGCAGTGGTCGCAGGCAGCGCATCCGTGGTCGGCACCTCGACGAACCTCGCCGGCGCTTCCGTCGGCCAGAGGCCCTTCCGCTTCAGCGCCCGCCGCCACTGATAGAGATGCTGGCGCGCAACGTCGTGGCGCCGCGCGACGTCGGAAACCGTCCAGCCGTTCACGCCGACCTCCCCGAGGATCTCCAGCTTGAGCGCGTCCGGCCACCGCCGACGCCGCTCCACTCCAAGCACCACACCGTCCCGCACCAGCACCTCCGCCGCAGACGACGTCGTTAACGACGTCAATAACGACGTCGCTTA
>CAZPOK010000530.1:0-1084 GCA_964587905.1 uncultured Rhodobacterales bacterium | reverse complement strand
GTCGACTCTGCGCGGCGCTGAAAGATGGCCCCCAAAATGCCAGTCGCGCGGATTGAGAACGGCGGTGACAAAGTCGGCCACGGGAGCGGCGGGGTGAGCCTGCTGCGGGCGGCACAAAAGTCGTCCATCTTTACCCTTTCTGGCGACAGGGAGGGCGGGAGGATTTTCACCGTGGACTTGTATCGGAGAGTGCGACTGGCCTGTGCCGAGGGGATGAGCCAGCGCGAGGCGGCGCGGCATTTCAACATCTCGCGCGACAGCGTAGCGAAGATGATGGCGTTCTCGGTTCCGCCCGGATACCGGCGGACGGCCCCCGTGAAGCGGCCGAAGCTGGATGCCTTTACCGGGATCATCGACGGCTGGCTGGACAGCGATCGGGAGGTCCATCGCAAGCAGCGGCATACGGCGAAGCGGGTGTTCGAGCGGCTCCGCGACGAGCACGGGTTCACTGGCGGCTACACGATCGTGAAGGACTACATGCGGGAGCGCGAACGGCGTGGCCGCGAGATGTTCGTGCCGCTGGCGCATCCGCCCGGACATGCCCAGGCCGACTTCGGCGAGGCGGCGGCCATCATCGACGGCATCGAGCAGAAGGCGCACTTCTTCGTCATGGACTTGCCGCACAGCGATGCCTGCTTTGTCCGCGCCTATCCGGCGGCGACGGCCGAGGCGTGGATCGATGGCCATATCCACGCCTTCGCCTTCTTCGGCCGGGTGCCGCTGTCGGTGCTCTACGACAACGACCGCTGCCTGGTCTCGAAGATCCTGCCCGACGGGACGCGCCTGCGGGCCACGCTCTTCAGCGGGTTCCTGTCGCACTACCTGTTCCGCGACCGGTACGGCCGGCCCGGCAAGGGGAATGACAAGGGCAAGGTCGAGGGGCTGGTGGGATTATCGCGCCGCAACTTCATGGTGCCGATCCCGCGGTTCGCGACCTGGGACGCATTCAACGCCTATCTGGAGGAGCAGTGCCGCAAGCGTCAGGCCGATGTCCTGCGGGGCCGGTCCGAGACGATCGGAGAGCGGCTTGCACGGGATCTGGCCGCGATGTCCGACCTCCCCGCGGTGCCGTTCGAAGCCTGCG
>CAZPOK010000529.1:0-1096 GCA_964587905.1 uncultured Rhodobacterales bacterium | reverse complement strand
TGCACCGTGTTCTGAGGAGGGACCCATGTCTCGCATTGGAAAAAGACCGGTCGAGCTGCCGTCGGGCGTGACCGCCACCATCTCGGGTCAGAGCGTCGAGGTGAAAGGGCCCAAGGGCACCCGCAGCTTCACCGCGACCGACGACGTCACGGTCTCCGTCGAGGACAGCGCGATCACCGTCACGCCGCGCGGCAGCTCCAAGCGGGCTCGCCAGCAGTGGGGGATGAGCCGCACGATGCTCCAGAACCTGGTGACTGGCGTGACCGACGGCTTCCGCAAGGAACTCGAGATCAACGGCGTCGGCTATCGCGCGCAGATGCAGGGCAGCACCCTGAAGCTGTCGCTGGGCTACAGCCACGAGGTGAACTTCGAGGTGCCGCAGGGCGTCACCGTCACCGCGCCGAAGCAGACCGAGATCGTCGTCGAAGGCGCCGATCAGCAGCAGGTCGGCCAGGTCGCGTCGAACATCCGCGAATGGCGCGGCCCCGAGCCCTACAAAGGCAAGGGCATCAAGTACAAAGACGAATACATCTTCCGCAAGGAAGGGAAGAAGAAGTAAGGACGCGACAATGGCAAACAGCAAACGGGATCTGTTCCTAAAGCGCCGCCTGCGCGTCCGGAACAAGCTTCGCAGCACCAACGTCGACCGCCTGCGCCTCAGCGTGCACCGGTCGAACAAGAACATCAGCGCGCAGCTGATCGACGACACGCAGGGCGTGACGCTCGCCGCGGCCTCCTCGCTCGAGAAGGATCTCGGCATCGTCGGCAAGAACAACGTCGACGCGGCGGCGAAGGTCGGTCAGACCATCGCCGAGCGCGCCAGGAAGGCCGGGGTCGAGGAATGCTACTTCGATCGCGGCGGTCTGCTCTATCACGGGACGGTCAAGGCGCTTGCCGATGCCGCCCGTGATGGCGGCCTGAAGTTCTGAGGAGACGAGATATGGCAAGAGAACCGCATCAACGGGGCGGCCGGCGCGACCAGCGCGACGAGAACCCGGAATTCGCCGACCGTCTCGTGGCGATCAACCGCGTCTCGAAGACGGTGAAGGGCGGCAAGCGCTTCGGCTTCGCGGCGCTCGTCGTCGTGGGCGACCAG
>CAZPOK010000528.1:0-1099 GCA_964587905.1 uncultured Rhodobacterales bacterium | reverse complement strand
GACACGAGATTGACCGGATCGGGTCCGACCCGCTGGGTAAGACCCGGCTCCCCCCAGACCTGGCGCAGGGTTTCCTTGCGGCCGCTCTGCAGAAAAGCGCTGAAACCGCTGGCTTCGGCCAAAGTTCTCAGCCATGGCTGCAGGCGGTCCGCCGCAGCGGGCAGCGCGTGCAGCACAACCCGCACCTGCCGGTTTTCGCCGCAGCTGACATCGATTTGCGGAATGGCGTCGGCGGCCGGCGCATCAACAACCGCCTGCCGCAGTCGAGTCAGAACCTGCTGCACCGGCGGCTCAACCAGCAGGCAGCGTTCGACATCTACCACGAAGTGGCTGCCGCCACGGTAAAAACCCATGACCGGGCCGTGGGGGGTCAGCCGGCATTTGAACTGGGCCCGGCTGCGATAGAAAAACTCTTCCGCCGCGGCCTGCGTTTCTTCGATGTCCTGGTCCTCGATGACTCCCTTGCGGACCAGCAGTTCCCGGAAAATCCTTTCCTTCCACGTGCATTGAAGGGCATAAGGCAGATGCTGCCACTGACAGCCGCCGCAGTCGCCGAACAACGGACAGGGCGGCTCCCGCCGCCCGGTCGCCGGCACGAGCACCTCGACCAGCTCCGCTTCCGCGTAGCGCCCCCTGTCGCGATTCACCCGGCAACGCACCCGGTCGCCCGGGCAGGTCAGGGGTACGAATACCGCCTTGCCGTCGTGGCGGCCCATGCCGCGACCGCCGTGGGTCAGCTTTTCGATGGTTAATTCGAGCATTTAGAAAATATGTAACGCACAGACGCGAAGACGCAGAGAAAGATTCAAAAGAAATGCAGAAATCAAAATAAGGATTCCGTGATTTTTTTTACCAATTTTTTTGTTCAAACGATCTCTTTAACAACCTGGGTTTTTTAATCATATTCATTGGTTTTCTTTGCGCCTCTGCGCCTCTGCGTTAAGACGTTTAATAAATCCTTGTTGTTTTCCTGCGTTTTTCCATCTCCCTTATGACCAGTTGCCGGGGGTAATCGGGACGAGTCAGATACTCGTCGGCGGTCGCCAGGAAATTGTCAACCAGGGCCGCCACGGTCCCCTCGACCTCGCTGTCGGCGACG
>CAZPOK010000527.1:0-1100 GCA_964587905.1 uncultured Rhodobacterales bacterium | reverse complement strand
CTGTTCTGCCGGCGGGGATTTCACCCGCCCGGTCTTCGAGTTCGGCCAGCGGGATATGCACGGCGCCCGTAACGTGGGCGGCGGCGTAGTCTTCCGGATCGCGGACGTCGATCAGGTGGAAGCGATCCGGGTCGGCCGCGAAGGCGGCGAGAGTGAGCATCTGAGGCATCAGAACACCATGACCTTGTCGGCGGCGAGCGTCGCCTCGGCGAGTTCGTCCATGGTCGATCGGGTCGCCCCCTCCATCATGTCGCCCTCCGCGACGCCGCGCGCATCCATGCAGGTGCCGCACATCAGGACACGCCCCTTGGACGATAGAACCCTGCGGATCATCCGCTCGAGGTTGTAGTAGCCATCGGGCGTCTTCTGCCCCGCCTTGGCGCAGAGCACCGCATCGGCCATCAGGAAGACGGTGATGTCCGCGTCAGGATCATTCTTGACCAGCGCATGGGCGATGCGCAGGCCGTTGAAGCTGCGTTCGGTACCATAGGGCGGGTCGTTCAGCAGGATCAGGTGTTTCATGGTAGGTCCTCAGTTCGGGGCGCGCGTTTCGAGATCGGCGAGGAAGGCTTCGATGCGCCGGGCATAGGCGCCGCGGTCGATCTGGCCCATCCGAGGCGGGAGACGGCCGTGTCACGCATGGGCGGTCTCCGGCTGTTCGGCGGGGTTGAGCCGCGGGTGGGTTTCCTCGCCGAGCCAGAACAGTAGGCCGCCGGAGACGAACATGGAGATCGCTACGAACCAGAAGGCGGCCTCCGCAGCACCGGTCAGGCTGGCCGCAAGCCCGAGGCCGAGCGCGCCGATGGCGTAGCCGAGGTCGCGCCAGAAGCGGTAGATGCCGATGGCCGAGCCGCGCCAGGCGGGCGGGGTGATGTCGGCCACGGCCGCCGACAGGTTCGGGTAGAGAAGCGCCATGCCGAAGCCCGCGACACCCGCCGAGACCGACCACCAGAGCGCGCCCGTGCCCATGACCACCATCGCCACGCCCGCGCCGCAGATCCACATGCCGAGCACATTGGGCCAGAACCGCCCGACATGGTCCGAGAGCCGCCCGGTGAAGAGCTGCGAGCCGCCCCAGACGAAGCCGTAGACGCCGACGA
>CAZPOK010000526.1:0-1102 GCA_964587905.1 uncultured Rhodobacterales bacterium | reverse complement strand
CGGGCGGTGATGGCCGGGTCGCTCGGGTTCGTCGCAAGGGAGCATCTCGACACCCCCTCGGCGAACGCACCCGACGACGAGGATTCCCCGCAGTCGTCGGTTTCGCGGCTCCTCGAGAGCGTCCGGGGCTGGGTGTCGGATTGATGTCGAACCGTGCAGGTGGCGCCGTGCGGCGTCCGCATCAGCAAGGAGTCAATGATGTCATCTAGTCGTCACGCCTACATCGAGCGACGCATCATCCAGATCATCTCCGAGTTGAGCGGACTCGCCGTGGCGGACATCGCGCCCGGCGCTTCGTTCCTGGATCTCGGGTTCGACTCGCTCTTTCTGACCCAGGCGAATCTGCGATTCCGGCGGGAGTTGGGCGTCAAGATCACCTTCCGGCAGCTCTTCGACGAGGCGCCCTCACCCCAGGCGCTGGCGACCTACGTCGATGGGGAGCTGCCGGACGACGCGCTCCGCGACGAGATGCGGGCGGACTCGGCGTCCACCGGGCCTGAACCCTCGGGCCACGAGGAGGCCTCGACACCGCCGGCCCCGCCATCGGCCTCGATCGACTTCGACCACGCACAACTGTCCGGCGATCTCTCGGGACTGATGCGTGTGCTGGTCCTGCAGAACGAGACCAACGCCGCCCTTCTCTCCGCGCTCGCCGCAGGTGGCCGATTCGTCGACGTGGCGCCTGCGGTCGTGGGCGGGGCCGACCACACCAGCGCCCCCGCGAGCGCCGAAATGGCGTCTCGTTCTGCGCCCCCTCCCCCGTCGGCGGAGGGCAGCCCCACCCCGTCCCCGGACGACTCGAAGCCCGCTTCGAAGTCGTTCGGGCCCTACAAGCCGGTCGAGGCCTCGTCCACCGGTGGCCTCGACGAGCAGGCCAGAGTCGAGCTGGAGGCGTTCTGCGACGCCTACGCGGCGCGCACGCGGAGATCCAAGGAACTCGCCGAGGCGCAGAGGCCGGTCCTCTCGGATGCCCGCTCGATCTCCGGATTCCGTCGTGACTGGAAGGAAATCGTCTATCAGATCGCCCAGGGGAGGTCGAAGGGCGTACGGGTCTGGGACCTGGACGACAACGAGTACATCGACATGACGTCCAGCTTCGGGA
>CAZPOK010000525.1:0-1110 GCA_964587905.1 uncultured Rhodobacterales bacterium | reverse complement strand
CGTGGCTCCACGCACGGGACCGGGGCGGCTTCGCGGCGCCCGACATCGTGCTCGGCATCTGCGGCGTCGCCGTGGCGGTCTACCTCATCACGATCTACGGAACGCTGATGCGCAACTCCACCGGCACGCCGTTCGCGCCGATCGGCATCTCGATGGCGGCCGTCGCGGGCGCGGCGCTCATCATGGAGCTTACCCGGCGGGTCGCGGGCCTCGCGCTCGTCATCATCTCGGGCATCTTCCTCGTCTATGTCTTCACCGGGCAGTACCTGCCGGGCTTCCTCAATTCCCCCGCGATCTCGTGGCAACGGTTCTTCAGCCAGGTCTACACCGACGCCGGCATCCTCGGCCCCACCACGGCGGTGTCCTCGACCTACATCATCCTGTTCATCATCTTCGCGGCCTTCCTGCAGGCCTCGAAGGTGGGTGACTATTTCGTCAACTTCGCCTTCGCGGCGGCAGGCCGCGCCCGGGGCGGTCCGGCGAAGGTCGCGATCTTCGCCTCCGGCCTCATGGGGATGATCAACGGAACCTCCGCGGGCAACGTCGTGGCCACCGGCTCGCTGACGATCCCGCTGATGAAGAAGGTGGGCTACCACAAGAAGACCGCCGGCGCGGTCGAGGCCGCCGCGTCGACCGGCGGCCAGATCATGCCGCCGATCATGGGCGCGGGTGCCTTCATCATGGCCGAGATCACCGGCATTCCCTACCAGGAGATCGCCATCGCGGCGATCATCCCCGCGGTGCTCTACTTCGTCTCGATCTACTTCATGGTCGACTTCGAGGCGGCGAAGCTCGGCATGCGCGGCATGCGCGACGACGAACTGCCGAAGTTCTCCGCGATGGTGCGCCGGGTCTTCCTGTTCCTGCCGATCATCATCCTGATCTACGCCCTCTTCATGGGCTATTCGGTGATCCGCGCCGGCACGCTCGCGACGATCTCGGCCGCGGTGGTGAGCTGGCTGACACCCTACCGGATGGGGCCGCGCTCCATCGTGAAGGCGTTCGAGCTTGCGGGCGTCATGTCGATCCAGATCATCGCGGTCTGCGCCTGCGCAGGCATCATCGTGGGTGTCATCAGCCTCACGGGCGTCGGCGCGCGCTTTTCGAACC
>CAZPOK010000524.1:0-1111 GCA_964587905.1 uncultured Rhodobacterales bacterium | reverse complement strand
GGACCGTCCGGGACTATCAGTACGTCAGGCCAGAGGATCGCGGCGCGAGCGCCGCAATCGGCAATTTCGACGGCGTCCACCTTGGCCATCAGGCGGTGATCGCGATCGCGCGCGACGTGGCTGAGCGGCTCGGCGCGCCGCTCGGCGTCGTGACGTTCGAACCGCATCCGCGGGAGTATTTCGCGCCGGCGACGCCAACGTTCAGGCTGATGAACGCCGAGGCAAAGGCGCATCGGTTGGAGAAGCTCGGCATCGGGCGGCTTTATGAGCTGAACTTCAACAAGGTTCTGTCCGGGCTCTCGCCGCGCGACTTCGCCCGGGACGTTCTGTCGACGGGCCTCGGCCTCGCGCATGTCGTCGTGGGCAGCGACTTCTGCTTCGGCAAGGGCCGGACCGGGACCGCAGCCGATCTCGAACGTTTCGGCGCCGAGATGGGCTTCGGCGTGACGGTCACGCCGCTCCTAGAGACCGGCGGGGTCGAGGTGTCCTCCACCCGGATTCGCGATGCCCTGAGCGCCGGCCGACCCCGCGACGCGGCGCGGATGCTCGGCCATCTCCACAGGATCGAGGGCGAGGTCGTCAAGGGCGACCAGCGCGGCCGCGAACTCGGCTATCCCACCGCGAACATGTCGATCGCAGGGCTCCACCCGCCGAAGTTCGGGGTCTACGCGGTGAAGGCCGACGTGCTCACGGGCCCCCACGCGGGGTGCTACGACGCCGTCGCGTCGCTGGGCGTCCGGCCGATGTTCGGGGTGAACCTGCCGAACCTCGAGACGTTCCTTTTCGACTTCAAGGGCGACCTCTACGGCGCGCATCTGTCGGTGGCGCTGGTCGAGTACCTGCGACCGGAGATGGCCTTCAAGAGCGTGGACGCGCTGATCTCGCGGATGGACGTCGACAGCGCCGAGGCACGACGAATCCTCGCGGACATGGAGGAAGGCTGACAGTCGTCGACAGGCGAGCCTCACTGTCGTCGGACGTCAGCCCTCCCCGGTCCTGGCCGACTCTAGGCCACCTCAGCATTGTCCACGAGTCGAACACAAACAGGACGTTTTGCGCTAACATTCCTCTTGTTTGCGCTAACCTCTTCAACCGGCTGTTTTCATTGAGG
>CAZPOK010000523.1:0-1113 GCA_964587905.1 uncultured Rhodobacterales bacterium | reverse complement strand
GCACGCTGACCTACGAGGCGGTGAAGCAGACCACCGACGTCGGCCTCGGCCAGTCCACCTGCGTCGGCATCGGCGGCGACCCGATCAAGGGGACCGAGCATATCGACGTGCTGGAATGGTTCCTCGCCGACGACGAGACGGAAAGCATCATCATGATCGGCGAGATCGGCGGCTCGGCCGAGGAAGAGGCGGCACAGTTCCTCGCCGACGAGAAGAAGGCCGGCCGCTGGAAGCCCACAGCCGGGTTCATCGCCGGCCGCACCGCGCCCCCGGGCCGCCGCATGGGCCACGCGGGCGCCATCGTCGCCGGCGGAAAGGGCGACGCGGAGTCGAAGATCGAGGCGATGAAATCCGCCGGCATCGTCGTCGCCGACAGCCCGGCGGGGCTCGGAGAAGCCGTGTTGAAGGCAATCGGCTGACGTGCCAGCGCGCGCCGGACATATCACTGAGGTGGCACGGCATTTCGAAATGCCGTGCCACTCGGTTCCTGAACCGCGCGGCCCGCGCCTCGGGCGCGGGCAAGCGTCTTCGAAGGCCCTTTTTCCGCTCCAGATCCACCGGAGGGTGACCAAATGACCGACCAGTCCCCGAACGACCAGTTCCATGCCTCGTCCTTTCTGCAGGGCCACAACGCCGAGTACATCGAGCAGCTCTACGCGCGCTACGCCAACGACCCGAGCGCGGTCGACGAGGCTTGGGCCAGCTTCTTCCGAAATCTCGGCGACACCGAGATCGACGCCAAGCGCGAGGCCGCCGGCCCCTCCTGGGCGCGCGCCGACTGGCCGCCGCAACCCAGCGACGAATTGACGGCCGCGCTCGACGGGCAGTGGGCGGAGCCCGCCCGCCAAGTCGAGAAGATCAAGGCCAAGGCCGCCGAGACGGGCCACGCCGTGACCGACGAGCAGGCCCGCCAGGCGGTGCTCGATTCGATCCGTGCGCTGATGATCATCCGCGCCTACCGGATCCGGGGCCATCTCGTCGCACAGCTCGATCCCCTCGGCATGCGCAACGAGACCCCGCATCCCGAACTCGACCCGAAATCCTACGGCTTCACCGAGGCCGACATGGACCGGCCGATCTTCATCGACAACGTGCTCGGCCTCGAAATGGCAT
>CAZPOK010000522.1:0-1114 GCA_964587905.1 uncultured Rhodobacterales bacterium | reverse complement strand
TGAAGGGCATGTTGAAATGCTTCAACAGCGCCTTCGCTTCCGCGTCGGTCTTCGCGGTGGTGCCGATGACGATGTCCATTCCCCAGACTTCATCGACCTTGTCGAAGTTGATCTCGGGGAACACGATGTGCTCCTTCAGCCCCATGGCGTAGTTGCCACGACCATCGAAGGAATTGCCGGAGACGCCGCGGAAATCGCGGACCCGCGGCATGGCGACGGTGATCAGACGATCGATAAAGTCGTACATCCGGTCGCCGCGGAGCGTCACCTTGGCGCCGAGCGGCATGTCCTCGCGAACGCGGAAGCCGGCGATCGACTTCTTCGCCCTGGTGACGACGGCCCTCTGGCCGGCGATCGCGGAGAGATCGTCCTGCGCCGATTTCGCCTTCTTGGAGTCGCGCACGGCTTCGGCGCCGCAGCCGATGTTGAGCACTATCTTGTCGAGCCGCGGGATCATCATGTCGTTCTTGTAGCCGAACTCTTCCTTGAGCGCGGCGCGAACGACGGTGTCGAAATGCGTCCGGAGGCGCGGGGTGTAGGTTGCTGCGTCGAGCATCAGATCACGTCCCCCGTGGTCTTGGCGAAGCGGACCTTCCTGTCGTCTTCCATGCGGAAGCCAACGCGGGTCGCCTTGCCGTTCTTGTCGAGGAGCGCCAGGTTCGAAAGGTCGATCGGCATCGGGGTCGGCACGCGGCCGCCCTGAGCTGTCTGCGACTGGCGCTGGTGGCGGATGGCGACGTTGACGCCGTCGACGACGGCCTTTCCGTCCTTGGGCAGAACGCGGGTGATCTCACCCTGCTTGCCCTTGTCCTTGCCGGCCAGCACGACGACCTTGTCGCCCTTCTTGAGTTTCGCGGCCATCAGAGCACCTCCGGGGCGAGCGAGATGATCTTCATGAAGTTCTTGCCGCGCAGCTCGCGCACGACCGGTCCGAAGATCCGGGTGCCCACGGGCTCGTTCTGGTTGTTGAGGATGACGGCGGCGTTCCGGTCGAAGCGGATCGCGGTGCCGTCCTCGCGGCGGACTTCCTTGGCGGTGCGCACGACGACGGCCTTGCGGACGTCGCCCTTCTTCACGCGGCCGCGCGGGATGGCTTCCTTCACCGAGACGACGA
>CAZPOK010000521.1:0-1117 GCA_964587905.1 uncultured Rhodobacterales bacterium | reverse complement strand
TGGTGACGGTGCTGACCGCCACGATGATCCTCGGCGTTCTAGCGATCGTGATCCTGCTTGTCATCCGGCTTCAGGCACCGTCCGGACCCTACGTGCCGGACGCGATCGTGCTGCCCGAAGGCGTCACGGCGACGGCCTACACGCAAGGAACGGGCTGGATCGCCATCGTCACGGACGCGGACGAGATCCTGATCTACGACCCCGACGGGCACGACCTGATCCGCCGCATTCCGATCGTCATCGGAAACTGAGGCGCGCCGTTCCATCATGACGCCGGTCTAGAGGGACGACCACCCGGTCGCCAGAGCCTCGGCCCAATCGCCGGCGCCATTCTCGTGTGCCCGCGCGATCATCCCCGCCGGATCGTAGGGCACGGTGACGAGCGACACCCGCCAGTCCCCGTCCACCTCTTCGCAGATCGCGTAGCGCGCGTCGGGCATTCCGGTCATCGCGACGGTGGGGACCGGCGGGCGCGGATCGCGGTAGGCCGGGCAGCCGAGCGGTCCGGGATTCACGAGCACCCGTCCGTCGAGGAGGCGGACGACGCGCGCGAGATGCGTATGGCCGGAGAGCAGCAGCCGCTGCGGCAGGTCACCCGCCCGCTCCGTCACCTCCTCGAGCGTCCGCTCGCGCATGCCGCCGCGCCCGTCACGGTCGTGGAGCCAGTTGTCCTCGTCTCCCTGCGGGGAGCCGTGACAGAGAAAGACGCCATGCCAGTCGAGGATCGGCGGCAGTCCGCGAACCCATTCGAGATGCCCCTGCCCGAGAAGCGGATACGTCCACTGCTCCCAGAGGCCCTGTCTTTCGGGCGGACGGTCGACAAGCGTGCGGTCGTGGTTGCCGGAAACGGTCGGGATTGCCAGCTCGATCAACCGCTCTGCCGTCCCGACCGGATCGAGCGGCCCGCTGAGCGCGTCCCCGAGATTGACGATGTCTGCTATGCCCCGCCGCCGGATATCGGCGAGCACGGCGTCGAGCGCCGCCGAATTGCCGTGGATGTCGGAGATCGCGGCGAAGATCATGCCGGCACGATGGGCGGGAGGGAGACGAAGGTAAAGAGGAATGGTACCGCCTCCCTGGCTTGAACAGGGGACCTCTGGATCCACAATCCAGCGCT
>CAZPOK010000520.1:0-1124 GCA_964587905.1 uncultured Rhodobacterales bacterium | reverse complement strand
CAACCACGATGCAGTCGTGACCCATCTCGACGAGCTGGCGGTGCAGACCATAGCCGCACGGTCCCGCTTCGTAGCAGAAATGCAGTCTGACACCGTCAGCGTCGAGCTTCTCCACCAGCTTGCGGACATGATCGGGTCGATGCGGGATCGTGCCCCAGTGCCGCACATCGCCGCCACGTTCCCCTTCTGCGACTGCGACAGAAATCGTCGCCTTGTGGACATCCAGCCCGATGAACATGCTATCCAGCATCTGGTCTCTCCCCCATTCTTGAGGCTCGGCGCCAGCCAATCTGGCGCAACCCTCGAACGGAGAATGCCGCGGGAGAGGCCACCGACCCAGTCAGCTCACGACCCGATCATGGGGTCTAAGCCTGTCCGGAGGGCGACTAAAACGGCAAACCGATCAGGAGGCGGAACAGGGAGAGTGCACCGAGCGGCGAGACGGCTTCCTCGAACAGCGTGTCCGTGACGGCGCTCTCCAACGCACGAGTGGCTGGCCGAGACGTCGACCGTCGAGACGATGAGCCTGTCCGCACCCGCAGGCGACGCGATGTCATACGGCCTGCAGATCGGCTCCGCCGGCAATCCATGGTGATGGGGGTAGAGCAGCGTGACGCTGTCGCATTCGTAGATCCGGGAATAGGCCATGAGCTGATAGACGTCGGCCTGGCTCACCCCCTGTTTCGGGTCGTCGATCCGGGGCGTGATGCGTTTCCACTTCGTATCCACGACCATAGCAATCCCGTTCCCGTCACGGATCAAAATGCCTGGCCGAGTGCGGAAGCGACCCGTCCTGTCCTCGTAGAGGCAGTCGCGGTGGCCGCCTTGCGTGGTCGCCCGAAATCCCGTGCCGGCCGGCGCACGCTGCAGCAGCCGCGCGACATATTCCTCGAAGAGCGTGTTCATCTCGAACAGCAGGGCGTGGCCGTCCGTCTGTCCAGCGCTCGTCGTCTGGTAGCGTTCTCCGAGGAGCAGCCGGGCGAGGGACAACAGCTCTCGCCAACGACCGCTGGTTCGGTCGAGGACGACGCGGTTCCAGCGAGGGGCCGAGGGCGGCACCGTCGAGACGTCGGCATGCCCTCGTTGCCGTGAAGCACGCGGCCTTCCTTTGACCGGTCGACACT
>CAZPOK010000519.1:0-1126 GCA_964587905.1 uncultured Rhodobacterales bacterium | reverse complement strand
CCTCTTCGAAGCACGCCGCTGCCTCCGGGTCCTGCGGCAGGAAATCGACTGAGAGCAAAGGAGCAATTCCTAAGAAAGATGGCAGGTTTGTATGGAATGGTTTAATCAATATCTGGCGACACTGCAGGAGTTTCTGGTTGGTCTCGGCGTCCCGCCCGAACAGGGTCCGCTGGCAGCGCTGGCTTTCGCTTATCTGCTGCTCACCTTGCTGTTGCTGCTGTTTATCCTGTTGCTCATCAGTCGTTCCCGTTCCCGCGCGGCCAGGAAAGCGGAAAAAATCCTGGCGGCAAAGGCTGCCGGCGAAGCCGAGCAAGCGGGGCCGGCAGAACCTGATGAAGCAGGCGCCACTCCGGAGGAGCCTGCGGAAAAGATGTCCGGGCCTCCCGAGGCGCCGGTGGCGGGAGTGGAGCCGGCAGCCGAAGAAAAACCTGTGGCGCCTGCTCCTGAGCAACCGGCGGTCCCGGAGGAAGCCCCCGGCGAGGAGGTCGAGCTCGAACCGCCTGCTGCAGAACCTGTGGAGGAGCCCCCGGTCAGTGTCTTCGAGCGACTGCGGCAGGGACTCAATAAAACCCGCAGTTCCCTGGTCGGGCGGGTTGATGCCCTGCTTGGCAGCCATGCCGGGCTTGACGATGAATTCATCGAGGAGCTCGAAGAAATCCTGATTACCGCCGATTTCGGCATGCGGGCGACACAGGATCTGGTCCAGGACCTGACCAGGAAAGCCGCCGCCGTCAAATCCGATCCCGATGCGCTGCGGAATTTACTGGCTGACGAAATTCGCCTGCGGCTCGCCTCGGCAGGCGGGGTTGAGGTTGCCCATGGCGATGCCCCGCTGGTTCTCATGATCGTCGGCGTCAACGGCGTCGGCAAGACGACCACCATCGGCAAGCTGGCGCACCAGTTCGCCCGGGAGGGTAAAAAGGTTGTCCTGGGCGCTGGCGACACATTCCGGGCCGCCGCCGCGCAGCAGCTTCAGGTCTGGGGTGAGCGGGCCGGAGCCGAGGTGATCACCCATGCCGAAGGATCCGATCCCTCGGCCGTGGCATTCGATGCGGCCAAGGCTGCGGTGGCGCGCCAGGCCGACGTACTGATCCTGGACACCGCAGGCCGGCTGCATACCAAGGTC
>CAZPOK010000518.1:0-1131 GCA_964587905.1 uncultured Rhodobacterales bacterium | reverse complement strand
TGATCATGGCGGGCCGCATGGCAGAACCCGACGAGATCGCCGACGCGATGCTGTTTCTCGCCTCCGCGCAGGCCGGCTACATGACGGGGCAACTCGTGAACGTCGATGGCGGGTTCTCGGGGTGGTGATCCTCGTCGTCGGTGCCGGGTCGATCGGGGCGCGGCACGCCGCGAACCTCGAGGCGCTGGGCGAGACAGCGGAGTTGATCCCCTGGCGTGGGTTCGATCGGGCGGCGGTGGAACGTCGGAGCGATGTCGAGGCCTTTGTGATCGCCACGGCGACGGACGTCAGGCTGGAACTCGTGGAGCTTGCAGCGGTGAAGGGCTGGCCGGTCTATATCGAGAAGCCGCTGGCGTTCCGGCGGGCGGATGTTTCCGCAATCTACGAGGCCGCCGCGCCGGTAGCTGGACGCAGCCTTCTGGGCTTCATGATGCGCTATCACCCGGCGGTGCGGGCGCTGGCGGAGACGGATCTGTCTGACGCCTACGGCTTCTCGTTCGAGATCGGCCATGACGTGCGGCAGTGGCGGGCGAACTGGCGCTTCGCGGACAGCTACGCGGCGCGGGCCGAGGGCGGCGGGGTGCTGCTCGACCTCTGCCACGAGATCGACATGGCGGCCTGCCTGTTCCCGGGCCTGGGCGTGCTCGGTTGCGACAGCCTTGGGCACGCGGACTTCCCCGGCGTGGACTTCGCCACGCGCGTGACGCTCGGGCGGGAGGGCGGGCCGGTGGGCACCGTTGCAATGGACTATGTCTCGCCGGTGAGCCTCAGGCGCGGCGCGATCCGGGGCGAGAGCTTCGTGCGGGACGTCGATTTCCTGATCCCGCGGATCGAGGACGGCGGAGTGGCGGAAACCTTGCGTTTCGAGCGCAACGAGATGTTCCTGGATGCCATGAGGGATTTCCTGGCGCTCGTGCGCGGCGGGGCGGGAGCGGGGAACCCGCTGATGCCGCGCCTCGACCGGATGCGGCCGGTGGCCGAACTGATCGCTGCGGCCTGGGAGGCGCGCAGGTTCCACGGGTGCGTCGCGATGGAGATGGGGTAGGGCAGCCTGCCCTTGCCGCCGCCTTCCGCGCCAATCACCCCCCTGAAGATACCTTGGGTTCGAGGGAAGCAGGAGTGTCGTGTGCG
>CAZPOK010000517.1:0-1144 GCA_964587905.1 uncultured Rhodobacterales bacterium | reverse complement strand
CTTGGCCCCGCCGACCGCGCCGAGCTTCAAGCTCTGCTGACCAACCGCAACACGGCGCGCAAGCTCGCGTGGCGGGCGGGCATCGTGCTCGCGACAGCAGACGGCGAGGGCACCGTTGAGATCATGCGGCGGACGGGCATGTCGAAGCCCACCGTCTGGCGCTGGCAGGAGCGATATCTCGATGAGGGAGTTCCAGGGCTCAAGCGCGACAAGACGCGGCCCTCGCGGGTGCCGCCCCTGCCGAGGGCGGTCCGACTGAAGGTGATCGCGAAGACCGTGCAGGAGACGCCGCCCAATGCCACGCACTGGAGCCGCGCGACGATGGCCGAGGCGGTGGGCATATCGCCTTCGAGTGTCGGCCGCATATGGGCCGATGCAGGGCTGAAGCCGCATATCGTGAAGGGGTTCAAGGTCTCGAACGACCCGTTGTTCGAGGAGAAGGTTACCGAGATCGTGGGGCTCTACCTCGACCCGCCGGACCGTGCGGTTGTGCTGTGCGTCGACGAGAAGTCCCAGATCCAGGCGCTCGACCGAACCCAGCCCGGATTGCCGCTAAAGAAGGGGCGCGCCGCCAGCATGACCCACGATTACAAGCGCCACGGCACCACTACGCTTTTCGCCGCGCTCGACGTGAAGTCGGGCCTCGTCATCGGCGACTGCATGCCGCGCCACCGTGCCCGGGAGTTCCTCACATTCCTGCGCCGCATCGACCGCGCTGTCCGAAAGCCGCGCGACATCCATCTCGTCCTCGACAACTACGCGACCCACAAGACGCCCGAGGTGCGGGCCTGGCTCGAGAAACATCCCCGCTTCAAGCTGCATTTCACGCCCACCAGCGCGTCCTGGATGAACCTCGTCGAGCGCTTCTTTGCAGAGATCACTGTCAAACGCATCCGACGCGGCAGCTATTCCAGCATCGACGATCTCGAGGACGCGATCCACGACTACCTCCTGCAGCACAACGCCAGGCCGAAGCCCTTCGTCTGGAGCAAGACCGCCGAAAACATCATCGCCCGCGAGCGCCGCGCCCTTGATGCTCTCGATCAGATCAGGGGAAACAGGTAACATGCGTCAGACTCGGAACACTAGCTGTTCCATCCCGGATGATCACATCAGCCCTCGGCGATCTGCGTTGTTCATGGCA
>CAZPOK010000516.1:0-1149 GCA_964587905.1 uncultured Rhodobacterales bacterium | reverse complement strand
GCGCGCGGCCATAACCTATCGGCAGCCCTTCTTCCCGACGTGCTATGGCAAGGAGCTGACGTCGAACGCCATGCTGAAGTGGCAGGAGGATCGCCAAGTGGAATGGCACTACATCGCGCCCGGCAAGCCGATGCAGAATGGTCTCGTCGAGAGCTTCAATGGCCGCCTAAGGGACGAGTGCCTGAACGAGCACCTGTTCCCGACCCTGCGCCATGCCCGCCAATTGATTGCGGCATGGCGCGACGACTACAACCACCATCGCCCGCACACGAGCCTCGACGGGCTCACCCCGCGGGAGTATCACCAACGGTCGAAAGAGGACCAAACCCTGAACAGAGCTAACCTATAGACGCGGACTCCAAGGGGAGCAGGTCAAGATTTGTGTATTCTGCGTTGGTGAAGCTGCCTCTGCTTTCGCTCTTCAGGCCCTTGTTGAGCAGGGTAGGGCGCAGAGATTTTGTGATCCAGCCGTGCAGCTCTGCCTCGTCCAGCACCCTGTTCAGCGCAGCGTTGTGGTTGTTGATGCCGCTCTGCGAGAACGGCTTCTTGTTCTGCTCCGTCCGCCATGCGTCGAACGCCTTCAGCGCTGCCAGGTCGATTTTCGCAATGTCTGTGCTGCCAAAGTAGGGAATGAGCCAACGGCGCAGAGCTGAGATGTAGTCCTTGTATGTTTGCTTTCCGCCGCCCTCGTTCAGCTCGTCCTGCATGCGACGTATGGCGTGGTCAGCTACATGCTTGAACTTGCGTGTTTGCGCAGGGAGCTTGTTGGCGATGCGCGCCTCAGTCTCAAAGTAGAGCTTGATCGCGCGTTCGCGTGCTTGCTCCAAGTCGTCTGTCTTAGTGCTCTTCACAACGCGCTTGCCGTTGTCCAGCGTCAGCCGCGCATACCAATTTTCGCTTCCGCGTCGCTTATCGAGCTTGAGTTTCCTGTGCACACTTACGGTGCTTGTGCCGTAGCTCATCGCGCCCTGTTCCCGCTAAGTGCCTGTTGCTGATCGTTATAGGCAAAGTTGGGCGTCAGCAGGGCACAAACTGCATGCGGACTGTGCACGAATTGTGCACCAAGCGCGACACACTTGATCTAGCCCTGTGGAGCGCAAGTATCGCAAAATGTTGTGGAATTTTTGGAGGCGAGTGGGGGAATCGAAC
>CAZPOK010000515.1:0-1150 GCA_964587905.1 uncultured Rhodobacterales bacterium | reverse complement strand
CCGGCCATGTCCTGAAGCTCGCAGTCGCCGTTCGCGGCGCAGGTCAGGCAGTCGAGCGGGTGATCGGAGATGTAGAGCTCCATCACGCCCTTGCGGATCTTCTTGACCTTGGACGATTGGGTATGGACCACCATGCCCGCCGCGACCGGCGTCGTGCAGGAGGCGGGCGTGCCGCGGCGGCCTTCGATCTCGACGACGCAGAGCCGACAGGACCCGAACGCGTCGAGGCTGTCGGTCGCGCAGAGCTTCGGCACCGGGATGCCGGCCTCGGCGGCGGCGCGCATGACGGACGTCCCCGCGGGGACAGTCACGTCGAAGCCGTCGATGCTGAGCGTGACGGGCGGCCCCTCCTTCGCGGGGGTGCCCATGTCGCGGTCGTCCCACGGGATCACGAAGTCCTTCATTCGGCGGCCTCCTTGGCGGTCGCGAAGTCGTCGGGGAAATGGGTGAGGGCGGACATCACCGGGTAGGGCGTGAACCCGCCGAGCGCGCAGAGCGAGCCGTCCTTCATCGTTTCGCAGAGGTCGGTCAGGAGCGGGATGGCGTCGGTGTCGCCGCGCCCGATCCGGTCGATGGTCTCGACGCCCCGGACGGCGCCGATCCGGCAGGGCGTGCACTTGCCGCAGCTCTCGATGGCGCAGAACTCCATCGCGAAGCGGGCCATCCCCAGCATGTCGGCGGTGTCGTCGAACACCACGACGCCGGCGTGGCCGATGAGCCCGCCCTCGCCGTCGAATTCCTCGTAGCCGAAAGGCGTGCCGAATTTGGACGGCGGGAAGTAGGCGCCGAGAGGCCCGCCGACCTGAACGGCCTTGACCGGCCGGTCTGTGGCCGTGCCGCCGCCGATGCCCTCGACCAGGTCTCCGAGCGACATGCCGAAGGCGGTTTCGAACAGGCCGCCGTGCTTCACGTTGCCCGCGATCTGGACCGGGATCGTGCCGCGCGAGCGGCCGAGACCGAAATCGGCATAGTGCTGCGCGCCCTTCTCGAAAATGACCGGCACGGTGGCGAGCGAAATCACGTTGTTGACGACCGTGGGCTTGCCGAGGAAGCCCTCGAGCGCCGGGAGCGGGGGCTTCGCGCGCACGACGCCGCGCTTGCCTTCGAGGGAATTGAGAAGCGAGGTCTCCTCGCCGCAGACGTAGGCGCC
>CAZPOK010000514.1:0-1159 GCA_964587905.1 uncultured Rhodobacterales bacterium | reverse complement strand
CGTCCCACCTGCTTTCCCACTTAGCCACGAATTGGGGGCCTTAGCTGTAGGTCAGGGTTGTTTCCCTCTCCACGACGGACGTTAGCACCCGCCGTCTGTCTGCCAGATAGTACTCTACGGTATTCGGAGTTTGCTTAGGATCAGTAAGGCTGTGGGCCCCCATTACCCATGCAGTGCTCTACCCCCGTAGGTATTCGTCTGACGCTCTACCTAAATAGATTTCGCGGAGAACCAGCTATCTCCGAGTTTGATTGGCCTTTCACCCCTAGGCACAGTTCATCCCGATCCTTTTCAACGGATGTGGGTTCGGCCCTCCAGTAAGTGTTACCTTACCTTCAGCCTGACCATGCCTAGATCACTCGGTTTCGGGTCTGATCCCACGAACTCGACGCCCTATTCAGACTCGCTTTCGCTACGCCTACACCTATCGGCTTAAGCTTGCTCGTGAGACCAAGTCGATGACCCATTATACAAAAGGTACGCCGTCACAAGACTGGACACTGATGACAACCTAGCGTGTCGGGATCGACACGCGGAACTGGATCGTCTCGAGGCCGGGATTGTCGGTCCAGATGTCCGCGTTCGACCGGTGGTCGAAGGACAGTCCGTATCGCCATCCGTTGTCGGCCTCGTAGCCGATCTCGATCCCCGAGCGAAATTCGATCGGCCCGCCCAGATCCGCACCATTTCCCGGCTCGTAGAGCCCGGTCATGGCATGAAGCTGGATGAACCCGTCGCCTTCGGCGAAAGGGATCGTGTAGGTTTGTCCGGCTCCGGCCCAGAGCGACCCCTCGCTCGTCGCCGACAGCCCGTAGCTGAGCCTGAAAGGCCCGAACCGGGTGCCGGTGTCGCGGCGAAGGAATATCTCCGATCCGAAGTCCTCCCCGTTGAAGATCACGCGGCCCGCCGAGACGGCGGTACGGGGCGTGACTTCGCTCCGGGCGAGGCATCCGGTGTCGCAATGCACCGCCTGCATTTCCCAAAGGAGAAACGCATAGGTGAGAATTGCGAATATTCCGTCCGGCATGCCTGATCCCTCGCTTTAAGAGGGTTAGATCATGCCTTTCGAAGATTGTCATTAGAGTCCAGTCAAGCTCCGACTGATTGTAGGCGTCCGGTTTCAGGGACTGTTTCACTCCCCTCGTCGGGGTGCTTTTCA
>CAZPOK010000513.1:0-1165 GCA_964587905.1 uncultured Rhodobacterales bacterium | reverse complement strand
ATGGCGGCTGATGTCGCGGGGGAATCCGACATCCTCCGCGTGTACACGGCCCCGGGGGAGGCGGCGGATCTCCAGGATATGATCGACGACGACGGCGTCGAGTTCCTCGAGATCGGGCACATCGACGAACTGCGCGTCGCGGCGAATCCGGGCGTGCTCTTCCTGTCTCGCGGTCTGCTCGGAGGAGGTGGGGCGCTCGCGTCGATCGGGCTCCTGCCGGGTCACATCGTGGTCGTTGCGGCGGACGACGGAGGTCGGTCGGCGGCGACGGAGGCGGGGCGGCTCTTTCTCGCGGCACCGGAGCTGGCCCCGGGCGATGCGCCGCTCCTCCGCGCCCTTCGAGCCGCGGGAACGCACGCGGAGGTGGTGAAGCGCGTGCTGGAGGAGGACTCGGCGTGAGCCCGGATGGACCCCCTCGTCCCGTCGGTCACGGACTGCCCCGTCCGGCCGCGGATGGAGGACCGGGACCCACGCCGCGCCCCGCGCCCGGCCGCGTCTTCCACGTGCCCGGCCGAATCGAGGTGCTGGGAAAGCACGTCGACTATGCGGGCGGCCGGAGCCTGCTCTGCGCCACCTCTCTCGGATTCACCTTCGAGGTGCGTCCGACGAGTGACGGACGGGTGCGACTGCGTGATCGGGTGTCCCATCAGCGCACGACGATCGAGGTCGACCCGGTCCACGACGGGACGGGCCGGGGGCCGGTCTGGTCGAAGTATCCGAGGGCCGTGGTCCGGCGGGTGCTGGGAGACTTCCCCGAGGTCGGGCTCGTCGGATGCGACATCGAGTTCTCGAGCGATGTGCCGTCCGCCGCGGGACTGAGCAGCTCGTCGGCCTTCACCACGGGGGTGCTCCTGTGCCTCGATGCGGTGTCGGACGTGCTCGACTCCGATCGGGCCCGTGCGGCCATTCCATCGCTCCCCGATCTCGCGGACTATGTCGGAGCGATCGAGAGCGGCCGGCCCTTTCCCGGGCTCCAGGTGGAGAAGGCGAAGGGCGTCGGAGTCCGCGGGGGAAGTCAGGACCACACGGCCATCCTCTGCTCCAGGCCCGGTGCGCTGCTCCAGGCGCGATTCGGCCCCGTCGAACTCGAGCGGTACGTCGCCATGCCGTCCGGTCTGGTGTTCGTGATCGGGGTGAGCGGGGTGCGTGCCTCGAAGGCGGCCGG
>CAZPOK010000512.1:0-1170 GCA_964587905.1 uncultured Rhodobacterales bacterium | reverse complement strand
ATCCCGATGACCGCGCCGCCCTCGAACGCCGCCTCGTCGTCCAGAACGTCGAATCCCGCCTCGGCCTGACTCCGGTGCAGGGCACCCGCGTCATCCGGATCAGTTTCTTTTCGGGCAATCCGAGAACCGCCGCCCAAGTGGTCAACGCGGTCGCCGAACAATACATCGTCGACCAACTCGACGCCAAGCTCGATGCGACCCGCGCCGCCACGAGTTGGCTGAGCGACCGGGTCGAGGAACTGCGCATCCGGGTTCAGACCGCCGAGGAAGCGGTGGAATCGGCTCGTGAGCAGTTGTCCGAAGACGCGGGCCAGGGCCTCGCGCTCACCGAGCAGCAGCTTCAGGCCGCAAACGCGGCGCGTGCCGCGGCCCGCAACGAGGTGCGTACGTCGCAGGCCGTCTTCGATCGGCTGGCCCTGGCGCTAGCTGAGAACCGGGACTTCGGGTCGGTGTCCGAATTCCGGGCCTCCGAGGTCATCTCCGAACTCCGCGGAGAGGAGGCGCGCCTGCTGTCGGAAGCCTCCCAACTCGGAGAAGGCAATCCGCGGCTCAGCCTCATCCGAACGCGCCTCGACGACGTGCGCGACCTGATGCGCCAGGAGGCGGAGCGGGTCGTCGAGGCGGTGCAGTCGGATCTGGCTTCGCGGCAGGAACGCCTGGCGCAACTCGTCGCCGAAGTCAGATTACTCGAGGACAAGGTCTTCGCGCAGTCGCGCGAGCAGGTGCAGATCCGGCAGCTCGAACGCGAAGCGCAGGCCAGCCGCACGCTCTATCAGAACTTCCTCGGTCGCCTCGAAGAGACCACCGCCCAGGAAGATCTGGAGACGGCCGACGCGCGGATCCTGTCCGCCGCCGAACCGCCGCTCGCACCGCTCGCGCAGGCGCAGCAGCGCACCATGGTCATCGCCATCGTGCTCGGCGCGCTGACCGGCGTCGGGATCATCTTCTTGCTCGACAAGCTCAACAACACCTTCCGGTCCCCGGGCCAGGTCGAAGACCTGACCGGAGAGCTCGTCCTCGGCACCGTGCCCACGATCGGCCGCCGGTTCCACAAGTCCGACGTCTTGCGGTATTTCAAGGAAAAGCCCAAGTCCTCGCTCGCCGAAGCAATTCGGAGCCTCCGCACGAGCATCCTGTTCTCGAACGTCGACACCCCGCCGAAGGTCGTTA
>CAZPOK010000511.1:0-1171 GCA_964587905.1 uncultured Rhodobacterales bacterium | reverse complement strand
CGCCGGCTTGAGATAGGCGTTGGCCGCCGACCACCGCCGCCCGCGCCAGATCGTGGCCTCCATCGCGCCGAAGCCTTCCTGCCGCGCGCCGTTGTAATCGTCCGTCGCTCCGTATCCCGCCTCGAGCCCCGCCGCGATGAAGGTCCGCACCAGCGGGTTCCCGCGCTTGCCCCGGATCACGTGGAGCGGTCCGTCGCTCCCCCGCCAGGCCGAGTCGCCCTCGCCCCCGCCGTGCCAGTGCTCCATCCGCCGGTAGTAGGGCAGCACGTCGGCATAGCCCCAGCCATCGGCGCCCCTCTCGGCCCATGTGTCGAAATCCCGTGCGTGCCCGCGCACGTAGACCATCCCGTTGACCGAGGAAGATCCGCCCACGACCTTGCCCCGCGGCACGGCCATGCGGCGATCGTTGAGATGCGGCTCGGGCTCCGACCGGAACCCCCAGTCGTAGAGACCCATGTTCATCGGGTAGGACAGCGCCCCCGGCATCTGGATGAACGGGCCCGCGTCCGACCCGCCATGCTCCACGACGACGACCTCGTGCCCGGCCTCCGACAGCCGGTAGGCCAGCGCGCATCCCGCCGACCCGGCGCCCACGATGACGTAATCCGCCTCCATCATGCGCCCTCGGGCCGGAGTTCCCGGCTACGGCCCCGGCCGAACGGGTCTCCGGAGCGCCTCCCCTCAGTAGGGTGCATCGACGCGCCCCATGCCCACGTAGACCGACTTCAGCTGCGTGAAATGCTCCACGGCCGCCGCCGCGTTCTCGCGCCCGATGCCGGAGGCCTTGACGCCGCCGAACGGCAGCCCCGCAGGGGTCAGGTTGTAGCTGTTGATCCAGCACGACCCCGCCTCGATCCGCGCGATCACCCGGTGCGCACGGGCGAGATCGCACGTGAAGACACCCGCCGACAGCCCGTATTCGGTGGCGTTGGCCCGCGCGATCACCTCCTCCTCGCCCTCGAAGTCGAGCACGCACATGACCGGCCCGAAGATCTCCTCCCGCGCGATCGTCATCCCGTCGGTGACGCCCGCGAAAACCGTGGGCTCCACGAACCATCCGGGCCGGTTCGACCGCCGCCCGCCGGTCACCAGATCCGCCCCCTCGGCCACGCCCTGCTCGATGTAGCCCAGCACGATCTCCATCTGCCGCTCGGTCGCCATCGGTCCGAAG
>CAZPOK010000510.1:0-1172 GCA_964587905.1 uncultured Rhodobacterales bacterium | reverse complement strand
GGGGCGTAGAAGCCCATCGGCTGGGCGTTGAGGAGGGCGCAGGCGAAGATGCCGGGATGGTGGCGCTTGAGCCAGGCCGAGGCGTAGACGAGAAGCGCGAAGGAAGCGGCGTGGCTTTCGGGGAAGCCGTAGGAGCCGAAGCCCTCGATCTGGGAGAAGCAGCGCTCGGCGAACTCGGCGTCGTAGCCGTTCGTCAGCATGCCCTTCATGAAGCGGTCGTGGAATTCACTGACGTTCCCGTGCTTCTTGAAGGTGGCGAGCGCCCGCCGTAGCCGGTCGGCCTCTTCGGGCGTGAAGCCCGCGCCGACGATTGCGATCTGCATCGCCTGTTCCTGGAAGAGCGGCACGCCGAGCGTCTTGCCGAGTACCTGGCCCAGTTCGTCGGAGGGAAAGCTCACATCCTCCTCGCCGTTCCTGCGGCGGATGAAGGGGTGGACCATGTCGCCCTGGATCGGGCCCGGGCGGATGATCGCCACCTGGATGACGAGGTCGTAGAAGGTGCGTGGGCGCATCCGGGGCAGGAAGTTCATCTGCGCCCGGCTTTCCACCTGGAAGACGCCGAGGCTGTCGGCCTTGCAGAGCATGGCGTAGGTCGCGGGGTCCTCGGGCGGGAGCGTGGCGAGCGTCCACTCCGTACCGTGATGCAGGCGGATCAGGTCGAAGGCCTTGCGAATGCAGGTGAGCATGCCGAGGGCGAGCACGTCCACCTTCAGGATGCCGAGCGCGTCGATGTCGTCCTTGTCCCAGCAGATGACGGTGCGGTCCTCCATCGTCGCGTTCTCGATCGGCACGAGTTCGTCGAGGCGGCCCTCGGTCATGATGAAGCCGCCGACGTGCTGGGAGAGGTGGCGGGGGAAGCCCTGTATCTCCTTGATGAGCGCCATCGTCTGCGCGAGGCGGCGGTCGCAGGGGTCGAGGCCGATCTCGCGCAGACGCTGGCCCTCGAGCCCTTCGGTCGAGAAGAAGCCCCAGAGCTGGGATGAGATCGCGGCGATGGTATCTTCTGTCAGCCCCATGGCGCGGCCCACCTCGCGGATCGCGCGCTTGCCGCGGTAATGGATCACTGTGGCGCAGAGGCCGGCCCGGTGGCGGCCGTAGCGTTCGTAGATGTGCTGAATCACCTCCTCGCGCCGCTCGTGCTCGAAATCGACGTCGATGTCGGGAGGCTCGTT
>CAZPOK010000509.1:0-1174 GCA_964587905.1 uncultured Rhodobacterales bacterium | reverse complement strand
GAAGCGACGCGGCTGATCCAGGGCAGTGTGAAGCGATGGCCTTGGCCTGGAGCGTGCAGAGCGGAGCAGGGCAGAGCGGAGTAGCGCCGCGCAGGCCCTCGGGGCATCCATACCCGCGGCGGTGAAACTCGGCACGCACGAACGCCATTGCCGCTTGACGTCAGAGTCCCGCCGCCATCTGGCCGAACTCCTCGTCGGTCTGGACAAGGTCCTCGAAGCGTCCGGCTGCGGCGACGCGGCCCTCCCGGAGCAAGAAAATGCGGTCGCATTCGCGAACCGTGCTGAGGCGATGCGCGATCATCACGACTGTCTTGGTCCCGGCGGCGTTGTGCACCGCCTCCATGACCGCTCGTTCGGTGAGCGTGTCGAGCGCCGAGGTCGCCTCGTCGAGGATCAGCATCGCCGGATCGTGGTAGAGCGCGCGGGCGATGCCGACGCGCTGACGCTGGCCGCCGGAGAGACGCACGCCGCGGTCGCCCACCGTGGTGTCGTAACCTTCCGGCATCTCGGCCATCACGAAGTCGTGGAGCGCAGCGATCCTAGCGGCGCGTTCGACAGCGCGGCGGTCGACTTCCTCCGCCGGCACACCGAAGGCGATGTTCTCGGCCACCGTCCCGTCGGAGAGGAAGATGGTCTGCGGCACGTAGCCAAGTGTTTTCTGCCAGGCACGCCGCAACTCCGGCGTGATCGGTTTGCCGTCGACGACCATCTCGCCCTCCGTCGGGTCGAGGAGCCCGAGCATGATGTCGACGAGGGTCGTCTTGCCGGCACCTGTGCTGCCGACGATCCCGACGGTGGTCTTGGCTTCGATGTCCAGGTCGAGGCCCCTCAGGGCGGAGCGGTCGGTGCCGGGATAGGCATAGCGGATGCCGCGCAGTTCGAGCCGCCGGCGCAGCGGATGCGGCGGCAGCGCCTCCCGTCGGGCCCGCGCGGCGGACTGGTCGCGGTCAAGGCCCGTCATGTCGGCGTGGATGCGGAGGAGCGTCGGTTCGCTCTGGCGCAGGCTCGCTCCCCGCCGGTAGAGCACTTGGAGTGCCGGGATCAGACGAAGCCCGACGGCGGCGATGACACCACCGCCGATCTGAGCAATGCGACTCGGCATGGCGTACTTGTTGGAGCTCAGGCGAGTGTCGATGGCGGCCGCACGGTCGAAACTCGGGTCGACCTGTTTGGC
>CAZPOK010000508.1:0-1203 GCA_964587905.1 uncultured Rhodobacterales bacterium | reverse complement strand
AGGAATTCCAGGCCAAGCAGGATCGAGCGTCCGAGGCTGGAGCGAAAGTTGCGGTAGACCCGCTCGGACGGGCCATCGCGAACCGTCCGCCTGAGGAACACGGCGATGGCCGCGAGGCCGCCGATCAAGATGGTGAGGATGCCCGCGATCTCGATCCCGCGAATGGTCCAGTGGACCGCGGCCTCGAGCCAAGGGGCGATCTGCGCCTCCACGCCGGTTCTGGCGCCGTCCTGAGCCGCGAGCGGTGCGGCCCAGACGACCACCACCGCTGCCACGGCGCCCGGAAGAAGCCGGGCCCGATCTTTGCTTCGACGTCCCATGGCCCTGCAACTCGGGGCCCGCGACTGTCGTTCCGCTATATGCCGCGGCCGGCTATTCCCCCGCCTTGAGCGGCAGCGGCGCGGCGTCCTCGGGGGAGAGGTCCTCAAAGTCGAAATTGTCGAGCCGCTCGGCGCGCTTGCCCGCGCGTTCGGCCGCCGTGGTGATCCCGTCGAGGTCCTCGCGCGCCTGCCGGAAGTGGGTGTCGAGCTTGCCCACGCGCTCGACCACGATCTCCACGTCGCGGTGGAGCTGTTTCAGCGTCTTGCGGATCGCGCCCGCCTGTTCGCGCATCCGGGCATCCTTGAGGATCGCCCGCATCGTGTTGAGCGTCGCCATGCAGGTGGTGGGCGAGACGATCCAGACGCGGGCCGCGAAGCCTTCGCGCACGACATCGGCGAAGTTGGCGTGAAGCTCGGCATAGACCGCCTCGGACGGCAGGAACATCAGCGCGCCGTCTGCCGTCTCGCCGTCGATGATGTAGCGCTCGGCAATGTCGCGGATGTGCTTCTTGACCGACGTGCGAAATGCACGCCCGGCCTCGGCCAGATCCTGCGGGGCCTTGGCGGCCCGAAGCGCCTCGTAGGCCTCTAGCGGAAACTTCGCGTCGATCACGATCGGCCCCGGCGGGTTCGGCAGGTGGATCAGGCAGTCGGCCCGCCGCCCGTTCGAGAGCGTCGCTTGCAGCGCGTAGCTGTCGGTCGGCAGCGCCTTGGAGACGATATCGCGGAGCTGGATCTCCCCGAAGGCGCCGCGGGTCTGCTTGTTCGACAGGATGTCCTGGAGCGACAGGACATCGCCGGACAGTTTCTCGATGTTGGCCTGCGCCCTGTCGATGGTCTGAAGCCGCTGCTGAAGCTCGCCCAGCGACCGCGCGGTGCGGGA
>CAZPOK010000507.1:0-1212 GCA_964587905.1 uncultured Rhodobacterales bacterium | reverse complement strand
CCCGGCCCCGCCGGGATAATTGCTATGAAACAGAGACTTGACAGCGATCATGAGAACAGGCCGCTGAAATAGTCCCGCCTCGACAGTGATTTAGAGCGTGTCGGTCCTGATCGGATTCGGGATTCCCATGAGGTGCATTCTGTGATTCCCTGCCGTTGAGGCAGATATGGGGGTCAGCGATGGGCAAACCGCATCCTATTGAGCTACGGGCGCGCGCCGTCGCGCTTGTCGAGCAGGGAAATACGCACACCGAGGCGGCCCGGCGGTTGTGCGTTTCGATCAAGTTCGTCAACGACATGGTGCGGCTCAAGCGCGAGACCGGGGCGCTGGACCCCAAGCCGCAGGGCAATCCGGGACGCGGCAAGCTGACCGATGTGAAGGATTGGGTGCAGCGCCGGATCGCGGCACGTCCCGAGCTCACGATCGATGAACTGACGGCGGAACTGGCGGCGGAGCAGGGGCTGAAGGTGCACCGCTCGTCCGTTGGCCGACTGCTGCTCAAGCTCGGGCTTTCACACAAAAAAAGACCTGCAGGCGCTTGAGCAGAAGCGCAGGGATGTGGCCGACCTGCGCCATGTCTGGATCGCCAGACGTCAGCCCTACATGGCCAACCATCTGGAAAGACTGGCCTTCATCGATGAGACCTCGGTCAAGACGAACATGGCCAAGACCACCGGATGGGCCCCGCGCGGGCAGCGGCTGGTCGATCATGCCCCGTTCGGGCACTGGCGCACCCAGACGTTCATCGGCGCGTTGCGCCATGATCGGCTGGACGCCCCCTGGGTCATCGACGGGGCGATGAACGGCGCGATGTTCGACCTTTATGTCACCACCCAATTGGTCCCGACGCTGCGCGCGGGCGACGTTGTCATCCTCGACAACCTGTCCAGCCACAAAAGTCCCACAGCCGCCCGCGCCTTGCGCGATATTGGCGCGTGGTTCCTGTTCCTGCCGCCCTACAGCCCGGACCTGAACCCTATCGAAATGGCCTTCGCCAAGCTCAAGGCGCTGATCCGAAAGGCAGCCGCGCGAACCTACGATCAGCTTTGGCAGGCCGTCGGGCGTGTCTGCGACCTGTTCAGCGATGAAGAGTGCTACAACTTCTTCAAGGCCGCAGGATACCAAACCGATTAAACGCGACACGCTCTAGGGAACATAGAACCTCCCTTGTGTGGGTTGATCTGATAGGCTGCGGGAAAGCCCTCGAGGAGT
>CAZPOK010000506.1:0-1228 GCA_964587905.1 uncultured Rhodobacterales bacterium | reverse complement strand
GCCCTCCGGGGTGCCCACGTCGAGCGAGACCCAGAGCGCCTCGGCCGCGGCCCGATCGAATTCACGAATGACGGCCCGACCCGTGCGGGCCGTCGCCTTCCAGTGGATGTCGCGCGGGTCGTCGCCCGGGCGATACTCGCGAAGGCTCCGGTACTCACCTCTGGCACCCCGCTCCGAGCCCTGGGAGTCCTGCGATCGCCGCTGTCGCCGCCCCGCCGCCCCCGCCGGCAGGCGCACCCGGAGATCGATCCGTGGCCAGACGAGGATCTCACCCCGCACCGGTACGTCGCGCTCCTTCCTGAACAGACCGAACGGGTAGTCGGTGGCCAGCGTGAGCTGCTCGAGCGGATACACGCCGCGGTTCAGGAAGACCTGGCTGGAGCGTGCACCGGCGGAGGCGCCGGGCGCGACGTGCGCGAGGAACGCCACCTCCGGGAGACCGGGCTCCTGCAGTTCGAGCGCGTAGGTCGCCAGGAAGCCCTTGCCGTTGGTTACGCGGTAGTGGATCGGGATCGCCTCGCCGACGTGCCCGCCCCCCGGCACCCGGCGCGTGATCTGGAGGCTGCGGAGCGTCTGCTCGGAGAGCCATCCGCTCACGGCCATCGCTCCGAGCATCGCACCCAGGAGGAGGTAGAGGAGGTTGTTGCCGGTGTTGATGGCCGCGAACCCGATCGCGAAGGTCCCGGCGACGAAGAACGTCCCGGCTCGAGTGAAGCGGATGCGGCGCCAGGATCGCAGTCGCCGCCATATCTCCCCGGCCGTCCGCACGGGCGACGCCAGGGCGGACCGGAGTGCGGGGCCGAAGCCGCGCCTCGGGGTCACACCGGGGCCTCGACCTCGAAGAGGATCTCTTCCAGAAGCATGGCCGCGGTCTCATGGGCGTCCGCGGTAGAGGACGCGGCCCCCGCCGGGAGAATCCGATGTGCGAGGCACGGTACCACCAGGTCACGCACGTCCTCGGGCACCACGAAGGTCCGCCCCCGAGTGAGCGCGAGAGCGCGGGCGGCACGGAGCAGTGCGACGGCGCCGCGCGGGCTCGCGCCCAGCTGGATCGACGAGGTCTCCCGCGTCCGGCGGACGATCTCCATCACGTAGTCGACGACCGCCGGATCCGCGTGGACCTCCTCGACCCGCCGCTGCAGTTCGAGCACGTCGGATGGCCCGATGCGGGGCTCGAGCCGGTCCACCGGTGCGTGCCCGCCGCGAGATCGGAAGAGCACACGTCTGA
>CAZPOK010000505.1:0-1235 GCA_964587905.1 uncultured Rhodobacterales bacterium | reverse complement strand
GATGGATGCGGATGCCGCAACAGAGCAGCGTCCCGACGCAAATTCGATGTGTGCGCGGGCAATACTCGCGACCCGGCGTCTTCAGACTCCAAGTGAACCGCGCGAAGCAGATACCGATCTCGTTCGACTAAGTTCGCTGTTTGCATGATGGATCCTCCAATCCACCACGCCCCATCGCAAGGCTCGGACCGGCCCTCGTGGTTCAGGCCCTGGCCGAGGGCGGGTGCGGTTATGCAGCGGTGCACTCATTCTTCTTACAGCGGGTGTTCGGCGGGTGCTATGGCGTCTCGGATGCGTCGATCGGCCTGGTCGGAGTTTGTCAGATTTTTGCCAATTCCAGCTGCAAGTTCATGCGGTGTTCTGCGGAGGTGGTGATCAGTGGGTCAGCGAGCCGTAAAGGCACAGGCTGTATTTCTCCCTTGTAACTAGGGCCTAAACGCTGCTATCCGCGACGGCGGAGACGTGGCCGAGCGGTCGAAGGCGCTCCCCTGCTAAGGGAGTAGGCCCGAAAGGGCTTCGTGGGTTCGAATCCCATCGTCTCCGCCAACACATCAAGGCGATATAAACACAAATCATTACAAAAGCTTAGACTTGGCTTGAGTCTTGCCGCCCCACACGCTTACCCCACACGTTTTGGGCAGGGTTAAAGGCCCCGGATCGCTCCGGGGCCCTCATCGTTCAGCTGGCAAGCCGCCTCAGTGGGCGTGGCCCTTGTCCCAGTCCTCGCGCCTGGGGAGCGTTTCGAACGTGTGCTCCGGCGGCGGGGTGGGCAGCGTCCACTCCAGCGTGTCGGCGTGTTCGTTCCAGTAGTTCTTCTCGGTGATCTTGCGGCCGTACATCAGCGTGTAGAAGACGACCCCGATGAAGAACACGAAGGAGGCGAAAGCGATGAAGGCGCCGATCGACGAAACGTAGTTCCAGTAGGCGAAGGCCTCCGGATAGTCGATGTAGCGGCGCGGCATGCCCTGGCGGCCGAGGAAGTGCTGCGGGAAGAAGGTCAGGTTCGAGCCGATGAACATCGTCCAGAAGTGGAGCTTGCCCGCCCACTCGGGATACTGACGCCCAGACATCTTGCCCATCCAGTAGTAGATCCCGGCGAAGATGCAGAAGATCGCACCGAGGCTCATCACGTAGTGGAAATGGGCCACCACGTAGTAGGTGTCGTGGTAGTAGCGGTCGATGCCCGCCTGGCTGAGCACGATGCCGGTGACGCCGCCCACGGTGAACAGGAACAG
>CAZPOK010000504.1:0-1235 GCA_964587905.1 uncultured Rhodobacterales bacterium | reverse complement strand
TCGGGGATGTCGACGCCGACATACTGGCCGACCTGAGCCATCTCGGTCCGGAGATCCTCGACCTTGCCGGAGGAGCGTTCCACGAAGGTCTGCCAGCCGCGACCGGCCTTCTCGGCCATCCGGTCGAGCCAGTTCGGGTCGAGCTCGTAGCCGCGATATTCGTCGATGAACTCGCGGCGGTTGATCCGCGCCTGGTCGGCAAGCTTCACCATCGCCGAGTCGATCGACATGATCTTGCGGTTGATGCCGTAGAGCTGGTCGATCAGCGCCTCGATCCGGTTGTTGTGGAGGTGAAGTTCGTTCACCAGTTCCACGATCTCGGAGCGGAGCTTCTGGTAGCCGGCCTCGTCGGCCGAGGTGAACGAGCCGTCCTCGTTCAGCGTCGCCGACATGCGGAGATCCTGCATTTCGGACAGCGCGACGTAATCCTGCGCGATCCGGTCGAGCGTCTCGAGCACGCGGGGCTTCAGCGCCGCCTCCATCGCGGCGAGCGACATGTTCGCCTGATCGTCGTCCTCGTCGTCATCCTCGGCCTTGACGATGGGATTGCCGTCGGCGTCGAGTTCCGGCTCCTCGCTTTCGGCCTTCTCGGGCTTCGCGGCGACGTCGAGCCCTTCCACGACGGGCGCGTCGTCCTCCCCGTCCTCGCCCATCGAGCGGCCGAAGGTCGTCTCGAGGTCGATGACGTCGCGAAGAAGAATGTCCTCGTTGAGAAGTTCGTCGCGCCAGATCGTGATGGCCTGGAAGGTGAGCGGGCTTTCGCAGAGCCCCGCGATCATCGTGTTCCGGCCGGCCTCGATCCGCTTGGCGATGGCGATCTCGCCCTCGCGCGAGAGAAGCTCCACCGACCCCATCTCGCGGAGATACATCCGCACCGGGTCGTCGGTGCGGTCGAGCGTTTCGGACGCGGTCTGCGATACAGCGACCTCGCGCGAGGTCGAGGTCTCGACAACTTCGGTCGAGCCCTTGTCGTCGCCCTCCTCGGCCTCGTCGTCCTCGATGACGTTGATGCCCATTTCCGAGAGCATCGACATGACGTCCTCGATCTGTTCGGAGGATACCTGTTCCGGCGGCAGGACCTGGTTGAGCTGGTCGTAGGTGATGTATCCCCGCTCCTTGGCCTCGGCGATCATCTTCTTGACCGCCGTCTGACTCATGTCGAGCATGACCTCGGTGTCCTGGTCGTCCTGCTTGCGCTCGTCGGTGTCCTTGGCGGCCATGCGGCACTCCTGGCT
>CAZPOK010000503.1:0-1260 GCA_964587905.1 uncultured Rhodobacterales bacterium | reverse complement strand
GCCGTCGAGATGTTGAGCGTGCCCTTGCCGTCGCCGCCGGTGCCGACGATGTCGATCGCGCCCCGGGGCGCGCGGACCTTGCGGCATTTCGCGCGCATCACTGCGGCGGCGGCGGCGTATTCCTCGACGGTCTCGCCGCGCGTCCGGAGCGTCATCAGGAGGCCGCCGATCTGGGATGGCGTCGCCTCGCCCTCGAAGAGGATGCGGAACGCTTCCTCGGCCTCGGCGCGTGTCAGGGGGCGCTCGACCGCCGCCGCGATCAGGGACTTGATATCGTCGCTCATGCGGGGACTTTCACGGTCTTGAGGAAGGTGTCGAGCATCCGGCGCCCGTGCTCGGAGGCGATGCTCTCGGGGTGGAACTGCACGCCTTCGACGGGCAGCGTCCTGTGCCTGAGGCCCATGATCGTGCCGTCCTCGAGGCGCGCGGTCACCTCGAGGCTGTCGGGCAGGCTGTCCCGCTCGACGATCAGCGAGTGGTAGCGCGTCGCGTGCAGCGGCGAGGGAAGCCCGGCGAAGACGCCTTCGCCCGCGTGGTGGATCGTGCCGAGCTTGCCGTGAACGATCTCCTCCGCCCGAACGACCTTTCCGCCGAAGGCCTGACCGATGGCCTGGTGTCCGAGGCAGACGCCCAGAAGTGGCGTCCGCGCCGCGGCGGCGGCTTCGGTCAGCGCGAGGCAGATGCCCGCCTGATCGGGGTCGCAGGGTCCCGGCGAGAGCACGATTCCCGCGGGAGCCATCGCCATCGCCTCCCGCACGTCGAGCGCGTCGTTCCGGCTCACGGTCACCTCTGCGCCGAGTTCGCCCAGATAGTGGACGAGATTCCACGTGAAGCTGTCGTAATTGTCGATGAGCAGGAGCATGTCCCGTCTCTCCAAAAGGGGGTGCCCCCGGTCCGATGATCGCGGTATACATGGTCAGAGGCGCCGCCGAGGGTCAAGGGCGGCAACGAGGCAGAACAAGACCAAGGAGCAGACCGTGGGACGCGGTTTTTTCGCAGGCACAATGTGGGGCGCGCTCGTCGGGCTCCTCGCCGTGGCGCTGGCGACGCAATTGACGGTGCGGCGCGAGCTGAGTTTTCCCGAACCCCAGGCCGCGGCGCTCGACGTTCCGGGCGGCAGCGAATTCGACCAGGCGCGGCCCGAGACCGAGCCGGTCGTGCCGACAGTCGAGGCGCCGCCGGCGCAGGCCGAACCCGTGGAGGTCGCCGAACCCGAACCCGAGGACACCGCCGCGCCGCGCGCCGACCCGGACCTGTCGC
>CAZPOK010000502.1:0-1264 GCA_964587905.1 uncultured Rhodobacterales bacterium | reverse complement strand
CTGATGAATGGCAGCTCAGGGCCGACAACGACGGACAGCAGAGGGGGCTACCGCCATTCTTGCCGCGCCGCCGCAAGTCCGCTCCGAGCCCTTCTCGGACCTCGGTGTCGAGCGCTGCATTTGTCGTGATGGGTGGGAAGCGGTCGTTAGCCGCGCGCGCACGATCGATCCTTGCTCTATTCGAAAGTGAACCTTCAAACGCAACGGCGATCGCACGATGGTCCAGTCACGCTCAGAGAAGAAGACGAGATTGATTGCCCACACCAAGTCGTCGAGGTCCGCTTGGGCGACAGGTATCTTCGGGTCAGGGCGAGACAGGCTGGTCTTCGCCCGGAAGAGGAGGCGCCGCCGCCGGGCTAGGCAGGCGTTCGAGCCGCTCGGCCACCATCTCCTGCAAGCGCCAAAGGTGGAGATCGTGAATGCCGGCTCGTTCAAGCTCGATGACGGTGTTCAGAAGATATTCGGCCATGGTGCCCACGTGACCGACAGCTGACGCCAGAATGTCCGCGAGCTCCTCGATGTCCGGCTCGGGCCGGTAGAGTGCGAAGTCGGGGTGAGCGGCGAACAGGATGGCCTGCACGGGACCCACCTCGGTTTCCGCGATCACCCGCTCGGGCGGCACGGGAGGTTCCTTCCGGAGGAGGCTGACGAGGGCCGCATGCGCATCCCCGTCCGTGCTCATCCTGAACGCGACGCCCGAACAGGCCCCGCCGCGATCGAGCGACATCATCAGGCCCGGTGTAGAGGGACATCCCCGCATCCGCCGGTCGTTGAGACAGAAGGACCGGCGCCAGCCCTCCAGATGCGCGGACCGGCGCTCGGCCACGGTCATCCGTGGGTTCCAGATCAGCGATCCGGCGGCGAAGACCCAGACACATCCGGGCGGATCGCACCGGTCGAGAATGTCCGTCGCCATCCGATCGTGAAAGTTCGGGGCAGGCGCATCGACAAGCACCGGTCCACGCTCGTCGGTCCGGGGCGGCAGCCGGTCGACAAGTGCGCGGGTGAGGCTCAGGGGCGGGATCACCGCGGTATCCCGGGGGACGGGCCGATGCACCGGTCGAGACAGGCGAGCCAGTTCTCCCGCGCGAGCTTGTCGATGAGCGGCGCATCGTAGCTGTGGGCGGCCATCGCCTTGAAGAAGAGAGGGACGCCGGTCACGTCACCGATGAGGTCCGGCAGGACGCAGCCGTCGAAATCCGAGCCGATCCCGACGTGATCCTCGCCGGCCTCCGCGATCAGGTGGTCGAGGTGGCGCAGCATC
>CAZPOK010000501.1:0-1264 GCA_964587905.1 uncultured Rhodobacterales bacterium | reverse complement strand
GACGTCTCAGTTGCCGGTCAATCTCGACACCGAAAGCCTGGCAGCGCAACCGCCCCGCCCTTGCGCAGGTGTGGCCGCTCGCCTATCAGGCGCGCGAGGCGGGCACGCGGGGGACGACGGGCGGACATGCCGATCCTTGTGATGAAATTCGGAGGCACGTCGGTTGCCACGCTGGATCGCATCCGGCGGGCGGCCAAGCGCGTGGGCCGCGAGGTGGCGAACGGCTACGACGTGATCGTGATCGTCTCGGCCATGGCCGGCAAGACGAACGAGCTTGTGGGCTGGGTCGAGGAGACCTCGCCCTTCTTCGACGCCCGGGAATACGACGCGGTGGTGTCCTCGGGCGAGCAGGTGACGGCGGGCCTGATGGCGCTGACGCTTCAGGAAATGGATATTCCGGCGCGATCCTGGCAGGGCTGGCAGGTGCCGCTCAGGACGAATTCGGCGCATGCCGCCGCGCGGATCGAGGACATCCCGCCCGAGAACATCAAGGCGAAGTTCGCCGAAGGCATGAAGGTGGCGGTCGTCGCGGGCTTTCAGGGGATCAGCCCCGAGGGACGGACCACGACGCTGGGCCGCGGCGGGTCGGACACCACGGCGGTGGCCTTCGCGGCGGCCTTCGGCGCGGAGCGCTGCGACATCTACACCGACGTGGACGGTGTCTACACCACCGACCCCCGGATCACGTCGAAGGCGCGCAAGCTCGACCGCATCGCCTTCGAGGAGATGCTGGAGCTCGCGTCGCTTGGCGCGAAGGTGCTCCAGACGCGCTCGGTCGAGCTCGCCATGCGTTACAAGGTGCGACTGCGGGTGCTGTCGAGTTTCGAGGAGGGCGGCGAGGACGCCGGAACGCTCGTCTGCGACGAGGAGGAAATCATGGAATCGAACGTGGTGGCCGGCGTGGCCTACAGCCGGGACGAGGCGAAGATGACGCTCACCCATGTCGAGGACCGCCCCGGCATCGCGGCGGCGATCTTCGGGCCGCTGGCCGATGCCGGGGTGAACGTGGACATGATCGTCCAGAACATATCGGAGGAGGGCCATACCGACATGACCTTCTCCTGCCCGGTGGATCAGGTGAAACGGGCCGAGCGCGCGATGAGCGAGGCGCGGGAGACGGGGGAGATCGGGTTCAAGGATCTCGTCGCGGACACCGAGGTCGCCAAGGTGTCGGTCGTGGGGATCGGGATGCGCAGCCATGCGGGCGTGGCCGCGCAGATGTTCAAGGCGCTGCGCGACGAGAACATCAACATCAAGGTCATCA
>CAZPOK010000500.1:0-1268 GCA_964587905.1 uncultured Rhodobacterales bacterium | reverse complement strand
GTCTCGCCGGTCGCGATGCAGCGACGTTCGGGGTCGTCCCGTGTCTTGTCCCGTCCGCCGCGCGTCATCGCCGGGCTCCGGAGTGTTCGATCAGGCTTCCGCCTCCTCGATTTCCCCACCTTCGGCGATCTCGTCCTCTGTCTCCTGCTCGAGATCGGCCGGATCGACCCATCCAAGGAGGATGCGAGCGGTCATCACCATGTGCTGCGCTTCCTCGAGGCTCACGTCGAAAGGTTCGAGCAGGCCGTCGTCCTTGACGCGTTCCCCATCGACCGTCGTCCAGCCGCCGGCCAGTTCCCAGTCGGCGCAGGTCGCGAAGTCCTCGAGCGTCTTTACACCATCTTTCGCCAAGGCCTCAACCATCTGGGGCGTCAGGCCCTCGAATTCAATGAGGCTGTCTTCGACTCCCAACTCGCGCGCGGCCTCGAGCGCCTTGCGGTTCTTTTCGTCGATGTAGTCGCGGGCGCGGGCCTGAAGCTCGTTCGCCGTACCCTCGTCGACGCCGTCGATCACCAGAAGCTCGTCCTGGTCGACGTAGGCGACTTCCTCGAGATTGGTGAAGCCTTCCGAAACGAGAAGCTGGGCGAAAAATTCGTCGAGATCGAGTGTGTCCATGAAGAGCTTCGTGCGCTCTTCGAACTCGGCCTGCCGGCGCTGGCTCTCTTCCTCCTCGGTCATGATGTCGATGTCGAGGCCGGTGAGCTGGGAAGCCAGACGCACGTTCTGACCGCGCCGCCCGATGGCGAGCGAAAGCTGTTCCTCGGGGACCACGACCTCGATCCGCTCGGCTTCCTCGTCGAGCACGACCTTCGAGACCTCGGCGGGCTGAAGCGCGTTTACGAGGAACGTGGGCATGTCCTCGTTCCATGGAATGATGTCGATCTTCTCGCCCTGAAGCTCGTTCACCACGGCCTGGACGCGGGAGCCCCGCATGCCGACGCAGGCGCCGACGGGATCGATCGAGGAATCGTAGCTTATGACCGCGATTTTCGCCCGGCTGCCGGGGTCGCGGGCGACCGCCTTGATCTCGATGATGCCGTCGTAGATCTCGGGCACTTCCATCTTGAAGAGTTCCGCCATGAATTCCGGCGCCGTGCGGCTGAGGAACACCTGCGGGCCCCGAGTCTCGCGGCGGACGTCCTTGATGAAGCAGCGGATGCGGTCGCCGTTGCGATAGGCTTCGCGGCCGATCTTATCGTTCCGGCGCAGGATGCCTTCGCCCCGGCCGATGTCGACGATGATGTTGCCGTATTCCTCGCGCTTGACGA
>CAZPOK010000499.1:0-1276 GCA_964587905.1 uncultured Rhodobacterales bacterium | reverse complement strand
GCTTTCGAAGGACTGCGCCTGGCCGGGCGCAAGCCCCGCCGGCCTGAGGTCAACCTGGCGGTCCCCGACCATAATGTGCCGACCACCGACCGTCTGCTTGGCATCGCCGACCCGCTGTCGCGGCTGCAGGTCGAAACCCTGGCAGACAACTGCCGCGAGTTCGGCATTACCATGTTCAGCATGAACGATGTCCGCCAGGGGATCGTGCATGTCATCGGTCCCGAGCAGGGTGCGACCCTGCCCGGCATGACCATTGTCTGCGGTGATTCTCACACCTCGACCCATGGTGCCTTCGGTACGCTGGCCTTCGGCATCGGCACCTCCGAGGTGGAGCACGTCCTGGCCACGCAGTGCCTGATTCAGAAGAAGGTCCGCAGCATGCTGATCCGCGTCGACGGGCAGCTTGGCCCGGGCGTGACGGCCAAGGACATCGTCCTGGCGATCATCGGCAAGATCGGCACGGCCGGCGGCACCGGCTACGTCATCGAATATGGCGGCGAAGCGATCCGCAGCCTGTCGATGGAGGGGCGGATGACCATCTGCAACATGTCGATCGAAGCCGGCGCCCGGGCCGGCATGATCGCGGTCGACGACAAAACCATCGACTACGTGAGGGGACGGCCGTTTGCGCCGCAGGGCGAACTCTGGGACCAGGCCGTGGCGGCCTGGCAGGAGTTGCACAGCGACCCCGATGCCCGTTTCGACCGGGAAGTGCATCTCGACGCGGCGACCATCAAGCCGCATGTCAGCTGGGGGACCTCGCCGGAAATGGTCGTCACTGTCGACCAGTGCGTGCCGGATCCTGCGGACGAGCCCGACCCGAACAAACGCGAAGGCATGCAATCCGCACTCGCCTACATGGGCCTGACAGCCGGCACGCCGATGACCGCCATCCGCCCGGACAAGGTGTTCATCGGCTCCTGCACCAACGGCCGCATCGAAGATCTGCGGGCGGCCGCGGCCGTGCTCCGCGGGCGCAGGATCGCCGATTCGATCAAACTCGCCATGGTGGTGCCCGGCTCCGGCCTGGTCAAGCAGCAGGCGGAAGCCGAGGGCCTCGACGAAATCTTCCAACAGGCCGGCTTCGAATGGCGCGAACCGGGCTGCTCCATGTGCCTGGCAATGAACGCCGACCGCCTCGATCCCCGGGAGCGCAGCGCCTCGACCTCGAATCGCAATTTCGAAGGGCGCCAGGGCCAGGGCGGCCGCACCCACCTGGTCAGCCCGGCCATGGCGGCAGCCGCCGCGGTCGCCGGTCATTTCGTCGATGTCCGTG
>CAZPOK010000498.1:0-1284 GCA_964587905.1 uncultured Rhodobacterales bacterium | reverse complement strand
TGAGAGGATGCGACCTTCGGTAATGTAGCGCGCATTCTTCTCGTTGATCGCCGGATTGTCGATGGCTTCCTGCATGAAATACGTGCCCCACACAGGCATCTCAGAACGTCCGTGCGCCGGGATGTCCGCGCGGCCGTCGATGGCGCGGTACGTTTCGAGAAACGGGAAGGTTCCTCCGTTGTTCTTGCTCAAGAGCTTCAGGTCCGAGGGCTTTTGCGCGAAAAGCTCTCCAACGATCCCATCGCCTGAACCAGTCTCGCCATGGCAGACGGCGCAGCGCTCCATGTAGATCCGTTCTCCCATGCTGGCATCCTGCGCCGTGGCGGCACTGGCTCCGATAATGGCAATCCAAATGCAGTACGCCACCGTTATCTTTTGTCTCATGCCGTCCTCCTTGTAACGGGTTTCCGAGGGACGCTCATGCGCAGCGGCGCGCTCGGGTTGAAAGGTCTCAGCGTGTTGCCATCTTGGAAGCCTGTCGGCGCACCGGATCGATCTTACACTCGTCCCGAACACAATTAGCGGTGCGGCTGCTCCTGAATGGACTTCAGGTAATCGACTAGCGCCAGCAGGCGTCCGCGCTGCAAGTTGCGCCGCCTCGGGCGGCTCGCTGGCCGTTTCAGTGTCAAGTGCAGCCGCCAACTAGCGATCCCCCACACCGGCGTGCTGCTCCCGTGCGCCCGAATGTCGTTTCGCACGTCTATCAGGCGCAGCGTGTCCTCGAATGGGAAGGCATCGCCACCCACCCGATGCGTGAGGCGTGTACGGTGTGTTGATCTCTAGAAGTCCCGCGATCGGACCGTCACCCTTGCCGGTTTTGCCGTGGCATCCGGCACAGGCGAACATGTATTCGGCTTCACCAACGGTTTCCTGGGCGGATGCTCCGCCAGCGATGCACAGAAAAAATGATGCTGCGAGAGTCGTTGAAGACTTCATTCCTTCCTCCTGGGCTACGCGGCTCGGGTCGTCTCAAGCTCGTCATAGTTTCCGCTCGGAACACACACTGAAGTTGAGAAATGTCAACTCGGGAAGATTGTTCCTTAGCACCGGAGGTGCACAGTCCGCCGGGTGTTACACCGTAAGCTTCTCTATCCAAACGCCCTTCGTCTGTCCCTGTGGCCAAATTTGCTCTAATAGCGTCCCTGAAGTCGGCCGCGGCTCGGGGCGCCTAGCAGCGTCAACTCATCCAAAGCGGCAACGGATTCCGGCTGGCGCACTCCGTTCCCCCGCAGCGCATCATCGCGAACCGCGACTTCGTCGAAGAGAACCCAGCGGCCGCACGGC
>CAZPOK010000497.1:0-1295 GCA_964587905.1 uncultured Rhodobacterales bacterium | reverse complement strand
TGTCGATGGTCTGAAGCCGCTGCTGAAGCTCGCCCAGCGACCGCGCGGTGCGGGAGGCCGAGCCGTGGAGGTTCTCGTGCATCTTCGCGCTGACCTCGGCGAGGCGCTGTTCCATCAGCTTGAGCATCTGCGCCTGGCTCGCCGCCTGCGCCTCGGAGACGTGGGTGAGGCCGCCCGAAAGCTGCTGCTGGCCGGCGGTAAGCGACTCCACGCGCTGACCCATGGCGTTCATCTGGTGGATCATCGGCGTCATCAGGTTGGCCGAGCGCCCTGACCGGCGGACCGCCATGACGAGAAGGATCAGCACGACGAGGACCAGTCCCGCCGCCCCGAGTGCCGCGAGGACGAGCGGATCGCCGAAGGAATAGGTCTGTCCGCCGATCTGGATCATGTGCGCCCGAAAAGCCGTTCGATGTCGGTGAGCCTGAGTTCCACATATGTGGGCCGGCCATGGTTGCACTGGCCCGAATGCGGGGTCGCCTCCATCTCGCGCAGGAGCGCGTTCATCTCCTCGGGGCGCATCTGCCGGCCGGAGCGGACCGAGCCGTGGCAGGCGACGCGCGACAGGATCGCCTCGATGCGGGACTGGAGCGTGTCGGACGCGCCGAGATCCGCCAGTTCGTCGAGAATGTCGAGGACGAGGGCCCTGGCGTCGACCGGGCCCAGGACGGCGGGGGTTTCGCGGACGGCGATCGCGCCCTGGCCGAAGGGTTCGACGGCAAGGCCGAGGCGGGCGAGGTCTTCCGCATGGTCGAGCAGGCGCTGCGCATCCGCGTCCGAGAGTTCCACGATCTCGGGGATGAGGAGTGCCTGCGCGGCGACGCCGGTGTCGGCCATCTGGCGCTTCAGCTTCTCGTAGACGAGGCGTTCGTGGGCCGCGTGCTGATCCACGATGACGATGCCCCGGTCGGTCTGCGCGATGATGTAGTTTTCGTGGACCTGAGCGCGAGCGGCTCCGAGCGGACCTTCGGGCGCGGGCGCCTCCGGTTCCGGCGCGAAGACGCGGGCCGAGAGGCTGCCCGCCTCGGCGAAGCCGTGGGAGACGGGGCGCGGCGCGGGGCGGTCCATCTGGTAGACGCGGGGGGTCTGCGGTTCGGGGCGGAAGGCGCCGAGGGTCTCGGCGGCGACGGTGGTGGAGGCGCGGTGGCCGACGCCAGAGAGCGCGGCGCGGAGGCCCGAGACGATGAGGCCGCGTGCCGCCTGCGGGTCGCGGAAGCGCACCTCGGCCTTGGCGGGATGGACGTTGACGTCGACGAGATGCGGGTCGCAGTCGATGAAGAGCGCCGCCGCCGGGT
>CAZPOK010000496.1:0-1299 GCA_964587905.1 uncultured Rhodobacterales bacterium | reverse complement strand
AGCCTCCGCACGAGCATCCTGTTCTCGAACGTCGACACCCCGCCGAAGGTCGTTATGTTCACCTCCTCGGTGCCCGGAGAGGGCAAATCCACGACATCGATCCTCGTCGCGATGACCAGCCGGCAGATGGGCAAGTCCGCCGTCATCGTCGATTGCGACCTGCGCCTTCCCGCCCTTGCGCGGCTCCTCAAGGCCGATGACGACACGCCGGGGCTTCTGTCGCTTATCGACGGCAGCGCGTCACTCGACGAGGCGATGTTCAAGGACCCCGCGACCGGGCTCGACGTTCTGATGACCAAGCCGTCCGAGCCGCGCTCGGTTCTCAACGCCGCCGACATCCTCGCCTCGAACCGGTTCCGCGATCTCCTTGCGCAGTTGAAGGAGCGTTACGACCTGGTGATCCTCGACACGCCGCCGACCCTCGTGGTGGCCGACGCGCGAATCCTGTCCCGTCACGCCGACGCGGTCGTCTACATGATCCGCTGGGACAGGACCCCGCGGGGCGCGGTGCAGGAAGGGCTGAAGGAGATGCGCAACGTGAAGGCCCCGCTCGCCGGAACGGCCCTGACGATGATCAACGAGGAACGCGCAATGAAGTACGCCTACGAGGGCTACGCGTACTACAAGGGTCGCTACAAGGACTACTACGTGTCCTGAGGAGAGCCCGGTATGGCTTACGTCTCCTACGGCGCCGCGGCCCGGCGCTCCGTGATCCATCAGGCGGAGTCGATCGTCGGAGCCGTCGCGCTCGTCGTCGTCCTTGTCTCGTCCCTCGCACTCGGCGCGAACCGCCCCGTTGCGTGGACGCTTCTCGCCATGATCATCCTGGGCCTCTTTCTCGTGCAGATCGTCCTCGACGTGCTGCGTCCGCCCAATGCGGCGAGCCGGCGACTCCTCGGACCCGCCCTCCTCTACCTCGGCGTCCTTCTCTGGGCGCTTCTCCAGATCTGGCCCGGCGCCCTGGGCGGCTGGGCCGATCCGGCCTGGTCGCACGTGCCCGATGCCACGCCCCGTATCTCGTCCGACCCGGTCGCCGGCGCCCATCACATCCTGCGTCTCGCCGCCTACGGAATGGTGTTCTGGATCACCGTCCGGGCGGCGGAAGATTCGACGCGCGCGATGCACCTGCTCATGGGCGTCGCGATCTTCTCGACGCTGCTCGCGGGCTTCGGCATCTTCACCGCCTGGACCGGCACGAATCCGATCCTCGGCGAACGCGCCACCGGCCGCGTCAGCGCCAGCTTCGTCAACCGGAACAGTTACTCGACCTACGCGATCTTCGGGCTCACGGCGAACCTC
>CAZPOK010000495.1:0-1310 GCA_964587905.1 uncultured Rhodobacterales bacterium | reverse complement strand
ATGTTCAAGGTCGGGATCGGCCCCTCGTCCTCGCACACGATGGGGCCGATGGTGGCCGCCGCGCGGTTTCTCGACCGGCTCCGGGCCTCGCCGTTCACGGCAGCGGGGCTCCGCGCCTCGCTGCACGGCTCGCTGGCCTTCACCGGCGTCGGGCACGCGACCGACCGTGCGGTGATCCTCGGCCTCGCGGGCTTCCGCCCGGAAGACTACGACGTCGACAAGGCCGAGGCCGCCCTGCGCCGCATCCGGGAGACGAAGACCGTCGCACCCGAGGGCCTCGGACCCTTCGCCTTCGACCCGGAGGCCGACCTCGTCTTCGACTACGGTCCGCCGCTGCCCGGCCACGCCAATGGGCTCGTGCTCATGGCCCTCGACGCGCAAGGTGACGTGATCGGGCAGGAAACCTATTATTCCGTCGGTGGCGGGTTCGTCCTGACCGCGTCGGAACTGGCCGCGGGCAAGGCGACGGACGACGGTCCTGCGGTGCCTCATCCGTTCAAGAGCGCCGCGGAGATGCTCGAGATGTGCGCCGCGACCGGAAAACCGATCGCCGCGCTCAAGCGCGAGAACGAGCTGACCCGGATGACCGCGCAGGACCTCGACCGGGGCCTCGCGCGCATCTGGGACGTCATGTCCGACTGCATCGAGCGGGGGCTCACCACGCCCGGAACGCTTCCCGGCGGGCTCAACGTGCGGCGGCGCGCGAAGGGCATTCACGACACGCTCCAGGCCGAGCGCGGCATGAACCTCACCGCGCCGCATACGATCAACGACTGGATCGGCACCTACGCAATGGCGGTGAACGAGGAGAACGCCGCCGGCGGACAGGTCGTCACCGCGCCCACGAACGGGGCGGCGGGAGTGATCCCGGCGACGATCCGCTACTGGCTCGACCACGTGCCCGGCGCGTCGCGGGCGGGGGTGGGCGACTTCCTCCTGACCGCCGCCGCCATCGGCGGGCTGATCAAGTTCAACGCGTCGATCTCGGGCGCCGAATGCGGCTGCCAGGCCGAGGTCGGCTCCGCCGCCGCGATGGCCGCCGCGGGGCTCTGCGCGGTGATGGGCGGCACTCCCGCACAGGTCGAGAACGCGGCGGAAATCGCGCTCGAACATCACCTCGGCATGACCTGCGACCCGGTGAAGGGGCTCGTTCAGGTGCCGTGCATCGAAAGGAACGGCCTCGGCGCGATCAAGGCGGTGTCCGCGGCCTCACTGTCGCTCCGCGGCGACGGGACGCATTTCGTGCCGCTGGATTCCGCCATCGAGACGATGCGCCAGACCGGCGAGGACATGAGCCACAAGTACAAGGA
>CAZPOK010000494.1:0-1325 GCA_964587905.1 uncultured Rhodobacterales bacterium | reverse complement strand
CGATCGTCGAGTTCATGACCTTCAACTTCGCGATGCAGGCGATGGACCAGATCGTCAATTCCGCGGCCAAGACGCTCTACATGTCCGGCGGCCAGATGGGCTGTCCGATCGTGTTCCGCGGCCCCAACGGCGCCGCAGCGCGGGTCGGCGCGCAGCACAGCCAGGACTACGCGGCGTGGTATTCGCAGATCCCCGGCCTCAAGGTCGCGATGCCCTACTCGGCCGCCGACGCGAAGGGGCTTCTGAAGTCCGCGATCCGCGATCCGAACCCGGTGATCTTCCTCGAGAACGAGATCCTCTACGGCCGCTCCTTCGACGTGCCGCAGGTCGACGACCTGACGGTGCCGTTCGGCAAGGCGCGGATCTGGCGGGAAGGATCGGACGTGACGCTGGTGAGCTTCGGGATCGGCATGACCTACGCACTCGAAGCCGCCGAGGCGCTGGCCAAGGACGGGATCGAGGCCGAGGTGATCGACCTGCGCACGCTCCGCCCGATGGACACCGCGACGGTCATCGAGAGCGTGAAGAAGACCAACCGCTGCGTGACCGTCGAGGAAGGCTTCCCGCAGGGATCGGTCGGCAACTACATCAGCTCGGTGCTGATGCAGGAGGCGTTCGACTGGCTCGACGCGCCGGTGATCAACTGCGCCGGCAAGGACGTCCCGATGCCCTATGCCGCCAACCTCGAGAAGCTGGCGCTCGTGACCGCCAAGGAGGTCATCGAGGCCGCCCACGCCGTGACCTACAGGTGATCGCATGGAAGATATCCCCCCCATCGAGCGCCGCGGCGACGACTACATCCTCCGGCTCGAAGGACCACAGACCCGCTACCGGATCACCGTGCCCGGCGACATGCTCGACGACGAGATCGGCGAGACCGCCGACGAGGCGGCGCGCCGGGCCTGGATCGAGCGGAACCTTCCCAACATTCTCGGCGCGGCGACCGCGCGGGAAACGGGCGGTTTCGTGAAGCAGCCCTGGGGCCGCGTCATGATCGAGGAGATCCCGTGATGGACGTCCTCGGCCGGGACGCCGCGCGGGAGGCCTACCGTGTCGCGACCGGCGGCGCCGAAAGCCGCCTTGTCGGGTTCGTCCCGGACGCCATGATTGCCGAAGGCGTGCGGCTGACGGGCGGCCGGGGCCACCGGACCGCCTACGACTGGATTGCGGACCATGCCCGCGAGATCGACAACGCGCTCAGGACGCGCGCGGAGGGGGGCCGGCCGAAGGCGCCTTTCGACCGCATCGTCCTGGAGGAGGAGTGAGACCATGCCCACCGAAATCCTGATGCCCGCCCTCTCGCCCACGATGGAGGAAGGCACGCT
>CAZPOK010000493.1:0-1326 GCA_964587905.1 uncultured Rhodobacterales bacterium | reverse complement strand
CCGCCGGCCCCGGCGCTCTCGGACCCGCCGGCCGCCCCCGCCCCCGCGCCCGACGCCGATCCCGGCACCGGCAACGAGATCGCCGCCGCTCTGCCCGACACCGGCTCGGACGCGCCCCCGGCGGGGACACCGGCCGAGGCGCCCAGCGCACCGGCGACCGAGACGACGGCCCCCGCGCCGCCTTCTGGGACATCGCCGCCGGAGCCGTCCGCGCTCGACGACACCGGCCTGCCGCAGGTGGGCTTCAGCGGCGCCTCCGGCGTCAAGGTGAACCGGTTGCCGACGATCGGAGACGGGGAGGACGAACCGGTGTCCGAGGAGGTGGCCGGGGACGCGTCCGCGCCCGAGGTCGATCCCGACGCCCCGCCGCTCGTCCGGCACGCCGTTCCCTTCGAGAACCCCGATCTGGCGCCGGTCCTCGCGATCGTGCTTCTTCACGACGATCCCGTCGCGCCCGGCCCCGCGACCGGCCTCGACCTGCCGGCGCAGGTGAGCTTCGCGGTCGACGCGGGGCTGCTCGAGGCGGGGAGCATCGCCGACGCCTACCGCGACGCGGGCCGCGAGATCGTGCTCGTCCCGACGCTGCCGCCCGGCGCGGCGCCCTCCGACGTCGAGGTCGCGCTGGAGGTCAACCTCGCCACGGTGACCGAGGCGGTGGCGGTGATGGACCGGCCCGACAGCGGCTTCCAGTCCGAACGCGCCGCCGTTGCGCAAGTGGTCGACGCCATCTCGCAGACCGGGCACGGGCTCGTCACATTTCCGCGCGGGCTCAACACCGCCCAGCAGCTTGCCGAACGCGCCGGCGTGCCGTCGCGGCTGGTATTCCGGGTCTTCGAGACCGGCAACGCCGACGCCGTCCTGCGCACGCTCGATCAGGCGGCGTTCCGGGCACGGCAGGAAGGTGTCGTGATCCTCGTCGGAGAGGCCGAGCCCGCCACGGTGGGCGCGATCCGCAGCTGGATCGAGGGCAACGGCGACGAACAGGTGGTCTTCGCGCCGATCTCGGCGGCGCTGACGGCGGAGTGATCAGCCCGCGAGCGTCACCAGAGCGTGGCGCTTGCGGCCCGCGGAGAGCTTGACCGTCGTGGCGATCCGCGCGGCGTCCAGCATCAGCCCCGGATCGGTCAGCGGTTCATCGTCGATCCGCGCGCCGTGGTCGGCGATCAGCCGCTTGGCCTCCTTGCCGGTCTTCGCGAGCCCCGAGCGCACGATGAGCTGGACGACGGAGATGCCGTCGCCGACCTCATCTGCCGACAGCGCGAGCGTCGGCAGGTCCTCGCCCACGCCGCCCTTCTCGAACACCTCGCGCGCCGTGGCCTCGGCCGC
>CAZPOK010000492.1:0-1326 GCA_964587905.1 uncultured Rhodobacterales bacterium | reverse complement strand
TGAACCGCCCCGGGTTTACCGGAGAGCTTCTGGTTCAATGATTAGGCTGCTTTTTCGGCAGCGTTCAATCGTGCGTGGAATGCCTCCTCTGCTTCGTGCGGCGTGATGTAGCCGATGGCGCTGTGCAGGCGGGTGTTGTTATACCAGTCGACCCATTTCAGGGTTTCCCATTCGACCTGACCAACGGACTTCCAGGGGCCGAGGAACTTGATGACCTCGGTCTTGAACAGTCCGATGATGCTTTCGGCCAGAGCATTGTCATAGGAATCCCCGACGCTGCCGACCGAGGTGTCGATCCCGGCCTCTGCGAGCCGCTCGGTGTATCGGATCGACAAATACTGGCTGCCGCGGTCGCTGTGGTGGATCAGCTTGTCAGCCTCGGACGGTGCCCGCTGGCAGATGGCCTGGTTCAGGGCATCGAGGACAAAACCGGTGGTCATCGAGGTGGAGACACGCCAGCCGACGATCTTGCGGGCAAAGACGTCGATGATGAAGGCCACGTAGACCATCCCTTGCCAGCTTGAGACATAGGTGAAGTCGCTGACCCACAGCTGGTTCGGCATGTCCGCCACGAAGGCTCGGTTCACCTTGTCGTCCGGGCAAGGTTGTGCCGTATCGGGATTGGTCGTGATGACCTTCTTGCCGCGAACAACGCCTTGTAATTCCATCACCTTCATCAGCCGTTCCACCGTGCAGCGGGCGATGTCGTGCCCTTCGCGGCGCAACTGATGCCAGACCTTGCGCGCGCCATATCGTCCCCGGCTGCCATCGAAGGCCTGCTTGATCGCCGCCATGTCCAGCCGATCCTGCCTGGCCCGGCCCGATGCCAGGTCCGGATCGCGCTCCACAGCCTTGAAGGCGTAATACGTCGATGGTGCGATCTCCAGAACCCGGCAGATCGGCCCGACACCAAAGACGCCGCGGTGATCGTCGATGAACGCGATCATTTGCGGAACGGGCGGTCGAGCTCCGCCGCTGCGAAATATGCGCTGGCCTTCTTCAGGATCTCGTTGGCTTGCCTGAGTTCACGGTTCTCACGCTCCAGGGCCTTGATCCGTGCCTTCTCCTCGCTCGTCGGTCCGGACAGCTCGCCTGCATCACGCGCGGCGCGCCGACACCAGTCCCGCAGGCTGAAAGACGAACAGCCCAGCTTCGAGGCAATTGCTCGGTAGGCAGCACTGTCGCTGCTGTAATCAGAACGATGTTCGCGGAACAGCCGAACGCCGCGCGCGCGGAACTCGGCCGTGTAGCTCGGGCTGTGCTTCTTGTCTGTCATGAGGCTCACCTTTTGAGAGTTTTACTCTCCGGTAAACCCGGGGCGGTTCA
>CAZPOK010000491.1:0-1341 GCA_964587905.1 uncultured Rhodobacterales bacterium | reverse complement strand
ACCGTCTGAACTCCATCATCATACCGACGTCGCTACAGGATTTCTTTCCAACTTGGTCAAACGCCTTGTAGCCCGGCCCACTGATCGGACCGAGATAGCGTTCGATTCACGGCCCTTCGTCGATTCAGAAATCGACGGCCTGGTTCAACAACCCCTCGTGACTAGGTGTGCAATCTCAGTAGGTTGTCCTCGGTCAGCCCTAGACGACTGATGGGCGTTTTCCCACCGATGCCACCATGACGTCGGTGCCAGTTGTAGTGATGGACCCAATTGGGCAGTGCAGCAGTCCGGATTTCGCTCGTATTGTAGCTGTGGCGATACGCCCACTCTCTGATCGCGGTCTGGATAAATCGTTCAGCCTTCCCGTTGGTTTGAGGCGAGTAGGGTTTGGTCCGTTTGTGCTTGATCCCCAAGCGCCTGCAGCACCTGCCGAACTGGTGGCTCCGATAGCAGCTCCCGTTGTCGGTCAGGATGCGCTCGATTCGCACTCCCAAGGTCCGGAAGTAGCGCACCGTGGCGATCAGTGCCCGCCAAGCCGAGGCCGAAGTCTCATCGGGCCAGATTTGAATCTGGCTAACACGGCTGTGATCATCGATGGCCACGTGTGCGCGCTCCCAGCCGATGCCTTTGGAGTCCTTGCGGGGTACCCCGGTGACCCGGTGCCCAGGCGTCCGGAAGCGTGCTAGCTTCTTGATGTCGAGGTGCACCATGGAACCGGGGTGAGGGTGTTCATAGCGCTGAACCGGAGGCTTGGGATCAAGCGCCGAGAGCCGGTTGAGGTTATCGCGGGCGAGTATCCGACCGACCGTGGCATGGCTGACGGACTCCTTACGGCTTATTTCAGTCATCGTCAATCGATCCGTACGGCGCAGACGACGTATCCGCCGGCGAACCGCTCTGGGCGTGCGATGTGGGCAGCTGTGCGGGCAGCTTGAGCGATCCTGAAGACCGCTTAGGCCCTCGGTTTTGAAGCGATTGACCCAACGAGAAGCAGTCTTCGGATCGACCCGATGGGCGGCTGCGGCTCGCCGTAGACTCCAGCCCAGCTCGACCACCAATTTGACCAAATCCTCTCGACCTCGTGGCGTTAATTTGGCATTCTTGTGCGTGTTCACACGGACCTCCTAGATTGACTCATGAGCTCGATACCCATTAGTTTGTCTTGGACGGTCCGTGTGGACAACCTACTGAGAGATCACAACTAGGGAACCCCTGATTGAATATCCGCGGAGCGCGTTTCAGTCGGAAAAGCCGCAGATTGTGTGGGGCGATTGTCATGACAAGCGGAGCGACAGTAGCCATAGCTACGGCCGAGGGTCGCAACGCGCGAGATGCGGCTTT
>CAZPOK010000490.1:0-1344 GCA_964587905.1 uncultured Rhodobacterales bacterium | reverse complement strand
CGGCCTTCCGCATCGACATAGGCGCCTTCGCACCGGCGGGCGGCATCGCCAGCACAGCGGCCGACATGGCGCGGTTCCTGCGGTTCCTCATGGGCGACGGGGCGCTGGAGGGCGCGCGCCTTCTGCAGCCCGAAACGATGCAGGCCATGCGCACGCGGCTTTACGACGACCGACCAGAGGCGGCGGACATGGCCCATGGTCTGCAATCGCGGCCGCTGTTCGGCACCATGGTCTATGGCCATGGCGGCGGTTTCAACGAGTTCCTGTCAAACCTTGTCTTCATCCCCGAAATCGAGGCCGGCGTGTTCATCTCGCAGAACGGCGGTGCTGGCGCGAGCCTGCCGTTGCTGGCGCCCGACCTGATCCTGGCCGAGCTCGCCGCGGACTCAGGACTGGAGCCGCCGGCGCCGGAGGCGGTGCCCGACGCCGCCGAGCGCGCGTCCGAGGCGGCAGGCCGGTATCTGAACAACCGTCGGCCCTTCTCGGGCTCGGCGCAGTTCTTCGGGGCCCTGTCGGTGCTGCCGGTGACGGCGACGCCCGATGGCGCGCTGATGCTGCCCACGGGCAAGCTGCCCGCTCCGTCGCGGTTCGAGTCCATCGGCCCGGACCTGTGGCAGAATGCGCAAGGCGACCGGATCGCGCTGATCCGGGGCGCGCAGGGCCGCATTGTCCGCCTTGCCGACGGAACCGGCGCGCACACCCATGAGCGGCTGCGAGGGCTTGCGGATCCGGTCTGGCTTTTCGCGGCCTTCGGGGCGGCAGCGCTGCTGTCGCTCACCACAATGGTGGGGCTGATCTGGCGACACGGGGTCCGGGGCGTGACGCGCAGCGGCGTGCTGGCGGCCTGGGCCGGTCTGGCCGGGGCGGCCTCCGTCTGGATCTTCGCCGGGGCCGCCATCGCCGCCGCGCTGACGGCGGCGCGGCTGGGATCCGAATACATCTTCGATCAGCCGCAGCCGACGCTTCAAGCGGTGCTGGTCCTCGCCGACGGCTTGGCCGTGATGGCCGCGCTGGTGCTTCTGTCGCTCGTCTTCGTCTGGCGCGCGCCGGGGTGGAGCTTTTGGCGCAGACTGCATCAGACGGCGTTCGCGCTCGGCCTGGCGGCGTTTGGCGGGCTTCTGTTGCGCTGGGGCCTCGCGTTCGGCGGACCGATCTGATGTCCGGCCCGCAGCCCTGCCGATGATCGCTGTTGTCCTCGGCCTTCAGGTCGCGCTGCCGCTGGCGCTGCTTGTCTGGCTCGCCTTCGCGCCGCTTGGCAGCGCGCTCGGCTTCGCGCTTCAAAGCGCGGGCATCGCCGCGTTCCTGTTCGCGCTGGCGCGGGTGGCGCAATGGGCGCTGCCGGTC
>CAZPOK010000489.1:0-1345 GCA_964587905.1 uncultured Rhodobacterales bacterium | reverse complement strand
AGCAGTTGACTTTTAATCAATTGGTCGAAGGTTCGAATCCTTCCGGGCTCACCACAAGACCGAGAGTCCGCGTGGATGCCTGGACGCGCCCTTTCGCGGGTTTCCCGACACGAACCCGCGCCGGCGCCGACACGCGTCCCGGTGAGCCGTGCGGGGCGATGCCCCAGACGCGACCCAACGGTCCGACCCGGATGCCCGTCTGTCTTGTCTTCTGCGCTTCCCATATACGCAGGGGAGTGACGCGAAAGGACGACCGATGAACGAAGACGCCGGCGCGGCGACCGAAAAGCCGGAGACCTTTACCCCGATCTGCGCCATCGGCGCGTCCGCCGGCGGAGTGAAAGCCCTCCAGTCGTTCTTCGAGCGGGTCGACCCGAAGCTCGGGCTGGCCTATGTCGTGATCGTCCACCTCGCGCCCGAGCACGAGAGCCAGCTGAGCGAAATCCTGTCGAATCGCACCTCCATGCCGGTCCGGCAGGTCGAGGATTCGCCGCGTCTCGAACCGGACTGCGTCTACGTCATCGCGCCCGACCGCGAACTGGTGATCGATGGGAACTCGATACATTCCCGCGCCTTCTCGGAGCCGCGCGGCAAGAGAGCACCGATCGACATGTTCTTCCGCTCGGTCGCCGCCGCCCGCGCGGACGGTCTCTGCGTCGTGCTGACCGGCGCGGGATCGGACGGCGCGGTGGGCGTGACGAAGATGAAGGAGGCCGGCGGCGTCGTCCTTGTGCAGGATCCCACGGAAGCGGAATACGGTGCGATGCCGCGCAGCGCGATCGCCGCCGGCGCCGTCGATTTCGTCCAGCCGCTCGACCGTCTCGTCGAAACGCTGGGCGAGATCGCGCGGCGGAAGGACGCGCTGCGGGAACTCCACGAGGACGACGCCGAACACGACGTGCGCCGGATCCTCGCCTTCCTGCAGGCGCGCACGGGGCACGATTTCTCGAGTTACAAGCGGGCGACGGTGATGCGGCGGATCAAGCGGCGCATGCAGGTCACCCGCAAGGACAGCCTGCCCGCCTATGCCGACTACCTCCGCGACAATCCCGAGGAGGCGCAGGAGCTGTTCGGCGACCTGCTGATCTCCGTGACCGCCTTCTTCCGCGATCCCGCCGCCTACGAGGCGCTGGTCGAGGAGGCGGTGACGCCGCTTTTGCGCGATGCCGGACCGGACGGGCAACTGCGGGTCTGGTCGGTCGGCTGCGCGACGGGCGAAGAGGCCTACAGCCTCGCCATCGTCCTTCTCGAAGAAGCCGAACGGCAGCAGGTGACGCCGCACATCCAGATATTCGCGACCGATCTCGACGAGGGCGCGCTCGCGACGGCGCGGGAGGGGCGTTAC
>CAZPOK010000488.1:0-1348 GCA_964587905.1 uncultured Rhodobacterales bacterium | reverse complement strand
CGGAGCGATGAATGGCGAGATGTTCGACCTCTATATCGAGACCCAGCTGGTGCCGTCCCTGCGTCCCGGCGACGTGGTCATCCTCGACAACCTGTCGAGCCACAAAAGCCCGGCGGCCTCCAAAGCCGTGCGCGACATCGGCGCATGGTTCCTGTTCCTGCCGCCCTTGTCTCTTGGTGATCTGCAATATTGTGTCTGGCAGACGAGACCCCGACCCGCCCTTGGGCTTGCAGCCCGTGCTGTAGCGTGGGGCTCGTCTGCCGACCGACGACAAACCTGAACAGTTGCCTGGGAGGGCTGCGCGAACAGCCGATCCCGCAGATCAAGGACAGGCCCCATGACCTTGCCACAAGACGTCATCGGCGTCGATATCGCCAAAGGCTGGATCGACACCTTCACGCTTTCAACCCACAAGCACGAGCGGATCCCCACTACGCAACAGGCGCTTGCGCGGTTCGCTCGCGCTGCGCAGGGATGCCTGGTGGTCTGCGAAGCCTCTGGCGGCTACGAGCGTCCGCTGATCGAAGCTCTCGCGAAAGCCAAGGTCGATTGCGCGCGCGTCAACCCCCGCCAGGCGCGCGAGTTCGCCCGCGCTACCGGACGGCTGGCCAAGACCGACCGGGTCGATGCCGAAATCCTGGCCAGAATGGGCCGGGCGCTGGCGCCGGAACCGACGCCCCCTGTCGATCCCGAGCGGGCGCGGCTGGCTGATCTCGTCGCCCGCCGCGACGATCTTGTGGCCAGTATCGGACGCGAGAAGAACCGCGCCCGCACAACCTCAGAACCATGGATAGCGCGGGAGATCGCGCGCCTTCTCAGGGTCTTGCAGGCGCACCTGACAGCCGTCGAAGGTCAGATCACCGCCCGGATCGACGCCTGCGCCGCCCTCGCCGAGGACCAGCGCCGCCTGACCACTGTTCCCGGCATCGGCCCCGCCCTCTCCGCCGTCCTGATCGCCCGCCTGCCCGAGCTGGGCCAGCTCGACCACCGGCGTATCGCAAGCCTCGCGGGGCTCGCCCCCCACGCCTGCGACTCCGGCCTCCATCGCGGCAAGCGCCACGTCTGGGGCGGTCGCGCCGATGTCCGCCGCACCCTCTACCTCGCAGCCTTCATCGCAAGTCGCTATGACCCGGCCCTCAAGGCGTTCCGAAAGCGCCTCAAAGACGCCGGGAAACCAACCAAGGTCGCCATCACGGCCTGTGCCAGAAAGCTCCTCACCATCCTCAATGCAATGTTCCGAGACGCAAAAGATCATCAAAAACTCGCCGCGTGAAAGACAGTTGCTACAGCCCCGACCTCAACCCCATCGAAATGGCATTCTCGAAGCTCAAGGCGCTGATCAGAAAGG
>CAZPOK010000487.1:0-1349 GCA_964587905.1 uncultured Rhodobacterales bacterium | reverse complement strand
CTCGACGAGATCGCCATCGACGGCGCGCCCGATCCCGCCAGGATCACCCAGGCGCTCACCCGCCAGACACCCGACCGGCTGCGCGTCATCGCTCAGGCCATGCGCCACGGCCTCTCCGACGACGACATCCAGGCCGCGACCTCCTTCGACCCGTGGTTTCTCGCCCGTATCCGCGAGATCGTCGAGGTCGAGGCCGACCTGCGCAAGTCCGGCCTGCCGATGACCGAGGAGGGGCTGCGCCGGCTCAAGATGATGGGCTTCACCGACGCCCGCCTCGCTCATCTCACCGGCCGCGAGGAAGACCAGGTCCGCCGTGCGCGGGCGAACCTCGGCGTCACCGCCGTCTTCAAGCGGATCGACACCTGCGCGGCCGAATTCGAGGCGCAGACCCCCTACATGTACTCGACCTACGAGAGCCCCGTCATGGGCGACACCGAATGCGAGGCGCGGCCCTCCGACCGCAAGAAGGTCGTCATCCTCGGCGGCGGCCCGAACCGGATCGGCCAAGGGATCGAGTTCGACTACTGCTGCTGCCACGCCTGCTTCGCGCTGACCGGGGCGGGCTACGAGACGATCATGATCAACTGCAACCCCGAGACCGTCTCGACCGACTACGACACCTCCGACCGGCTCTATTTCGAGCCGCTGACCTTCGAGCACGTCATGGAGATCCTCCGGGTCGAACAATCGCGCGGCACGCTGCATGGAGTCATCGTGCAATTCGGCGGCCAGACGCCGCTGAAACTCGCCAATGCCTTGCACGAATCGAACATTCCGATCCTCGGCACCTCGCCGGACGCCATCGACCTCGCCGAGGACCGCGAACGCTTCCAGAAGCTCGTGAACGACCTCGGGCTCAAGCAGCCGAAGAACGCTATCGCGTCCTCCGACACCGCCGCCCTCGCCGCGGCCGAGGCGATCGGCTTCCCCTTGGTGATCCGCCCCTCCTACGTGCTCGGCGGCCGCGCGATGGAGATCGTCCGCGACATGGCCCACCTCGAGCGCTACATCGCCGAGGCCGTCGTCGTCTCCGGCACTTCCCCCGTGCTGCTCGACAGCTATCTCTCGGGCGCGGTCGAGGTCGATGTCGACGCGCTCTGCGACGGCACCGATGTCCACGTCGCCGGCATCATGGAGCACATCGAGGAGGCGGGCGTCCACTCGGGCGACAGCGCCTGCTCGCTCCCGCCCCACACGCTCTCCGACGCCATCATCGAGGAACTGGAGCGCCAGACCCGCGCGCTCGCCCTCGCGCTCGAGGTGGTCGGCCTGATGAACGTCCAGTTCGCGATCAAGGACGGCGAGGTCTACCTGATCGAGGTCAACCCCCGCGCCTCGCGCACCGTCCC
>CAZPOK010000486.1:0-1352 GCA_964587905.1 uncultured Rhodobacterales bacterium | reverse complement strand
CCGAAGTTCGACAGTTCCCGGAAGGATTTGAGGGTCCTGCGGAACGCCGGTGACGACATTTCAATGGGTTGAGTTGCGTGGGCGGGGTGCGGGCTGGACTTGCTGTCGTCACACACATGAGTGATTTCGCCATTGCGAGCGGGCGATCGGCCGGGGTATCGTCGCCACATCATGTATACGCGCATCACAAAGACTGCCGGCCGCCAGTATCTTCAACTGGTCGAGTCCTTCCGCAACGAGAGCGGCAAGGTTCGGACACGGGTCGTGGCCAACCTGGGGCGCCTCGACCAGATCACGCCAGAGCGGCTCGACCCGCTGATCAACGGGCTGAACCGGGCCGTGGGGCGCGCCGAAAACACGGCTTCCGAGGTCATCCAGGAAGCGGGACTCGGCTTCGGCGATGTCTTCGCGCTCCATGAACTCTGGCGGGATCTCGGGATCGACACGGCTCTGAAGCGTGCGCTTCGGTCCTCGCGCCGGGAATTCGACGCCGAGGCACTTATCCGAGCGATGGTCTTCAACCGCCTGTGCGACCCGTCCAGCAAATCGGGCTGCCTGCGCTGGCTGGACACGGTCGCGATCCCGGCAATGCCCGACACGGTCACGCACCAACACCTGCTGCGGGCCATGGATGCGCTGATGGATCACGCCGACGCTGTCGAGGGCGCCCTGGCCAGGCAGATCCGCCCCTTGGTCGACCGCGATCTGGAGATCGTGTTCTACGATCTGACTACCGTGCGGATCCGCGGTGAAGGGCAGGTCGCGGACGACATTCGTGCCTTCGGCATGAACAGGGAGATGGGCGGCATTGCCCGCCAGTTCGTCCTCGGCGTCGTGCAGACCGCCGACGGCCTGCCGCTGATGCACACCGTTCATCCGGGCAACGTGGCCGAGACCAAGACGCTGCAGGCCATGTTGGCCACCGTCCTGCAGCGCTTCCCCATCGAGCGCGTGATCCTGGTAGCCGACCGCGGGCTCCTGAGCCTCGACAACATCGGGGCGTTGACCACCCTTGCCGAGCGGGGCGGGCGCACGCTCGAGTTCATCCTGGCGGTCCCGGCGCGCCGCTACAGCGATCTCATCGAGAGCTTCCGGGACATGGCCTTTGACGACAACGGGCTGGCCGAGGACCGCTTCGCAGGGCATCGGCTGATCGTTGCCCATGACCCCGTGCGCGCCGCCGAGCAGGGAGACCGCCGCCGAGCCCGCATCGCCGAGCTCGAAGCGATGGCCGAGACGATGGCCGGCAAGCTCGACGCGCAGGACGCGGGGCAGACCGCCAAGGGGCGGCGTGCCTCGGACCGCGGGGCCTACAGCCGCTTCACCCGGGCTGTTGCGGAGGCCGCACTGAC
>CAZPOK010000485.1:0-1354 GCA_964587905.1 uncultured Rhodobacterales bacterium | reverse complement strand
TTGTCGCCATGGCACCGCCGCCAGGGCTGGCCCGCGTCGATGCCCGCGCTGATCGTGACGCTTTCGCTCGCGGTGACGACCAGCCCGTAGGGCCGCCCGAACGCGCAGTAGAGGAAGCCCGAGTAATAGGCAATGTTGTGCATCGAGGTCAGGACGGCGGCGTCGACACCGTGCTCGGCCATCGCGGCCCGGAGCCCGCAAAGCCGGGCATCGTAGTCTTCAGGCGAGAACGGCAGCGCGGCCTTCTCGCCGTTGTGGAAGCGGTACATCTCCGGGCGGTCCGTCATGCGGGAGCCCTCCTCTTGCGAAAAGGTCCCGGCGTGCAGGACGGTCAGGGGCCGATATCGGGGCGACGCCATCGCCCGGCCCGCAGGGAAAGATGCCACAGGGCGGGAAAAGCGGCAATGGCGGAGAACCGGATGGAGGGGCCAAGCCGGCTCCGGTGGCCGTTCCGACGAACCGGACCCTGGCGCTTCCTCGGTCGGGATGGTTTACTTCCCCAGATGCCGACTTCGGAGCGTTGTTCATGACCATCGCCCAACCCAGACCAGGCCTGCTCGGGTCATGGGATCGTTTCGTCGGTCCCGGTATGAGCGCGGGCGAGAATGTGTTGGTCATCGGCTCGGCAGTCGTGGGCGGAGTCCTGGTCGCTTTCCATCTGTCCCTGCTCGGTCTGGCCTGGCCACTCGTGGTTCTTGGCGCTGCGATCGGGGCCGACGTCATCGGCGGCGCAGTCTGCAACATGACAGAGACGACCAAGAGGTGGTATCACCGGCCAGAGCAGCGTCCGCGCGATCACCTTTGGTTCATCGCTCTGCACCTCCTGCACATAATTGCCGTCGCATGGGGCTTTCGGGGCGGAGGCTTTGACGTGATCTACGCGGTTACGGTTGGCGGGTGGCTTCTGGCATCCGCCTTGATCGTGCTTTGCGCACCTGCTGCCCTGCGCAGCCCTCTCGCCACTACCCTCTATTTGGCAGCATTTGCTCTATCGCTATACGCGCTGGGGCCGACGCCGGGCCTTGAGTGGTTCGTGCCGCTCCTGTTCGTCAAGCTGCTGATCGGTCATGCCGTGCCGATGCGAGGCTGATGTTCATTCCCCGGAAAGCGTCCCTTGAGTCATGCGTCCGTGGCTCGCGCCTCATCGACCTTGCCCCACCGATCCCTGCGATCCGGCTGACGGGTGGCGGCGGTCTGCCAACACCGGATGCCCAAAGGGGGATCGGCAGCGATCGTAAACAACTTCAGTCATTTGACCCTTGTCCGTTCTCGGACGCCCCTTTCCTGTGACACCTCGGCCCGCTATATCCTCCCGATGAGCCTCAACCCGCCCGACCTCCGCCCCGACATCGTG
>CAZPOK010000484.1:0-1356 GCA_964587905.1 uncultured Rhodobacterales bacterium | reverse complement strand
AGGCAAGCTTGGCGTCGAGCGCCGTCAGCAGAACCTCCGGCAGGCCCGCGGGCGGGGAGAGCCGGCTCGGGCGCGCCTCGTCCTCCGACGGGCGGGCCATCAGTGTCTCCGCGAGCCACGCCACCGCCTCGGGAGGCATCAGGAAGGCCGAGGCCGCGACCTCGGGGTTGAGCGCGAGGCCCAGGCCTTTTCCGGCCAGCATCGCGGCCATCGCGCGACCGGAGAGCGCCGCATAGGGCGAGATCCGGCCGGTGAAGGCCGACAACCGCTCTTCGGTATCGAAAGCGAGGACGAAGGACGCGCCCTCGACCTCGAAGACCTCGGGCATCACGGCGTCGCCTTCGGCTTCGGCGGCGAGAAGCAGCAGGAGTTCGGCCCCGGCGAGCCGGTCGAAGAAGCGAAGCCGCGCCGCGTCGTCGTCGGGCGCGGCCTCCATCGCCCGATGGGCGGCGTCGAGCGGGGTTTCAGCCATCGAGCACCTCGCGGACCCGGGATCTGAGGACCGGAAGGAGGTCGCTCTCGAACCACGGGTTCTTCCTCAGCCACGCCGTATTCCGCCATGACGGATGCGGCAAGGGAAAGACCGCGGGCGCGCGGTCGCGCCAGGCCGCCACGGTCTCGGTCACGCCGCCCCGCCCGCCGAGGTGCCACTTCTGGGCGTAGCCGCCGACGAGGATCGTCAGAGCGACGTCGGGAAGCGCGGCCATGACCTCGGCGCGCCATGTGCGGGCGCAGAGCGGCGGTGGCGGAAGATCGGAGCCCTTCGCGTCGTAGCCCGGAAAGCAGAAGGCCATCGGCACGATCGCGACGCGCGCGCGATCGTAGAAGTCCTCCTCGGGCAGGCCGAGCCAGTTCCGCAGCCGGTCGCCCGAGGGATCGGCGAAGGGGCGGCCCGCCTCGTGAACGCGCAGCCCCGGCGCCTGGCCGGCGATCAGAATCCGCGCGCCGGCCCGGAACCACGGGACGGGGCGCGGCGCATGCGCGGTCGCCGTCGCGGTGAACCGGTCGGCGCAGAGCGTGCAGGCGGAAATCCGCCGGGTGAGATCGGAGGGTCGGGTCACGCCCGGCATGTAATCGCCAGCGCCGGCCGGCGCAAACCGGGCACTGGCGCGGTTTCTCGGCAATGTTTTCGCGCACGCGGCGATTTTCGGCATCAGTTCGCGGCCCGGCCCGCCTCCACCACGATTGAGAGATTGAAGCGAGCCAGCGAGTTAGGGCATAGTTCCCGAAAAAGCGGATGAAATAACTCATCCTTAATGCTACCCGTTTAAGCGGGGGCTCGATGCGAGGCAGAACGGGCAGATGCTCGAGTTCCGAGAGGTCAGCAAGTCCTTCTGGACGGGCCAGCGGCGCAAG
>CAZPOK010000483.1:0-1369 GCA_964587905.1 uncultured Rhodobacterales bacterium | reverse complement strand
GGCGTCAGCCGCGTGACCACCGACGCGGTCGTCATGTCTTCGGTATCCGTCCTGGTCTGGGACTACCTGATCAGCGCCATGCTTCTCTAGAGGATCGACAACCGACATGAACAAAGGCGCAAAACCAGCTTCGGAAGCGATTATCCGCCTGATCGGCATTGAAAAATCCTTCGGCGATCAACAGGTCCTGAATGGCGTGGACCTCGAGGTCCCGGAAGGGACGACGACCATCATCGTCGGCGCCAGCGGCCAGGGGAAAAGCGTGATGGTCAAACACATGCTGGGTCTGATCAAACCGGACAAGGGTCAGGTGCTGGTTTACGGCGAGGACATCAACAAAGTGAAGTCCCGCCGCCTGAAAGAGATCCGCACCACCTTCGGCGTCCTCTTCCAGAATGTGGCGCTGTTCGATTCGATGACTGTTTACGACAACGTCGCCCTGCCCCTTCGGGAACGCACCCGGCTGGACGAAAAGACCATCCGGGACAGAGTCACTGACAAGCTGGCGCTGATGGATATGAAAGACGCCGGGGAGAAATATCCGGCGCAGCTCAGCGGCGGCATGCGGAAACGCGCCGGCCTGGCCCGGGCCCTGATGCTCGATCCGAAAGTCATTTTTTTCGACGAACCGACAACGGGCCTGGACGTCAACAAAAGCAACGAACTCTATCGCCTGTTTTTTGAAACCCAGCAGCAACTTGGGTATTCGGCGGTCTTCGTCAGCCATGATGTGCCGAAAATTTTCAAACTGGCCGACTATGTGGCCCTGATCTCCGAAGGCGTCATTCAGGGCTGCCTGCCGCCGGAGGAATTCCAGTTGTCGGAACAGCCGAAAATCAGGGCATTCGTCCGCGAAACCATGGGCGCGCTCTACTATAGCGAACTCGAAGAGAGAGGTCTCTATGAAGAAGTTCAATCTTGAAATCGTGGTCGGGCTGTTCATGGTGGCCGGTTTCGTCTGCTTTGCCTGGCTGTCCATCAAGCTCGGTGATATCGATCTGCTGGGCGGAGACAGCTACCAGGTGACCGCTCGCTTCGGCTCCATTTCCGGCCTGAAGCAGGGTGCCGTGGTGGAAATCGCCGGCGTCAAGGTCGGCAGCGTCGAGCAGATCCGTCTGAACCGGGAGACCTACGAAGCGGTTGTGAGCATGAGCATCAAGCGCGATGTTGATCTGCAGGAAGACTCCATCGCCTCGATCCGCACCGCCGGCATTATCGGCGACCGGTATGTGGCCATCTCACCCGGCGGCTCACCGGAGTTGATCGAGGACGGCGGGACCATCTTCGAAACGGAATCCGCCATCAACCTGGAAGAACTGGTCAGCAAATATATATTCGAAAGCAAATAGGTGCCTTATGCGACAAGTGA
>CAZPOK010000482.1:0-1383 GCA_964587905.1 uncultured Rhodobacterales bacterium | reverse complement strand
ATGGGTCTTGTTCCTTTCGGGATTGTTGGAGAAAAATGAGGTGGTCAGGCGTCGAGGCCGCCCAGAACGGTTTCGAGCTGCATTTCTTTCAGCAGGGCGTCCTGCCGCGGCTGGGTGAAGGCGTTCACCTCATCGACACCCCAGGTGATGCCGACGACCGTGCGCGTCGGGCGCTTGCCCGGTGCGGCATCGGCCAGCGCGAGATAGGCGTCGACGACCAGTTGGGGGTCGGGGGCGGCTTCGCTCGCCAGCATGTCGGCGAAGCCCGAGATCATGGTGGCGGGCACGTTGCCGAGGTCGCCGTAGGACGCCAGCACGTCCTCGTGCGCGGGCGGCTTTCCGGCGGCGAGCAGGTTCGAGGGGAACGGCCCCGGCTCGACCAACGCCACGTCGACGCCGAAGGGGGCCACCTCGTAACGCAGGCTCTGGCTGTAGGCCTCCAGCGCGTGTTTCGTGGCGGAGTACGTGCCGAAGAATGGCACCGACACCCGCCCGGCGATGGAGCTGGTGTTGATGATCAGGCCGCTGCCCGCTGCTCGCATCGACGGCAGCACCGCCTGCATCGCGCGGATGGCACCGAAATAGTTGGTGTCCATCTGCTCATGGGCCTGCGCGACGCTGTAGGCCTCGGTCATGCCGATATACATGATGCCCGCGTTGTTGATCAGGATGTCGACCGGGCCCTCGGCGAGGATGCGGGCGAAGCCGTCGGTCACCGAGGCGTCGCTGGTGACGTTCATCTCGGCGATCGCGATGCGGGGGGAGTGAGCCTCCAGCTCCGCCTTCTTGATCGCGTTGCGCCCCTCCGCATCCCGCATCGTGCCCCAGACCCGGTTACCCTGGTCGGCAAAGGCGCGCACCGCCGCTGCGCCAAATCCGCTGCTTGCCCCGGTGATGACGACCGTTCTTCCCGTCTCCGACATGATTCATTCTCCTGCTTGCGCGTGATGTTACCGACTGGTACGAATATCTACGACGCTTCGTCAAGTCATAAAATACCAATCGGTAACAAAATGAATGATGATCATCCGAAACCCGCGCGCGGCAGGCCGCGTACGATGAACGCCGAGAAGGTGCTGGACGTCGCGATGACCGCGTATTGGCAGAGCGATCCGGCGGACGTGTCGGTCAACGCGATCTGCCAGATGGCGGGCATCTCGAAGCCCTCGCTCTACCGCGAGTTCGGAAGCGAGGACGGGCTGTCGCGTGCGGTGCTCGACCGCTATGCCGAACAAGTGCTGTCGGAGATGTTCGTGGTCCTGCACGGCGGGACGGGGCTGCGCGAGACGCTTGCCGCCCTGATCGACTTTGCGAGCGACGATCCCCGCATGGAAACCGGCTGCCTGTTCTACAAGATGCGCGCGGGCAAGCACCGGCTGGGGC
>CAZPOK010000481.1:0-1387 GCA_964587905.1 uncultured Rhodobacterales bacterium | reverse complement strand
TAGCCGGCTACAAAGTCCAACCGCATCAACAGAAACAGGAAGATTCGGCCGTGCCGCCCCGCGAGGTGCATTGCCGCACGCTCGACGGAAGGCACGCCATGCAGATCCATCCCGAAATGGAGGCCGCCATGCAGTCCGACGACGTCGACGGCCCTCGTCAGAACAATTCGGCTTCAGGCGAGGCAGGGCCTCGCTAGGCCGTGTGGACGGATTTGAGCAAGATGAAGGTCGCGGCGAGCGCGACGATGGATCTGAAGTTTCTGGCGGTTTTTTCGCAGCGTAGCGCCACGCGTTTGAACCGTTTCAGCTTTCCCATCATCTGCTCGATGCGGGCGCGGCCCCGGTAGAGCGCCTTCGCGAAGCGCGCGGGAATGGCCTTGCGGTTCGAGCGGTGCGGGATCACCGGAACGGCGCCGCGCTCGCGCGCCAGGGCGCGGTTGGCGTCGCTGTCATAGCCCTTGTCGCCGATGACGGCGCGGGCCGGTTCGTCCGGTCCGGCGTCGATCAATGCTTCGAACATCGGGCTGTCGGCCGCTTCGCCACCGGTCAATTCGAAGGCGACAGGAAGTCCGTCGTGGTCTGTTTTCAAATGGATTTTCGTGCCGAACCCGCCCCGCGACCGCCCGAGCGCCTGGCCCGTTTGCCCCCTTTTGCGCCGGCTGCGGAGACATGCGCCCGGATCACCGTCGAGTCGAACATCTGCACCAGATGCGCGGTCTCGCTCAGACCCGCCAGTATCGCGAAATAGTCCTCGAACACACCCGCCTTGCCGAGCCGGTCGAACCGTTTCCACACGCTGTTCCAGTTTCCGAACCGATCGGGCAAGGCCCGCCAGGTGATGTTGTGGACGGTGAAGTGGTGGAGCGCTTCGAGGAACAGCCGGTCATCCCGCCCCTTGGCGCCCCGCCGAGGCAGACAGGCCCTGAACGCCTCCAACGCCAGCTCCCAATCCTCTTCGTTCATCTTCGTGGACATCGACGGCCTCCCGCAAATTCGTCGATGTCCTATGAATCAGCAAGAACCGTTGATGGGAATCCTCCTCAAGCGGGGTGAGTCAATTCGTCCACACGGCCTAGAGAAATTAATTCACGATTCAGCAGGGCCGGCGCGATCTTTAGAGACATCCTACTTTTATTATTATATACTCTGGGATCAAATAAATCGCGCGCATCACGTCGGAATGCGAAGAGAGACTCTTGTATCTTTCCATGTATCACCGCGTTCAAACCAGTTTGGAGATCTATGTCACCCGGAATAGAGATCTTTGGCCACGTGCCATCAAATTCAAACTCCACGTCCTCGTCCGCAAGGTTTTCGTAGCAGCTAATGTTTGGGTCTTTGCTTTCGACCGCGCGGTCAGCAATTCCGCGCTGCTGAGCGGCATGTG
>CAZPOK010000480.1:0-1391 GCA_964587905.1 uncultured Rhodobacterales bacterium | reverse complement strand
TCGGAATGGAGGAGAGCGTGGCGGTGACCACGTCCACCCGCGCCATGCGCATCAGGAGAGCTGCCACCAGGAAACCGGCGACGATGGTGAGGATCGCCGCGCTGATCATAGGAAAGAACAACACTGACAGCGCCGAGACCGCAGCCGGCGTGAACGAGAGTCCCACAGAGGAAGCGACGATCATTTGTCCGATTGGGCGTGTCACAGACGGAACTTGGGTCGTCAAGTTTGAGAGGCGCACAGCAGTCGCAAAGGCCATTGCCCCGATCATCCAGGGTAGCGGTAGGTTAGCCCAGTTGCCGACCATTCCGCAGGCGAGTGCGCCAGCGTAGATGAGGGTGACCTGCCCCCACAAAACCGGGCCATTCATTCGGAGAGTTTGTTCTTGTAACGTTCGCAGCAACGAGGAGAACAGACGATGCGCAAATCACGCTTTACCGAAGAACAGATCGTGGGGATTTTGCAGGAGTATGCTGCCGGGGCGAAGGTCTCGGAGTTGTGCCGCAAGCACGGCATGTCGGACGCCACGCTCTACAAGTGGAAGAGCAGATATGGCGGGATGCAGGTTTCCGAACTGCGTCGCCTGAAGGATCTGGAGACCGAGAACGCGGAGCTGAAGCGTCTCCTGGCCGACGCGATGCTGGACAACGCCGGCCTGAAGGGGCTGCTGGCAAAAAACTCCTGACGCCTGCGCACCGCCGTGCCGCGGTGAGGAAGCTGATGACGGAGCATCAGTTCACGGAACGGCGGGCGTGCAGGCTGGTCGGGATTTCACGGTCGAGCCTGGTCTATCAGGCGCGACCGGATCGCCACGTGCGGCTGAGAGAACGCCTGATCACGCTGTCAGGCAAACACAGGAGGTATGGCTATCGCATGTTGCATGCCAAACTGGTCCGCGAGGGCTTCAGGGTGAACGTCAAGGTCATCGAGCGGATCTACCGCGAAGAACGGCTGTGGCTGCGTCGCACGAAGCGCAAGAAGATCCCGCGCGAGGCGCGCGAAGGCAGCTGGTGCCCCATCTCTGCCAACCAGCGATGGTCGCTCGACTTCACCAGCGATGCGCTGGCCAATGGCCGCAAGTTCCGCACCGCCAATCTCAAGGACGACTGCACCCGGGAGTGCCCGGCGATCGAGGTGGATTTCTCGCTGCCGGGCGATCGGGTCGTGGACATGCTGGAGCGCGTGGCGCGTGAGCGGGGATACCCCGACATCCTGGTCGTCGACAACGGCCCGGAACTGCGCGGGCGCGCGCTCGATGGGTGGGCCGATGATCATGGCGTGCAGCTGTATTTCATCGACCCCGGGAAACCGACCCAGAACGCCTACATCGAAAGCTTCAACGGCCGATACCGGGAGGAATGCCTGAACCAGCACTGGTTCACAAGCATCGG
>CAZPOK010000479.1:0-1392 GCA_964587905.1 uncultured Rhodobacterales bacterium | reverse complement strand
GCGCCTGCCGACGGCAAGGTCGTGTTCGCCGCGAAAGTCAAAGAAAATCGATTTCTCGGCGGGCAGGAGGCTTTCAAGGTCAGTATTTTCATGAACGTTTTCAACGTGCACATCAACCGGGCACCGGTGACCGGCAAGGTGGTCGAGCGTTACTACAGCCCTGGCCAGTTTTTGAATGCATCCCTGGACAAAGCCAGCGACCTGAACGAACAGTCCGGTTTGCTGATCGAAATGGGCGACGGCCGCCGGATTCCCTGCATTCAGATTGCCGGACTGGTGGCGCGCCGCATTGTCTCCTATCCCGAGATCGGCGATTCCGTGGAGCGGGGCAAGCGTTTCGGCATTATTCGTTTCGGTTCGCGGGTCGATCTCTACCTGCCTGTGGATACGGAAATCAGGGTCAGGATTGGCGATCGGACGGTGGCCGGCGAGACCATCCTCGGTGGTCTTTCCTGAGAATAAAAAAGCAAGAGATATCTTGACAAAGACAGTGTTTTATTGTTTAACTGTCCCGAAAGTTGCAAGGCTTTGACGAGGAGTAGTAGGGCGTCAGCGACGTCGCAGAGAGCCGGTGGTTGCTGCAAACCGGTACGTTGAGACCCCGAACTCGCCTCTGAGCCGCGGCCGTGAACAGACGATTGTCTCAGTAATTTCCGCCGTTTTCCCGCGAAAAGGGAGACAATGAGGGCTTCACCGAGGTGAAGCTGAACAGGGTGGTACCGCGAAGCGCAAGCTCTCGCCCCTGACGGGGCGGGAGCTTTTTATTTTTCCCGGCAGCGATACTGGAAAGGGGGTGGTCCCGTGGACAGCGATCTATCCGAGCTAGAACTTGATGCAGGAACAGCGTCCCCGGACGCCCCGAACCCGTCGTTAACCAGGACCTATTGAGGAGAACAGCCATGAGCGACATCAAGACCATCAAAATTTTCGATACCACCTTGCGTGACGGCGAACAGTCGCCGGGCGCCAGCATGAATATGGAAGAAAAGCTGCGCATCGCCCACCAGCTGGAAAAGCTGAATGTCGACGTCATCGAAGCAGGTTTCCCGATCGCTTCCATTGGTGATTTCGAGGCGGTCCGCAAGATCGCCAAAACCATCAAGGGCTGCGAAATCGCCGGACTCTGCCGGGCCAGCGAAAAGGATATCGACCGGGGCTGGGAGGCTTTGCAGTACGCCGGCGAACGGGGGCGCATCCACACCTTCATCGCCACCAGCGATATCCACATGAAGTACAAGTTGAAGATGAATGAAGACCAGATCGTCGATGCGGCGGTGGCGGCGGTTAAACACGCTTCCGGCTATACGCCCAATGTCGAGTTCTCGGCGGAAGACGCCGTGCGCACCAGACTGCCGTTTCTGGCGCGGATCGTCGAGGCGGTTATCGACGCCG
>CAZPOK010000478.1:0-1393 GCA_964587905.1 uncultured Rhodobacterales bacterium | reverse complement strand
GTGCCGATGGCGACCCTCTCCGGGCGGCACGCGGCCGAGGCGATTCTGACGGACCGAACTTCAACCTCGAGATCCCGCCCGACGGCTACGCCTGGTGGTACGTCGACGGGATCTCCGATGACGGCACCCGCGCCGTCTCCGTCATCGCCTTCATAGGCTCGGTCTTCTCGCCCTGGTACGCCTGGTCGGGACGCCGGCGGCCGCACGACCACGTCTGCATCAACGTCGCGACCTACGGGCCCGGCGGGCGCTTCACGATGACCGACCGGGGCGAGGCGGCGCTCCGCCAGACCAGCGACACCTTCACCGTCGGCCCCTCCTCCCTGCGCTGGCGGAACGGCCGGCTGGAAATCGACATCGACGAAATCTCGTCGCTTCCGCTGGTGTCGCGGGTGCGCGGACGGATCACCGTCACGCCCTCGGCCATCACGGGTGTCGAACTGCCGCTTCTCGGGACCGGCACGCACATCTGGCGGCCGTTCGCACCCACCGCACGGATCGACGTCGATCTCAACCGCGGCTGGCAATGGACCGGCCACGGCTATTTCGACGCCAATTACGGCACCCGCGCGCTCGAAAGCGATTTCTCCTACTGGACCTGGGGCCGCTTCCCGCTCCGGGGCGGCGCCGCCTGCTTCTACGACGCGACGCGGCGGGACGGCACGCATCTGGAGTTCGGGGTGCGTTTCACCGAAGGAGGCGCGGCCGAGACCATGCCGATGCCGCCCCGCACCCGCTTCGCCCGCTCGCTCTGGGCCGTCGGGCGCGAGACGCGGTCCGATGCCGGCCACCGCCCACGACAGGTCAAGGCGATGCTCGACGCCCCGTTCTACTCTCGCTCGGTGGTCCGGACCCGGATCAACGGAGAAGAGACCGAGGGCGTCCACGAGGCGCTCGATCTCGACCGCTTCGCCTCGGCGCTACTGAAGCCGATGCTCGCGGTCCGCGTCCCGCGCCGGGCCGGCTGGCGGTTCCCGGCCTGACTGCTGTCCGAGGGGGCACTGCCCCCTCGGGCTCCCCCGGAGTATTTCCCCCGAGATGAAGCGGAGCGCAGGGCCCAACTCTTCATCTCGGCGAAAATACTCCCGCCGGAGGCGCCGCATGGAGCGCCGCAGGCGCGCGATCAGGTCGGCTGCGCGTCGGGGTTCATCCGCCAGACGGTGTAGTTGAGCGCGCCGGCCACCGTCACCCACACGAGATAGGGCACGAACAGAAGCCCCGCGATCCAGTCGAGCGACCAGAAGATGCCCAGCGTCGTCGCCACCGCGATCCAGAGCGCGACGAGCACGACCATACCCGCCCCCATGCGCTTCAATCCGAAAAACACCGGCGTCCAGAGCGTGTTGAGCGCGATCTGGAGCGCGAAGAAGGCCATCGCGTATTGGCTCCCCTC
>CAZPOK010000477.1:0-1397 GCA_964587905.1 uncultured Rhodobacterales bacterium | reverse complement strand
GACGATCACGCAGTCGACGCCGCCGAGATGCATCAGATAGACCGCCATGTTGTCGCAGATCAGGGTGACGGGAATCTGGTCGCGTTGCAGTTCCCAGGCGGTCAGCCGCGCCCCCTGCAGGAAGGGACGGGTTTCGTCGGCCAGCACCGTAATCTGCTTGCCGGCATTCACCGCTGCCCGGACCACGCCCAGTGCGGTCCCGTAGCCTCCGGTCGCCAGCGCGCCGGCATTGCAATGGGTCAGCACCCGTGCCTGGTCGGCGATCAGCTTCTGTCCCAGCTGCCCCATGGCCATGTTGATGCGGAGGTCTTCCTCGAAGATCGCCATGGCTTCATACTCCAGGCCGATCTTGAGATTGGCGGGCGGCTGGTTGAGGTTGGCGCGCATCAGCCGTTTCATGCGGTCGAGAGCCCAGGCCAGATTGACCGCCGTTGGCCGGGTGGCATTCAGTTCATCGCAGATTTTTTCGAATGCTTCGGCAAAGTCATGAGAATCTTCGGCCTGAATATCACGGGCGCCGAGGCAGGCGCCGAAGGCAGCGGTGATGCCGATGGCCGGGGCGCCGCGGACCACCATGGAGCGAATGGCTTCGGCCACCGCGAGGTAGTCGGTGTAGTCGTTCCAGAGCTCTTCGCCTGGCAGCTTGCGCTGATCAAGGAGGGAAAGCACGCCGTTCTGGTAGCGGATCGGACGAAGACCGGCATTGCCGCCGGCTGCGAAAGCACATTGATTCATAACCTTATCCTGAAAGCTTGTCTTTGAGCAGCTGGTTGACGAGGCCGGGATTGGCTTTGCCCTTGCTGGCCTTCATGACCTGGCCGACGAAAAAACCGAGCAATTTATCCTTGCCGCCGCGATATTCGGCGGCCTGGCCGGGATGGGCGGCAATCACCTCGTCGATCAAGGCCTCGATCGCCGAACTGTCGCTCACCTGCTTAAGCCCTTCCGCCTCGATAATGGCATCGGCGCCCTGGCCGGAAGCCCACATCTTCTCGAATACGGTCTTGGCGATCTTGCCGGAAACGGTGTTGTCCCGCACCCGGTTCAGCAGGCCGGCCAGACTCTCGGCGGTGACCGGTGCGTGGTCGATCGTGATGCCCTCTTCGTTGAGGTGGCGCGAGATTTCGCCCATCACCCAGTTGGCGCAGAGCTTGGCGTCACCGTCGGTCAGCGGCACGCAGGTTTCGAAGTAGTCGGCCAGCTTGCGGTCGGCGGCCAAAATCTCGGCATCGTAAGCCGACAGGCCCAACGCTGTCATGAAGCGGCTGCGTTTGGCCTCCGGCAATTCCGGCAAACCGGCGCGGACCTGGTCGACCCAGGGATGCTCAATGACCAGCGGCACCAGGTCCGGGTCGGGGAAGTAACGATAATCGTGTGCTTCCTCCTTGCCGCGCATG
>CAZPOK010000476.1:0-1403 GCA_964587905.1 uncultured Rhodobacterales bacterium | reverse complement strand
CATAAATGTAAAGGGCATTGAGAATCAATGATTCGAACGTCTTTCTGCTCGATTGGGTGCGGGAGTATTATGGTCCGACATCGAGGACGGTGGAAAGATGCGCGGTTCTCAGCCGAAGTGGAATCACATTCTTGCGCGCACGCTTCTTAGGCCGAGGGATGTGATCCAGTTTCTGAATGAGGCGCTGAGGCTTGCTAAGGATCGATCGGATGAGGAATTGATCTTCATAAATGAGGACATTAACGGCTCGCGCGATAACTACTCAACATATCTTAAGAATGAGCTTGATGATGAAATTTTCCCCCACTGGAATGAGTGGGCGGAAGCATTGCAAGCTTGCTCTCGAACCGAAACAATTACCTTTAAGAAAGAAGACTTCGAGAGAAATTATAGAAAAACAAAATCTAAGGACAACGCGCTTGATACGGAGAGAGCGTTGGAGACGCTCTATCGGTTCTCGGTAATTGGTTACGAGCGGCGCTCCGGCGGAGGAGGATCCGCTTGGTCGTTTCGCTACACTGACAGCAATGCTAGTTGGGACAGTTCGGCACCGCGCTACAAGGTGCATCAAGGTCTCAAGGAGTTCGCAAAGCTCAAGGAGGAGCGGATCAGTGAAGGAGATTGATCTCACCCCTGCAAGCTTCGCACCCCCAGCTCCCCCTCCCGCGCGGCCTTCATGGCGAGCGCGGCGGCGTGGCTTCCCGCCAGAGTCGTGAAATACGGGATCTTGTCCATCAGCGCCACGTTGCGCATCGAGCGTGAGTCCTCGACCGCCTGCGACCCTTCGGTCGTGTTCATCACGAGGTCCACCATCCCGTCCTTCATGATGTCGACGATGGTCCGGCCGCCCTCGTAGGCCTTGTTGACCACCTCCGCCGCGATCCCGTTTTCGGAGAGGAACGCCGCCGTGCCGCGGGTGGCGAGGATGGCGAGGCCGAGGTCGGTGAGGCACCGGGCGGTCTCGAGAAGCTCCGGGCCCTTGTCCTCGGTCCGGATCGACAGGAACACGGTGCCGCCGAGGGGGAGCACGGTGCCCGCGCCGAGCTGCGCCTTGAGGAAGGCGCGGGGGAAGGTGCGGTCCCAGCCCATGACCTCGCCCGTCGACCGCATCTCGGGGCCGAGGATCGTGTCGACGCCGGGGAAGCGGGCGAACGGCATCACCGCCTCCTTCACCGAGAACCACGGCGTGCGGTAGGAGGCGAGCGCGTCGGGGTCGCCTATCGGGATGACGGTGGCATCGTCGACGGGCTGATGCGGGGCCGCCTTGGGGAACTGGCTGAGCTTCTCTCCCGCCATGAGGCGGGCGGCGATCGAGGCGATGGCGCTGTCGGTGGCCTTGGCGACGAAGGGGACGGTGCGCGAGGCGCGGGGGTTGACCTCGATCAGGTAGACCTCGCCGTCCT
>CAZPOK010000475.1:0-1406 GCA_964587905.1 uncultured Rhodobacterales bacterium | reverse complement strand
AGCGCCTCGGCGCCCGAGATGATTTCGATGAGTTCCTTGGTGATCGCGGCCTGGCGCGAGCGGTTGTACACGATGGTCAGCCGGTCGATCATGTCGCCGGCGTTCCGCGTCGCATTGTCCATGGCGCTCATCCGTGCGCCCTGCTCGGAGGCGCCGTTCTCCAGAAGCGCGGCGAAGATCTGGATGGCGACGCCGCGCGGCAGAAGGTCGGCGAGGATGCCTTCCTCGGACGGCTCGTAATCGTAGAGCGACGAGGCGGAGGCGTCCTCTTCGGCCTCGAAATCGGCCGGGATGATCTGCTGCGCGGTCGGGATCTGCGTGACCACGTTCTGAAAGCGGCTGTAGTAGATCGTCGCGACGTCGAAGTCGCCCGCGTCGAAGCGCCCGAGGATGTCCTTCGCGATGCGCTCGGCGTCGTCGTAGCCCACGCGCTTGACGTCCGTGAGGTCGATGTGACCCACGAGCTTTTCGCCGTGATCGCGCTTGAGCATGTCGCGACCCTTCTTGCCGACGGTGAGGATCTTCACCGTCTTGCCGTTCGCGATCAGGCTGTCGATGCGCTGGCGGGCGAGGCGCGCGATCGACGAGTTGAACCCGCCGCAAAGCCCGCGCTCGGCCGTCATGACGACGACCAGATGCGTCTGGTCGCTGCCCGTCCCGCGCAGGAGGCGCGGCGCGGTGTCGCTGTCGCCGACCGATTGGGCGAGGCCGGCCATGACGGCATTGAACCGCTCCGTATAGGGCCGGGCGGCTTCGGCAGCGTCCTGGGCGCGGCGGAGCTTGGCCGCCGCGACCATCTGCATGGCCTTGGTGATCTTCCGCGTCGACTTGACGCTTTCGATCCTGTTCTTCAGGTCCTTGAGGCTGGGCATGTCCCTGTCCCTTGGGGCCGCTTACGAGAAGTCCGCGGCGTATTCGTCCAGCGCGGCTCGGATCTTGTCTTCCGCCTCGCCCTTGATCTTGGGATCCTCGGTGGTGATCCAGTCGAGGAGGTCCTTGTGCTTGGTGCGCAGGTGGTTCAGCAGGCCGGCCTCGAAGCGACCGACATCCCGGACGGGCAGCTTATCGAGATATCCCTTCGTGCCAGCGAAGATGACGCAGACGATTTCCGCGTTGGTGAGCGGCGAGTACTGCTGCTGCTTCATCAGCTCGGTCAGCCGCGCGCCGCGGTTGAGCAGACGCTGGGTCGCCGCGTCGAGGTCGGAGCCGAACTGGGCGAAGGCCGCCATCTCGCGGTACTGGGCGAGCTCGAGCTTCACCGGGCCCGCGACCGACTTCATCGCGTTGGTCTGTGCGGCGGAGCCCACGCGGCTCACCGAGAGACCGGTGTTCACGGCGGGGCGGATGCCCTGGAAGAAGAGATCGGTCTCGAGGAAGATCTGCCCGTCGGTGATCGAGATCACGTT
>CAZPOK010000474.1:0-1411 GCA_964587905.1 uncultured Rhodobacterales bacterium | reverse complement strand
CCTCGCCGATCTCGACGCCCTTCACGGCGTTGATCGACATCATCGCGGCGGCGAGATCGGTATCGAGCTTGGCGTAGACCGGCGCGCCGAGCCCCGCCGGAACGCCCCTCGCCACGACCTCGATCACCGCGCCGACCGAGCTTCCCGACTTGCGCAGCCCGTCGAGATACCCTGCCCACTCTTCGGCCGCCGCGGCGTCCGGCACCCAGAACGGGTTGCGCTCGACCTCCGCCGGATCGAACCGCGCCCGGTCGATGGCCCTCTCGCCCATGCGCACCATGTAGCCGGCGATCTCCACCCCCGGCAGAAGCGCCTTGAGTGCCGCGCGCGCCACACCCCCCGCCGCGACCCGCGCCGCCGTCTCGCGCGCCGAGGACCGCCCGCCGCCGCGATAGTCGCGGATGCCGTATTTCTGCCAGTAGGTGATGTCGGCATGTCCGGGCCGGAACTTGTCGGCGATGTCGCCGTAGTCCTTCGACCGCTGGTCGGTGTTGCGGATCATCAGTTGGATCGGCGTGCCGGTCGTCACCCCCTCGAAGACGCCCGAGAGGATTTCCACCTCGTCCGCCTCGCGCCGTTGGGTTGTATATTTCGACTGTCCCGGCTTTCGCCGGTCGAGCCAGTGCTGGATCGTCGCTGCCTCCAGCGGCACGCCCGGCGGGCACCCGTCCACCGTCGCACCCAGCGCCGGCCCGTGGCTTTCGCCCCAGGTGGTGACACGGAAGATATGGCCGAAGGTGTTGAAACTCATGGGGGACGCGTAGCGGCAAAGCGGCGGCGGCTCAAGCGTGTTGGACGACCCGGGGACCGTTCGCAAAGTTCCTGCCAGTAGAAAGCCCCGCCCAGGCGGGGCTTTCTCACCTCATCCTGCGCACCTCAGTGCAGAACCGCATCCTCCGGCGGTTGCCGGTTCGAGGACGACACCCGGTCGCCCACGATCAGCCCGTCCGTTCCGGCGCTCACGTGCACCGTGTCGCCGTCCGTCACGTCGCCGGCCAGGATCATCTCGGCCAACTGGTCCTGCAGGCTGCGCTGGATCACCCGCTTCAGCGGGCGCGCACCATACACCGGATCGTAGCCCTCGTCGGCGAGCCATTTCTCCGCACCCTCGTCGAGCTCCAAGGCGATCTTGCGCTGCGCCAGACGCTTCTGGAGACGCCCGAGCTGGATCTCGACGATGCCCGTCATGTCCTCGCGCGTCAGGCGGTCGAACACGATCATGTCGTCGAGCCGGTTCAGGAACTCCGGCCGGAAATGCGCCCGGACGGCGTCCATCACGTTGCGCTTGGCCTCGCCCGCATCCGCGCCTTCCGGCAGTGTGCTCAGCGCCTGGCTCCCGAGGTTCGAGGTCAGCACGATCAGCGTCTGCTTGAAGTCGACCCGGTGGCCCTGACCGTCGGTCAGCACCCCG
>CAZPOK010000473.1:0-1420 GCA_964587905.1 uncultured Rhodobacterales bacterium | reverse complement strand
GTTTCGAATCCGCCGACCTCGTAAGCCCAGGCGAGTGCGGCGACACGGTCTATCATGTCCGGGTCCGATAGCAGTTGAAGAAACGGCAGAATGGAGATCACCGAACCGACCTCGAAAAGTGCGAGAACGAACGTGATTACGACCAAAAGCCAGAAGCGCTTCCGTTCGCGGGGCAGCATCATCTCTAGAAGCCGACGGTAGGCAGTCAACATGAGGTCGGTATCCGGCTCTTGGGCGCGATGCGAGACAACTTTGACCAATCAGGCCTTGCATGGATTAGTGGCCGGCTCTGCCGCTGTCGATACATAGCCCGTTTCCCTGCTATGGACGTATCCGAAGCGTGACGAGTTCCTGGGCTGGGGTAGTGCCCCGTGAAGTGGTGTAGGAACTGGCGTCCACCTGCTTCTTCATAGCTGGTGTTGCTTGTTCACTGCGCGGCGATCATTGTCGCCGCCTTGTTATCGTTGCACACGGCCGTCAGCTTTTCCACCGGCATGTAGCGGCGCGAGACGGCCCACTCGTCGTTCTGTTCCAGCATCAGTGCGCCGACGAGGCGGATGACGGCCTCGCGGTTGGGGAAGATCCCGACGACGTTGGTGCGTCGCTTGATCTCCTTGTTGACGCGCTCGAGCGGGTTGGTGCTGTGCAGTTTCGAGCGCAGGCTCTCGTCGAAAGCCATGTAGGCCAGCACGTCGTGCTCAGCCTCGTCCATGAGCTCGGCCACGTCGCGGAACCGCTCGCGTAGGCTGTCGGACACCTCCCGCCAGCGGGCATGAGCCTGGTCGCGGTCGGTCTCGGCGAAGACGGTCTTCACCACGGCGCTGACCACGGGCTTGCTGGTCTTGCCCACGCGCGCCAGGAGATTGCGCTGAAAATGCACGCGGCAGCGCTGCCAGCCGGCACTGAGAACCTTGCGTGCGGCGGCTTTCAGGCCCTCATGCGCGTCGCTGATCACCAGCTGCACGCCCCGCAGGCCGCGCCGCGTAAGAGACCGCAGGAAGCCGGCCCAGAACGTCTCTGCCTCGGACGGCATGACGGTGATCCCGAGGATCTCGCGCCGCCCGTCGGTGTTGACCGCCACGGCCACTATCACCGCCATGGAGACGATCCGCCCGCCCTCGCGCAGCTTCACATAGGTGGCGTCGAGCCACAGAAACGGCCAGTTGCCCTCGAGGGGCCGGTTCAGGAAGGCCTGCACACGTTCATCGATCTCCTCGCAAAGCCGGCTGACCTGGCTCTTCGAGGTGCCCGCCAGACCCATGGCACGCACCAGGTCGTCGACAGAGCGGGTCGAGACGCCGTGGATGTAGGCTTCCTGGATCACCGCCATCAGCGCCTTCTCCGCCGTCCTGCGCGGCTCCAGGAACGTCGGGAAGTAACTGCCCTTGCGCAGCTTCGGGATGTTCAGGCCGATCGTGCC
>CAZPOK010000472.1:0-1445 GCA_964587905.1 uncultured Rhodobacterales bacterium | reverse complement strand
GCCATCCCCATGTCGAGGAGCTGGGCAGCAGTCCTCTCCTTGACCATTAGGGGAGGCACGGGTTTCATTTCTAGCCTTTCATCTTCTCGAACATCTCCCAGGCGGCATCCTTGGGATTCCGTCTTGCTGGATGTGGTTGGATTGGTCCTGGTTCGGACCACCAGGCAGGAAGAGGTCACGACGAACTTGTCGTTAGATCCTCTGAACCTCCTCGCGATGACGCTCGGCGATCAGGTGGATGGTGGATACGTCCTCGTCGCCCTTGACCCAGAGACGGGGCAGGGGAACGTAGCCGGCCTCCCGGAGCGCATCCGCGACAGGGCTGTGGGGTCGACCTGATCCTTCGCGGCGAGATTGCGGGGCAAGATTCCGCAGATCGGCCGAAGGTCATTCAACCCAAAAAAGAAATTGAGGAGGCCATCTATTGCTCCCGGGGTTCGGTCCAGAACGTAGCTACTGCGCAACATGGTGGAACGAACTTCGGAAAGTCGATTGTGTCACATAGACAGATCGACGAATCGCTGTAGGCTAGAGTGGAGATACTCTGGTGGACTCCACTCCTTGATACCATCTCCATTCATACCCCCAAAAAACCAACTGTAGATAATTCCTAGATCGCGCCCGACGATGTTCGCGCTCGCAAGGCGGCTCAAGCCCGACGCGGTTGCGTCCTGGCTCGACGTCTTGCCGGCCGACACTGGCGCCCGGGTCTTTCGTGCCGACAGTTAGGCTGTCTTGCCCCAGAGCCGGTACCCGCTCCTTGGCTTTCAGTCTCCCGCAGCTAACCTTTTTGCAGGCCTCCTGCATCATGCCGATCCAGAGCGTCTTGGACCTTCCTTGGTTTCAGGGCGCGTCCGACGCTCAGATGCCGGTCTTGCCGCTGATCCTCGAACCAGGGGCCAATCTGAACGGGTCGGAGAGATCAGAAATATTCAGGAGATATTCCGGAAAGCTTGATCCGGTGCTTTGCGGCACCAATGGGAGGGGACCGCCGTCCGTGGCAGTAATATCCTCTCGCCGGTCGTGAGCCGCTGGTCGTCGCATCACCCTTAGGTACTCTTTAGTCGGATCACCTACCTTTTGAGGATCCAGGGTTTAGGTTCTTCTGCGTCATGACCTTCACTCTGGGAGCAGAACCTCGCGACCTTCATGAAAGGGACCGCGAGGTTCTTTGGCTCCGTGTACTGCGTCAACTCTGCAGGTGGCGCACAGCAAGCGCCGGCAGCGGGTTCAGCATTGGCATACGGGATCAGTTCCATGGGAAACCCCGAGAACCGTGCGGAGAGCGCCATCTGTCAGGAGCGCGAAGTGATGTGTCAGGAACTCTGACAGGCTGGTTCGGTCGAGATGAAAGTTGCCAGGTTCGAAGACATTCGGGCTCATCCGGATGACGTGATCTGGAAGTGCCGAAAGTTGCATCTTTAGTATCGAAGCGCAGGCATCAT
>CAZPOK010000471.1:0-1447 GCA_964587905.1 uncultured Rhodobacterales bacterium | reverse complement strand
TATCTGCCTCGACAGAAGGGAATCACATCATGGGCAATCTGGGAATCATGAATCCAAAAACTGGCGACACGCTTGTCATATGCTGATCCCGGCTCTTGTGCGAAGAAAGAGCCAGCACGCTGGAGTGCGCCCCTGTCGTTGGACAGTCTCATGCGGCCGTTTTGACAGGGGTGCGGGCGTTGCGGTCCTCGAACTGAATTGGGCTGAGATAGCCCAGGGCGGAATGTAATCTGCGAGTGTTGTAGACCTCGTCGATGAAGCGAGGAAGGTCGGCGGCGACATCCTCGTAGGTGTCGTACTCGGTGAGGTAGACGGCCTCGACCTTCAGGGTCTTCATGAAGCTTTCCGCCTGCGGGTTATCGTAGGGATTGCCGCGGCGACTCATCGAGCCAATGAAGCCGTGTCGGTCAAGGAGCGCGCGATGCTTCTCGGACGCGTATTGCGATCCACGGTCGGTGTGGAACACGCAGCCGGGCAGCGGGCGGCGCAGCGCGACCGCCCGCTCGAGCGCGGCGACGGCGTGCCGGGCATCGAGGCTGCGGCCGATCGCGTAGCCGACAACACGTCGCGACCAGGCGTCGAGAATGACGGCGACGTAGACGAAGCCACTGGCGATGGCGACGTAGGTCAGATCCGCCACCCAGAGCTGGTCGGGCCCGTGGATTTCGTAGTCGCGTGCGACGAAGGGGAAGATCGGCCCGTCATGGTTGCTGTCGGTGGTGCGGGTGAAGCGCCGTCTTTTCCGCGGGTTGAGGTCGTGCTCGCGCATCAAGCGGCGGATCTTCTTCGCGTTGACGACCTGGCCGCGATGCCGGAGCTCGGCGCCAACACGGCGGTAGCCGTAGCACTCGAACTCGTCGGTGATCGCGCAGATCTCCGCCACGATCTCGTCTTCGGATGGCCTTGCCTCCGGCGCCGCGTAGAAGGTGGAGCGTGGCATGCCCATCAGCGCGCACCCCCGTTCGATGGAGAAACCGCGGGGCCGCTCGTCGCGGATGTAGGCGCGTTTCTCGGGGACGGTGCGCTTTTCTGAGCCCCCTTTAGAAACTCGATCTCGAGCGCCTGGCGGCCGACCAGCCTTTCGAGCGCCGCGATCCGCGTCTCGTATTCGCCCAGCAACTCGGCCGACGCCATGTCCTGGTCGAGCGCACCGGCCTCTGCCTTCTCGATCCAGATCCGGATCAGGTTGCGCGACAGGTCATGGCGTCGGCCGAGCGCGTGAAGCGTCTCCCCGGCGTGGTACTCGGCGACGACCTGACGCTTGAAGTCGACGCTATGGCTGCGGTGTCTGGGCATAAGCTTTCTCCTCAGAAAGCCCGGCCCCGGTCAATCGCAATCCGCTGAAGATGTCCAATCCGAGGGGCGCACTCCATCGTGTGGCCACTTTCATAGCTGTCACATCCCGGCAGGTAGTGTGGCTGTTTCTTGAACAGCTCCGGCTTGAGAT
>CAZPOK010000470.1:0-1463 GCA_964587905.1 uncultured Rhodobacterales bacterium | reverse complement strand
CAGGGTGTCGCCCTGGCGCCACAGGGCGCGCGACGCGGTCCGCGGGGCGGTACGACCTGCGCGTCAACGCACTGTTCTGTTGGAAGTCCGGCGATACGAGGTTAGAGAAAGATCTGTACGCGCGCCATCGATAGGCTCCTTCATGCGCCTCGTCACCTTCCTGCGTCAGCCCTCGCGGCGGAAGCGCCTCGTCGTCGAGGCGGTGACCGGGCTGGTGAAGGCCTGGTGGCTCGTGAGGTTCCGTCCGTTCCGGGAATATGCCGGACGGCTCGGCGCGGCGCACCCGGGCGAGTTCCACGGGGCGGCGCCCGGCGACCTTGCGGTCCTGCGCGACGTCCGCTGGGCCATCGACGCAGTCAATCGCAGCGCCGGCGGCCGCTTCACATGCCTGATGCAGGGCATGGCCGGAAAGGCGATGCTCGACCGGCGCAATGCGGAAAACACGCTCGTTCTCGGGGCGAAGCTCGGCGGGCGGGATCCGGCCGCCGATGAGGGCATGGCGGCGCATGCGTGGCTCCGCGTCGGACCGGTGATCGTGCTGGGCGGTGATGCGCGGGCCGGGTTCGCGCCGATCACGAGCTATCACAGTCCCGGCGGTCGCTGAGCCTCCGGTTCTTCGGCAGGGTTCGGCCGCGGTGCCTGGACCCGGACAGAGCGGATTTTCCGCGTGCTGAAGGCCTGTGACCAACCGAGCGCGAGGACGACCGCGAAGAGGCTCGCCGTCGCGGGCATCTGCAGGCTGAAGTCGAACAGGCTGTGGAAGCCCGCGCCCGCGATCGAGGCAAACGCCACGACCGCGAAGACGCGGTTGCGCTGACGCGAGAGGACGCCTTGAAGGATGACGGCGGCAATCCAGAGGAGGGCCGCGTAGAGGGCGAGGGCGGCGGGCACGCCAAGCTCGAAGGCGTTTTCGAGATAGCTGTTGTGTGCGAGGTCCCATTCGAGCGCCCCGAGGTCCTGCGGTATCCAGGCGCGGAACGCGTCGGCGAAGGAGCCGATTCCGTAGCCGGTCCAGGGCCGTTCGGCGATGGCTTGTGCGATCAAGGCATAGACCTCGAAGCGGGCTTCGTCCGGGCCGGTCGCCATCAGCCGCGTGCCGACGCCCGAGGACAGGAATACCGCCCCGAAGACGACGATGGCGAGGACCGAGCCCACGACCCATGGATTGCGCAGACGGCGGTTACGGCTCTGGGCGAAGGCGAGGGCAAGAAGCGCCACGAGGCCTGAGACGAGGCCCGCGCGGCTTTCGGTGAAGAGGAGCGCGGCGAGGCACAGGAGGACGCCGAGGGCGAAGATCCAGTTGCCGCGGAAGAAGCCCTCGAGGAAGTTGCGCAGCCGTTTCGACGTCGACGGGTCACTGGCCGGTGTCTCCCGCGCGCGATGGAGATAGAGGGCGAGGTTCGCCGCGAGCCCGAAGATCGCGTAGGTCGCGTAACTGTTCCGGTTGACGAAGCTGGCGCTGA
>CAZPOK010000469.1:0-1469 GCA_964587905.1 uncultured Rhodobacterales bacterium | reverse complement strand
CGCTGCGCGAGGCGGGGATCGCGGTGAACCTCGGGTTCCTGACCCAGAAGAAGAAGTACACCTACTTCCGGCCCAAGTTCATCTACTACGCCACCTACCTCAGCGAGAAGATCGGCTACGCGCGCTACATCACGATCTTCCGCCACCTCGAGGCGCACCCCGAGCACCGGTTCCACCCGATCTTCAAGTGGTTCAAGGAGTGGTGCAACGACGAGTTCAGCCACGGCGAGGCCTTCGCGCTTCTCATGAAGACCGACCCCAAGCTGACGAGCGGCAAGAACGTCCTCTGGATCAAGTTCTTCCTGACGGCGGTCTACGGCACGATGTATGTCCGCGATCACCAGCGCCCCGCGTTCCACGAGGCGCTCGGCGTCGACACCGACTGGTACGGGCAGGAGGTGTTCCGCAAGACCTCCGAGATCACCAAGCAGGTCTTCCCGATCACGCTCGACATCGACCATCCCCGCTGGATGCCGGGCCTCAAGCGGCTGCAGAAGGCATCGGCCGACATGGACCGCGCCAAGAAGCGGGGCGGCATCGCCGGCGCGATCGGCAAGGCCTCCGCCGGCGCGCGCGCGGCGCTCGCCTTCGTGTCACTCTACACCATTCCGGCCAGGAAGCACCGCGTGCCGGAATCGACGCGGCTCGTGCCCGCCTTCTGAAAACGGACCCGGGGGCACGCTCCCGGGTTACCCAACCACAGCGGAGCAAAGAAGGACGCCGATGGATCTTTCCTCACCCTGGGTCGCCGCATTGCTCGCGCTCTTCATCTGGTGGTTTGCCACCGGCGCGATCCTCTTCGTCGTGAAGCGCGCCGACCGCGAGGGCGGGGACGCCCATGTCTGGTCCGTGCTCCTCGGTCTGCCGGTCCTGTTCGGCGGCGTCATCGGCTATCACGCCTCGCTGGCGGACGCGTCGGTGAACGGGGTCTATCTCGGCTTTCTCTCCGCTCTCGCGATCTGGGGCTGGATCGAGCTTGCCTTCCTCTCCGGCGTCATCACCGGCCCGAACCGGTTCGAATGCCCGATCGGCACACCGCAATGGGAGCGGTTCATCCGCGCCTGGGGCACGATCGCCTACCACGAACTGCTCCTCGCGGGGGCGCTCGGGGCGATGCTCTGGCTCGCCTGGGGCGCCGAGAACATCTTCGGGTTCTGGACCTTCGCGGTGCTGTTCTTCGCCCGCGTCTCCGCCAAGCTGAACCTCTTCTTCGGCGTTCCCAAGATCAATACCGAGTTCCTGCCGGAGCCGCTGCGCCATCTGCCGAGCCACTTCCGCTTCGCCAAGATGAACGCGCTCTTCCCGGTTTCGGTGACCGCCCTCACCTTCGCGATCGCCTGCTGGTTCGAACGGCTCCATGCTGTCGACGACCCGGCGCAACTGGTGGGCTTCGCCCTGCTGGCCTCGATGACCGCGCTCGCCCTGCTCGAGCACTGGTTCATGGTGCTGCCGCTGCCCGACGAGAAACT
>CAZPOK010000468.1:0-1477 GCA_964587905.1 uncultured Rhodobacterales bacterium | reverse complement strand
TCTTCGTGGTCTGGACTCAGCTCTCTTGGCACTTCAAGCAGTGCTATATCCCCTATGATACGATCCTTTTCTAAGCTCGATGATCGACCTCTCCTCCACGACGTCCTTCGCGGCTGTAGACGCAGTACCCACGTGACCCGAGCCGACTTGAGGACTTTTACGGTCGTATTGCTCACCGTAGTCATGGTTACGAACGCCAGAATCACTCCCGACGCGCATGCAAAATACACTCATGTGCCCGAACCAGCGTGATGCTCACGGATGAACAAAATTCGGTTCAGTCGTTGAAATCAGAGAGCGCGTCAATCTCGGCGGCCGATGCGAGATCCTGCGCCGCAGCCCTCATCTTGTCGACTGGCGAGTTGTCTGGTCAGCCGTCACGACCAGACGTTGTGCTCGGCCGCCTCAAGGTAGCGGTAGCGCTCGAGGACATTGATCAACGTCCAGCCTCCAGCCCGCATGATGGCCGCAGTGTCCTGCCCGAGCGTCAGGAGATCCTGCGCCGCGCCCACACGCAGCGAGTGCCCCCGCTGAAGTCCTTCCCCACGAAACCATCGAAGCCGGCGTTCCGCGCGGCCTGCTTGACGATGTCCCGGACCGACGTCGTGCCGAGCGGCCGGGCGAGCCAGTCGTCGATGAGCGCTCGGGTCCACGTCGAGGTGAAGGCGATCCGGCCCTCGCCAAAGGGATCGGCCTTGCTGTGGCGAATGAAAACCCGCCAGGTCCCATCCGCCCGCCAGGCGAGATCTCGTTTCGAAGGGCCACGAGTTCGGCATCGCGATTGCCTTCTCGATATCCTTGGCCAGTGCCTTCAGGTCGTCCATCGTCATCTTGTTCTTGCGGACCAGACACGTTTCTTGAACCAGTCCCCTCGCGGAAGGGGAATTGTAGCGCCTGCATGGTGCGGTTCGTCCGCATTCACCGCTGGTTCATTTTCCAACTCCTAACGTTCTCGCGTCGACCGGCCAGTCGACGTGTGTGTGTGATTACGAGTGAAGGAGCGGGTGCGTATGTGCCCGAGAGTACACTATGGCATTGATTGATATGGGCGACGAGGATCTGCTCGCGCGGATTCTGTACAAGACACGCGATGCCGGGGCTCTTGCGCCGAAACGAGCCACTCCCGCTCCGCGAACCGAGCCCTCTGATCAGACGTGGAATGTCCCGGGGATCCTTGGGTCAACGCGGATCACGACGACCTTTGGGCATGTGCCTGCCCATCTTGTTCGCGTCGGCGACAGCCTGAGGACCCGCGACGGTGAGTTTCTTCGCGTCCTGCGCATCAGTGAGTACAAACTCGATGACGACTTCCTGGCGCGAAGGCCGGACGCTGCACCGGTTGTCATCCGGAAAGGCAGTCTCGGACCGCACATGCCCCTGCAGGATGTCGCGGTCTCGCCGGCGCAGAAGATCTCGCTTGCCGTAAACCGGGTCGAGGGCCGCCTGGTCCCGGCCGTGGAGGTGTCGGAGCAGCGCG
>CAZPOK010000467.1:0-1478 GCA_964587905.1 uncultured Rhodobacterales bacterium | reverse complement strand
TTCCTGGGCGAGGACACGGATGTGACCGACCTTCCGGCGAGCCTCGACACGCTCGATCTGGACCGTCGTACCAGCAGCTTCCGACTGCTCGCCAACTGGGCGCCCGCCGGCGCGCGCGACCGGTGGCGGCAGCCCGACTGGGGTCTGTTCGGCAGCGCCGAGGTCACGGGTCCGTCCGGTTTCTCGTCGGTCGAGTACGGCCGACTGGTCGCCGAGGCGACGGGCAGGATGCCGGTCGGCTCCCACGTCGTGGCCGAGGCCCGCATCGGGGGCGGGCGTCTCTTTCCGTTCGGCGCCTCCGTCCCCTCGCCCGACGGGTCGGACCGTGTCGAGGCCTACCTGCAGCTCCGCGACGCCGTCCTCACGGCGGGCGGCCCGCGGGACGTTCGCGGATGGGGTTCGCAGCTTCTGGGGCCGAAGGTGCCGGACGTCCAGAGCTCTGGAGACGGCTCGGTCACCGCGGTGCGCTACCTCCCTCTCGGAGGATTCGCGCGCTGGACCGGTTCGGTCCAGGTGGCGACTCCGCTGCCCTTCATCGGTCGGCCCCACGGACTCCACACCTTCCTCGACGCCGGACGGGTCTGGACTCCGGACGACCGATTTCTTCCAGACGAAGCTCCGCTCCTTCCGGGTCAGTTCGGCGACGACGTCCGCTTCGGCACCGGCGTGGGCGTGTCGATCTCCACCCCGGTGGGGCCGGTCCAGCTCGATCTCGGATACAAGCTGAACCCCTCGTTCCTGGATCTGCGCGATCCCGGGGCCGTGGCCCGCGCCCTGGTGGAAGGTCGCCCGGTGACCGACGTTCCCGCCGAGGACCGCCGCCGATGGCACCTGCACCTCTCCATCGGCGGCGTCTCCTGACCGGAGTGCGGAGAACGGGTCCCTTGCCGCATGGACCCGACGGTGACGTCGCCCCCTACCGCGTCAGCTTCTTGTACCTGATCCGGTGCGGCTCGATAGCGTCTTCGCCCAGGCGCTTCTTCTTGTCTTCCTCGTACTCCTGGAAGTTGCCCGGATACCAGACGACCTGGGAGTCACCCTCGAAGGCGAGCATGTGCGTCGCGACGCGGTCCAGGAACCACCGGTCGTGCGAGATGACCAGCACGCAGCCGGCGTACTGCAGGATCGCGTCTTCCAGCGCCCGCAGCGTATCGACGTCGAGGTCGTTGGTGGGCTCGTCGAGCAGCATCACGTTGCCGCCCGACTTGAGCAGCTTGGCCATGTGCAGCCGGTTCCGCTCACCCCCGGACAGCACGCCGACCTTCTTCTGCTGGTCCGGGCCGCGGAAGTTGAACCAGGAGAGGTACGCACGGCTCGGGACCTCGGCGCGACCGAAGTTCAGCACGTCGTGGCCCTGCGCGACCTCCTCGAACACCGACTTGTCCGGGTCCAGATCCTCCCGCGACTGGTCCACGTAGGAGAGCTTCACCGTCTCGCCGACCCTGAGCGAGCCGGAATCGGGCTCCTCCTGGTCGGTG
>CAZPOK010000466.1:0-1480 GCA_964587905.1 uncultured Rhodobacterales bacterium | reverse complement strand
TGTTCTCGAAGCCTCGAATTTTCGCTTCAGTCCGTATAGTCCGACAGCCTCCTAGACGATACTCTGCGAAATATTCTGGCGGGAAAAATGTCATTGTTTCCCTTGGATTCTGTCTTTCTTCTGATAATAAAAACTCATTGAGATGAAAAAACGCACTAAACCAACCGAAAAACGGAGGTGAATGATGAAACATGTCGTCATCACCGGTGCCAACCGCGGCATCGGTCTGGAACTGGCCCGGCTCTACCAGACGAAGGGCTGGCGGGTCACGGGCGTCTGCCGGACATCCTCGCCTGAACTTGAGCAGGCGGCGGCGCAGGTTGTCGAAGACATTGATGTCACCAGCGAAGAGGCCGTCCGGAAGTTAGCCGTTGCCCTGCAGGACCAGACCATCGATCTGCTGGTCAACAACGCCGGCGTGCTGCAGGATGAGACGCTCGGCAGCATCGATTACGACTCTATCCGCCTGCAGATGGAGGTTAATGCTCTGGCGCCGCTGCGGGTCACCGAGGCCTTGCTGCCCAACCTGCCATCCGGCGGCAAGATCGCCAACATCACCAGCCGCATGGGCTCGATCGGCGACAATGATTCCGGCGGCCGCTACGGCTACCGCGCCTCCAAGGCCGCCTTCAACGCCATCGGCCGCTCCCTGGCCATCGATTTGAAGGATCGCGGCATCGCCGTTGCGCAGCTGCATCCGGGGTTCGTTCAAACCCGGATGGTCAATTTTGGCGGGATTATTTCTCCGCAGGAATCCGCGGCGGGTCTGGCGGCCAGAATCGAGGAGCTGAACCTGGAGAATACGGGTTGCTTCTGGCACAGCAACGGGGAGGAATTGCCCTGGTAAAGAAGGGTCCATCCGGGTCTTCCTCAGCCCGAAGGGACTGGGAACTCCTCCCCTTTGCCAAAGGGGAGGCCGGGAGGGGTTATCAGGCCGGCAGGGTTATCTTCTCCTCCGGTTTGTCAAGAACGGCCTGGACATGATTCAAAACATCATGACCTGAAATTCTAACTCCCCCCTGCCCCCTCTTAATTTAAGAGGGGGAGCACCTTCTCAGGCCGAAGGGACTGTTACTCCTCCCCTTTGTCAAAGGGGAGGCCGGGAGGGGTTATTAGGCGGCAGGGGTTATCAGGCCGGCAGGGGTTATTCATTTTTTTGATGCCCTCAAATATTTTTTCAGCGGTGCCCTGCGTCGCCCGCCAACCCGTCGATCCCGACCAGCCTGCCATCGGACCAGCCGTCGATCCGGACATCCCGGCAAGTCCCGGCCAGGTCGGCAGGACCGTCGAAAACCACCTCGAGATAATGGCGCGACATCCCCTTGAGATGGCCGCCGGAACCGCCGCCTTCAACCACCACTTCGAGAGTTCTGCCGACGAACTTTTCGGCGAAGCGGCGCTGTTTCGCCGTGCCGAGTTGCCGCAGCCGGGCGGCGCGCGGCGTGGTACACGACCGTCCTCCTGCTCTCGGTGACGGTCG
>CAZPOK010000465.1:0-1483 GCA_964587905.1 uncultured Rhodobacterales bacterium | reverse complement strand
GGCTTTCCCGCAGCCTATCAGATAAAGCCAGAGACGGGAGGTTCTTCAGACGTTCTGGAGTGCGGACTTTCCGGACCTTCGTTTGCTCAGCCCGAACCGATAAAAACGGCCCATTGCGGACCCTCGTCGTCTGATCGGAAGTTGCACCGCAGCGTCACTGAACCAGCCATTCGTGCATCATGCAGCATTTAGAGATGTTGAGAGGCGGCAGTGCGCGGGAGCAGATCCGTGCCCAATGGTGCGCAACAGGTTCACCGATCCAAAAGGCCGGCGCCGCCAAGGCTGGCACAGAGGCCGCAGCTATCGTGATAAGGCTCTGGGAAGTAATGCTTTGCGGCCTGTTAATCTGTTCTCGACTTCGGTGGGGTGGATCGTGGGGAAGACGAATCCCGTGCAATCTTCGGAATTCTCGAATCTAACTTGCCGCCGGGCGGGACTCGGGGCCTTCATTATGTTAGCGATCAAGTGTCATCAGCGTGGGCAACGCTCCCGACTGGATTGACGAAGTATCGTAATTCCAAGGAGCTTACCCATGCGAACCGCCCGTTTTACGCTGACCCTTTGCACTGTGGTTTGCAGCCTCGCGACCATCCACATTGCTCAGCCGTCCGTCGCGCAGGACACGCGAACGATGACGGTGCTTGGCTCGATCGACGGCACGGCAGATGGCACTGAACGCGCCTGGCTGACCATCGCGGGCGAGATCAACGGCAGTGCGATGTCGTCAGCCGCATGGCGGCCCTATTCGATGGCGAACGCGACGGGAGGCGCGTTTGCCGGTATGAGCGACGAGCAGCGCGCAAAGATGGAAGAGCGCATGGAGATGATGTCGGAGATGCTGGGGGATGGCGCGGAAAATCCCTTTGCCCAGATGCTGGGGGGCGATGGTGAGGAACAGGTCCAGCTGCGGATCATGGGTGTCGATCCCGAAGCGGAACGTATCTTGCGGCAGGGCGGCCTGACCATCGAGCTGCCACCGTTTTCGGCTGGGGATGTGGACCAGCAGTTGACTGGCCCGAAAGAGGCCGAGATTTCCTATCACAAGAATTTCGGCGAAGAAGAAGCAATGGGGTTCTACGCGTCGTCGCATGATGTGGGTACCGCGGCCACCGTAGCCTTTGACCGACTTGAAATCGTTGAAGGGGGTGGGTTTGCCGCTGGCACATTCGAGGGTAGCGTCTGCCCGATCCGGTCCTTGATGGGTGGTGATCCCGACCCTGAGGTCTGCATCCTGGTCGCGGGTCAATTCGAGACGGAGCTGGGAGAGGAAGAGGCGGACATGCCGGCGTCTCCGACCTCCAACTGATGAGGCATGGCCGGATTTTATACGCCGCGATTTGCTCGGCATTTGTCGTTTCTTTGCTGTCGCTGGGCACGCCCGCCCTGGCGCAACTGACACTTGAAATCCCGGAAGAAGAGTTCGGGGCGGTCGAGGATTACAAACCGATACCGGTGCCCGATCCGTCCGGTGGCCCGGTCAATC
>CAZPOK010000464.1:0-1484 GCA_964587905.1 uncultured Rhodobacterales bacterium | reverse complement strand
CCGAGAAGAAGGAAGGCGAGGAATGAAACTCGACGTGATCAAGCTCGACGCCGGCAAGGCGGGCTCGGTCGATCTCGATGACGAGGTCTTCGGGCTCGAGCCGCGCGCCGACATCCTGCACCGCGTCGTCCGCTGGCAGCGGGCGCGTCAGCAGCAGGGGACGCACAAGGTCAAGACCCGGTCCGAGACCAGCTACTCGACCAAGAAGATCTATCGCCAGAAGGGCACCGGCGGCGCACGCCACGGGGACCGCAACGCGCCGATCTTCCGCAAGGGCGGCGTCTACAAGGGCCCGACCCCGCGCAGCCACGCCCACGAGCTTCCCAAGAAGTTCCGCAAGCTGGGCCTCAAGCACGCGCTCTCGGCGAAGGCCGCGGCGGGAAACCTCGTCGTTCTCGACGAGGCGACGCTCGCCGAGCCCAAGACGGCGGCGCTCGCCAAGGCGATGAAGAACCTCGGCTGGAAGCGGGCGCTCGTGATCGACGGGTCGGACGTGAACGAGAACTTCGCCCGCGCCGCGGCGAACATCCAGGATCTGGACGTTCTGCCGTCGATGGGCGCAAACGTCTATGACATCCTGCGCCGTGACACGCTCGTGCTCACGAAGTCGGCTGTCGAAGCTCTGGAGGCCCGGCTGAAATGAGCGCGAAACCCGAACACTACGACGTGATCCGCAAGCCGGTCATCACCGAGAAGGCCACGATGGCGTCCGAAAGCGGTGCCGTCGTCTTCGAGGTGGCCGCCGACGCGAACAAGCCGCAGATCAAGGAAGCGGTGGAGACGCTCTTCGGGGTCAAGGTGAAGGCGGTGAACACGACCGTTACGAAGGGCAAGACCAAGCGCTTCCGGGGCATCAAGGGCCGCCGCGCGGACGTCAAGAAAGCCTACGTGACGCTCGAGGAAGGCAACACGATCGACGTGACCACGGGGCTGTGACGAGACGCGGGGCGATCCCCGCGCAATAGCCTTGACACAACGGGGCGGGCGGGGTTTACCCCGCCATCCCTTACGAAACGGGCCCATGGCCCAAAGCAGACGGAAGACAGAAAGCATGGCACTCAAGTCGTACAATCCGACGACGCCTGGCCAGCGCGGGCTGGTTCTGATCGACCGTTCGGAGCTTTGGAAAGGCCGCCCGGTCAAGTCCCTCACCGAGGGTCTGACCAAGAAGGCGGGCCGGAACAACACCGGACGGATCACGATGCGCCGCCGCGGCGGAGGGGCGAAGCGTCTCTACCGCATCGTCGACTTCAAGCGCACGAAGTTCGACATGCAGGCGGTCGTCGCCCGCATCGAATACGACCCGAACCGCACGGCCTTCATCGCTCTCATCCAGTACGAGGACGGCGAGCAGGCCTACATCCTCGCCCCCCAGCGCCTCGGCGTGGGCGACAAGATCGTCGCGGGCGCCAAGGTCGACGTGAAGCCCGGCAACGCGATGCCGTTCTCGGGCATGCCGATCGGCACGATCGTCCACAACATCG
>CAZPOK010000463.1:0-1495 GCA_964587905.1 uncultured Rhodobacterales bacterium | reverse complement strand
TTTCATTGGCGACCCCAGAAGGACTCGAACCCTCAACCTGCTGATTAGAAGTCAGCTGCTCTATCCAGTTGAGCTATGGGGTCGCTCGCGTCCGTTTCTGGGCAAGCCGTCCCGAAAAGGCAAGCGTCAGTGAGTCCAGGCGCCCCGGCGGTTGGTCGCGAAATTCTCGCCGTAGCCGCGCGGGCGGATGTTCGGCTTGCGCTTCTTCGGGTCGAGCACGATCGCCTCGATCCCGTGATCCCGGGCGTATTCGAGCGCCGCGTCCTTGGTGTCGAACCGGATCCGGACCTGCTGCTGCGTGTCGGCCGACGACGTCCATCCCATCAGCGGGTCGATACGGCGCGCCGTCTCCGGCACGTATTCGAGAATCCAGTGCTTGGTCCGGGCGGTTCCCGAGGACATGGCGGTCTTAGAAGGCTGGTAGATGCGGGCGCGCATGAATCCCTCCTTGGCTGACTCAGATTATATCGGGGAAAGTACCGCGCTCTGCAAGCGCCGCGCCGCCGCAGCAGGGTCGGAGGTCCCCGACTGCCGGCCGGCAAGGAGCGAGGGGTGAGTGGGGTGTGCTGCCGGCCGGCAGCCGGTTCCGCTGCTTGCAAAGCCAACCTAACCCCAATAAAGTGCCATTGCAACACATAAATATACCTCAGGTTGTTTACCCCGCCGGCGTCCGACGCGGGGGCGGGGCGGTGCCCGGAGATCCCCCGCAGGAGGCCGGAGCGGCCTCGTCGTCATCCCCCCGCTTGAACCGGCACAAAAAGAGAACAATTGTAAAGGTTCCCGCCGCCCCGACTCGGACGTCCCGCCATGCACAACACTCACCCGTCGCAAATGCCGATCCTCCACTCCCCCGCGCCCGACGTGAAGACCCGGGAGAAGCTCGAGGGCGGCCGGCGGTTCGTCATGCACACCGAGTTTCAGCCCGCGGGCGACCAGCCCACCGCGATCGCGGAACTTTCGGGCGGCGTCAAAGGCGGGGAGCGCGAGCAGGTCCTGCTTGGCGCCACCGGCACCGGCAAGACCTACACGATGGCCCGGATCATCGAGGACACCCAGCGCCCGGCGATCATCCTCGCCCCCAACAAGACGCTTGCGGCGCAGCTCTACGGCGAGTTCAAGGGCTACTTCCCGGAGAACGCGGTCGAATACTTCGTGAGCTACTACGACTACTACCAGCCCGAGGCCTACGTCCCGCGCTCGGACACCTACATCGAGAAGGAATCGCAGATCAACGAACAGATCGACCGGATGCGCCACTCCGCCACCCGGGCGCTTCTGGAACGCGACGACGTCATCATCATCGCCTCGGTCTCCTGCATCTACGGCATCGGGTCGGTCGAGACCTACGGCGCCATGACGCTCGACCTCAAGACGGGCGAGAGCTACGACCAGCGCAAGGTGATGGCCGATCTCGTCGCCCAGCAGTACCGCCGCAACGACCAGGGCTTCCAGCGCGGCTCGTTCCGCGTCCGCGGCGACAGCCTCGAGATCTGGC
>CAZPOK010000462.1:0-1497 GCA_964587905.1 uncultured Rhodobacterales bacterium | reverse complement strand
GACGGGCCAGACCGAGCCGGAGATCACGACCACCGCGGCGAACAGGAAGCCGATCGACCCGGTGCGGAGCATCCCGAGTGGGCCCTGGTACGCATGTAGCAGGCCGAAAGCGATCGAGGTCACCGCCGCAGCCGTCCACGGGGCGCCGAACGCCGTCGACAGCAGGCCGAGGAGAAAGGCGCGATACGCGAGCTCTTCCCCGATCCCCGCGGTGATGGAGACCACGACGAATCCCACGCGCTCCACGCCGTTGGACGGCATCAGGAGGCGCACCAGGTCGGTTTCCCGCCAGTTCATGAACCGCGAGATCAGATTGGCGACGACGAGCACCGCCACGCCGCCCACGGTCGCCACGACCGACCAGACCAGCAGGGTCTCCGGTGACGCGGGGCCCAGCCCCATCGACGCGGCGCCGAGCTCGATGACGCCGAGTACGAGGGACACCGTTCCGAGGAGCGCGATCAGGAGTGCCGAGCTGAGGTACACCGACACCGTATCGAGCTCGTCGGGCGGCACGATGCCGATCTGCGCGACCGCGAGCGCCGGGAGGGAGACGAGGAGAATCGACGCCAGAATCGCCGCCGCGATCCCCGCATCCGCCCGGGCCGCGAATGCCCATGCCCCCACCGGCACCGCGATCAATGCGAGGCGGACGAACGCCCGGGACGACATCACGGCGTCGCGCTCACGGAAACGCCGACCGCGTCCGTATCCCGTCGATTGACGTGAACCGGGGCCGCGACGAGCTTCCGCTGGACGGGTGCAACCCGTCCTCCCGAGACGTTCCGTTCCGACCAGTCGAAGCGATGGCCACGACCCGATTTCGCGTTCTCGACGCAATGCCGACACCTCACGGCGGGCACATCCTCCAGCTCCGCCTGCAGGAAGGGGATGCCCCCGCTCTCCGAGTTCTCAGGAGCGCGAAGCTCACGGCCTCCGGCCCCGATGGGCAGCGTGCCGAAGCCGAGGTCTCGGGCTTCGCGCTCTTCGGTGGCAAGCCCTCGGCCGAACGGTTCGAGCGAACCGGGCGCATCGATCTTCACGTGACCGGAGACCGAGCCGACGCCATCGCGGCTCGCTGGGACGTCGAGATCGCCTGACGGCGGTCTCATCCGACGTCAGTTCCCGGGAGCGATGGGCTCCGGGTCACCCCCGAGCGTATCCCGGTACCAGGCACGGAACGCCGCCTCGCCGTCCGGATTGGCCTCGAGCCAGGCGTCGCGCGCGTCCGGATACTCGAATCCCCGGAGCGACAGCAGCAGCGGCTCCAGCATGCCCTCCTCCGAGGCGTAGACGAGCTGGTCCACCGGCGGATACGGGGTGAAGGAATAGCTCGCCCGTCCGAGCAGCCACGCCTCGGCCATCCGGTCGACGATCGCGACTTCAAGATCCCATCCGGCGAGGGTGTCGGCACCGGGAAGCCATTCCTCGATCTCCCCGCGCACCCTGGTGATGTGGAGGTGGGCGTAGATCTGGTACACCTGCGCCACGTCGGGC
>CAZPOK010000461.1:0-1514 GCA_964587905.1 uncultured Rhodobacterales bacterium | reverse complement strand
GGGTGTCGGAAGCCTTCGGCGTCGACATTCACCCGGCCGCGCGGATCGGCAAGGGGATCATGATCGACCACGCCCATTCCATCGTTATCGGCGAGACGGCCGTCGTGGGCGACAACGTGTCGATGCTGCATTCGGTGACGCTGGGCGGCACCGGCAAGGAAGAGGAAGACCGGCACCCGAAGATCGGCTGCGGCGTGCTGATCGGGGCGGGCGCGAAGGTGCTCGGCAACATCAAGGTCGGCGACTGCGCGCGGATCGCGGCGGGGTCGGTGGTGCTTCAGGACGTTCCGGCGAAGAAGACGGTCGCCGGCGTGCCCGCGAAGATCGTGGGCGATGTCGAATGCCCGCAGCCGTCGGTGTCGATGGACCACATCATCCGGCGCTTTCAGGACAGCTGATCGTAGGCTTCCAGCGCCTTGACCCCGTACATGTAGGCCGGCCCGCCGCCCATCATCACGGCAACCGAGATCGTGTCGGCCACGTCGTCGCGGCTCGCGCCGGCCTTCATCGCGGCCCGCACGTGGAAGCCGATGCAATCGACGCAGCGGGTGGCGATCCCGATGGCGAGGGCGATGAGTTCCTTCTCGCGGACGGTCAGCGCGCCGTCGCCCATCGTGGCGCGGTGCAGGCCTGTGAAGGCGCCGCCGGTGTCCGGCCGCGCTTCGCGGAAGGTGGCGAGCGCCTCGCTCTGGTCGTTGAGATGAGATTTCCAGTCCATGTCGCTGTCCCTCGTGGTTTCACGCGGCCTAGACGTCGGCGCCGCACCGCGCCTTGAGGCAGGTCAACCGGTCGGAGCGAAACGCCCTGCCGGGATCAGGCGAGCATCGTGAGCGGGTTCTCGAGGTTCTCGACGATGGCCTTCAGAAGCTCCGCCCCGAGCGCGCCGTCGATCACCCGGTGATCGACCGAGAGCGTGACGGACATGACCGTGGCCACCGCGATCTCTCCCGTCTCGTCGACGACCGGCTTCTTCACGCCCGCGCCGATCGCGAGGATGCCGCCGTGCGGCGGGTTGATGACGGCGTCGAAGTTGTCGATGCCGAACATGCCGAGGTTGGAGATCGCGAAGCTGCCGCCCTGGTATTCGTCGGGGGAAAGCTTGCGGTCGCGGGCGCGGGCGGCGAGGTCCTTCATCTCGGCCGAGATCGCGGAGAGCGATTTCATCTCGGCGTCCTTGATCACCGGCGTGAAGAGGCCGCCCTCGATCGCGACGGCCACGGCGACGTCGGAGGGCTTCAGCTCCAGCACCCGGTCGCCCGCCCAGACGGCGTTGGCCTTCGGTACCTCCTGCAGCGCGAGCGCGCAGGCCTTGATGATGAAGTCGTTGACCGAGAGTTTGATGCCGCGCGTCTCGAGCTTGGCGTTGAGCTCCGACCGGAACGCGAGGAGCGCGTCGAGGCGGATGTCGCGGCGGAGGTAGAAATGCGGGATCGTCTGCTTGGCCTCGGTGAGGCGGGCCGCGATCGTCTTGCGCATGCCGTCGAGCTTGACCTCGGTGACCTCGCGGCCCTCGT
>CAZPOK010000460.1:0-1526 GCA_964587905.1 uncultured Rhodobacterales bacterium | reverse complement strand
TGTTCGAGGCGCTGATGTCGGAAGGCAGCGTGGCCGGGGCGGCGGAGACGCTCGGAAAGACGCCTTCGGCGATCAGCCATGCGCTGGCCCGGTTGCGCGACCAGGTCGGGGATCCGCTCATGGTCCGGGTCGGCGGGCGCATGCAGCCGAGCCCCTTCGCGCTCACCCTGATCGAGGACGTCCGCCCTATCCTGCGCAGCATCAAGCGGGTCCTCGCGGTGCCCGCGCCGTTCGATCCGGCCACCAGCGACCGGGTGTTCCGCGTGGCATGCCCGATCAGCGCAAGGGTCCTGTCGGATGTCATGAGGACGGTTCGGGCCGAGGCTCCGGGCGTCACGCTCGAGTGGTTGTCCGCCCCCCGGCAGGTCTACGACGCGGTGGCGGAGGGACTGGTCGATATCGCCCATCTGGGCGGCGAGACGCGGCTGCCCGATGGCCTCGACGCGGTCGAGGTTGCGCCCTTCAAGTGGACCAGTTTCCTTCGCGACGGCCATCCCGCTCTGGCGGAGTGGGGCCCGGAAGCCTGGTCACGCTATCCGCATGTCCAGGTGAGGATCGCGAACGACGCGCGAAGCCCCCTCGACAATCCCGCCGGCGGCAAACTACCCGACAGGACCATCGGTGCGCTGATCTCGGAGTTCTCCAGCCTCGGTCCGCTTCTTGCAAGCAGCGACCTGATCGGCACCTTTCCCCGGATCATGATGGCCTGGGACATGCAGACCTACGGCCTGCGTCCGGTCGCGCCCCAGATCACTCCGGCGACGTTCCGCACGCGCTTCTTCTGGTCATCGCGCCTTGCCAACGATCCGGCCTCGAAATGGATACGGGAGATCGTATTGACGAGGTATGCCGCGCTCCATGCCGAGGCGGACCGCCTGGTCGAGCGGGCCCTCGACGAAGCCGGCTATTGACTTGTGAAGCCCACCTGACGGCCAGTCATCCAAGCCAGAAGCGGCTCGCCTGCCAGGGCTTGTTCGAAGGTGAGCCAGACGACGATCAAGCCCGCGAAAGCGACCAGCCAGACGGGCCCACGCGCAAATGACGCCGTGTAGCGGTCGGTCAGCCAACCGACCAGGGGCAGCACCTGCACGAGGTGTGTCGCAAAGAAATGGGGGACCCTCAAATCGCCACCGGTCGTCGACCAGCCGAAGACCGGCAATCCACTTGCGTCGGTCAGATCGCCGCCAACCCAGTGGCCGGTCGGGGTAAGCTGAAGGCTGGACATCGCACCGGCTGTCAGGAGCGTGGCGAGGCTTCCGGCGATCGCCCCAAGCGCCGCGCCCGTCCGCACGCCAGGACCGATCTCGTCGCGTGCGCCGCGCCACACCGCGATGCCGATCACGACGGTCCCGACCATGACTACCGCAACGCCAGCGCCCATGGCATAGTAGGCCGCCTCCTCCCATGCCGTCTCCAGGTTGAAATGCGACGCGCGGCCCCGTGCCGCTTGAAAGGAGATGTAAAACAACTCGAGCAGGACGGCCGCGCACGTGATGGCCATCGTCCATCGGATCGTGGCGCTTTTC
>CAZPOK010000459.1:0-1533 GCA_964587905.1 uncultured Rhodobacterales bacterium | reverse complement strand
CGGCGGCTGGCTTTACGAGGGGATGCCCGCAAAGCCCGTACGGAGACTCGACGGCGCCGAACTGGCAACCCTCCATGAAAGTGTCCGCGGAAAGGCGGCGGCGAACGTGCAGGCAGTGAGGGCCGACCGCGCCGAGGGAGCGCTCTTCATCGCCGCCACCGCAAGCCTCTCCGGCAACGTGCGCTTCGATGGCGGCAACGGCATATGGTTCGGTTGCGAACTCGATGCGGGCGCACGCAGCATCGTCGTCGGCAAGGACACGAACATCCAGGACAACAGCATTCTTCTCAGCCGCGACTCCGATGTCGCCATCGGCGCCGAAAGCACCCTCGGGCACAACGTCACGCTGACGGACGCGATCGTCGGCGACCGCAGCCTCATCGGGATCGGTGCAGTCCTCGCGCCGGGAACGGTCGTCGGCGACGACGTTCTCGTCGCGGCGGGTGCGCGCACGAGCGAGGGCCAGATCCTCGAAGCGGGCTCGTTCTACGCCGGCAATCCCGCTGTGCGCCGCGGCGCGCTCGACGACCGCAAGCGACGGATCATCGCGACGACTTGGCCGACGTACTGCGACTACGCGAGGGACTTCGACGCCGAGCAGTCGAAGGAAATGGTCCGGCAGGACTGAGCGGCGGATGGCACTTCGGCCAAGGATCAGGCCGCACCAGAACGGTCACCCGTCGTGCGGAATTGTCTGTGCGACCTCGATATAGGCCCCCAGGTGTTTCGCCATGCGGGAGTGGGCCAAATCTGCATTGCCGTCTTCGATCGCCTCTAGAATTGCCGAGTGTGCCTTCTTCGCATCCGCACGAATTGCGTCCGTTGTAACCTGGTGGTACCCGGCGGCCTCCAGGATAGGCTGCGAAATGGCTTCCATGAGCGTCATCAGAAGCTCGTTGTGACTCGCGCGGGCGATCGCCAGATGCCATTCCAGATTGAGCCTCTTGTACTCCGCGACGTTGTTCGTCGTTGCGACGAAGCCCCGATGGATCTCCCGAATTTCTTCGAGTTCGGCCTCTGTACGGTTCAGCGCCGCACGAGATGCGAGGAACGGCTCGACGGCCAGTCTGCATTCCAGCAGCGACTCGAGGCGTAATTCGTGGGACTTGACGAAAAGCTCCATGGGCCGCGCTATGGTTTCGCGCCCCGGCAGCTGGACGATGGACCCCCCGGACCGTCCCGGCCGAGTGACGATGAGGCCCTCCACTTCGAGAACCCTCAGTGCATCCCGAACCGATGATCGGCTCAGCCCAGAACTTGTGACGAGGTCCCGCTCGGGCGGCAGGAACTGGCCCGGCTGGATCGCCCCACTGAGGATGAGGTCGCGAAGCTGGTCCGCCAGAATGTCCGAAGCCTTGGGAACCGAAATGGGCGAGATCCGACCGGTGTTGGAGCCCATCGTCTTCATACTTTGTTCCACAGTGACTGTTTCCGCTTATTTCGCAAAATCGGGAGTGCCATACCAGTCCCCGCAAGACATTGCTTGAAAAAGCCGAGCGTCAATGCTGATCGAAAGGCTCGCGAGCGGGAAAT
>CAZPOK010000458.1:0-1534 GCA_964587905.1 uncultured Rhodobacterales bacterium | reverse complement strand
CCGCTATATCCTCCCGATGAGCCTCAACCCGCCCGACCTCCGCCCCGACATCGTGCATGCCCGCGTTCCGCGGGACGCCAGCGCCACCGTCCCCGCGCCTCGCTTCGGGGGCCGGCCCACCATCGGCATGGTCTCGCTGGGCTGCCCCAAGGCGCTCGTGGACAGCGAGCGGATCCTGACCCGTCTGCGGGCAGAGGGCTACGCCATCAGCCCCGACTACCAGGGCGCCGATGCAGTCATCGTGAACACCTGCGGCTTCCTCGATTCAGCCAAGGCGGAGAGTCTCGAGGCCATCGGCGAGGCTCTGGCCGAGAATGGCCGGGTCATCGTCACCGGCTGCCTCGGCGCCGAGCCCGGCTATATCGAAGGCCACCACCCGACCGTCCTCGCCGTGACCGGCCCGCACCAGTACGAGCAGGTCCTCGACGCGGTCCACGCCGCCGTCCCGCCCGCGCCCGACCCCTTCGTCGACCTCCTGCCGGCGAGCGGGGTCAGCCTGACCCCGCGCCACTACAGTTACCTCAAGATTTCAGAGGGCTGTAACCATGCCTGCAAGTTCTGCATCATTCCCTCGATGCGGGGGAAACTGCAAAGCCGCCCGGCCCGCGCGGTCCTGCGCGAGGCCGAGAAGCTGGTCGAGAGCGGCGTGAAGGAGCTCCTCGTCATCAGCCAGGACACCTCCGCCTACGGCACCGACTGGAGGGACCGCACGGTGAAGTTCCCGATCACGGACCTCGCCCGCGACCTCGGCTCCCTCGGCGCCTGGGTCAGGCTCCACTACGTCTATCCCTATCCCCATGTCCGGGACCTGATCCCGCTGATGGCGGAGGGCAAGGTGCTGCCTTACCTCGACATTCCCTTCCAGCACGCCCATCCCGACACGCTGCGCCGCATGGCCCGGCCCGCCGCCGCCGCGAAGACACTCGACGAAATCGCCGCGTGGCGCGACGACTGCCCCGACATCACGCTGCGGTCCACCTTCATCGTGGGCTATCCCGGCGAAACCGAGGAGGAATTCCGGACCCTCCTCGACTGGCTCGAGGAGGCACAGCTCGATCGGGTCGGCTGCTTCAAATACGAGAACGTGGCCGGCGCGCGGTCGAACGCCTTGCCCGACCATGTCCCGGAAGAGGTGAAGGACGACCGCTGGCGCCGCTTCATGGAGGTCGCGCAGGCGATTTCCGAGGCGAAGCTCGCCGCGAAGGTGGGCGATCGGATCGACGTCATCGTCGACGAGGTCGACGCCGAGGCCGCCACCTGCCGGTCGGTGGCCGACGCGCCCGAGATCGACGGCAACGTGTTTCTCGACGAAGACTTCGAACACCTCTCGCCCGGAGACATCGTGACGGCCCAGATCGACGAGGCCGGCGACTACGATCTCTGGGGCACACCGGTCAGAGCCACCCCTTCCGCTTGAACCACACGTAGGGCAGCACGGCGGAGGCCAGCATGATGCCCAGGGCCATCGGATAGCCCCAGGGCCACGACAACTCCGGCATCACCTCGAAGTTCATCCCGTAGATCGAGGCCACCA
>CAZPOK010000457.1:0-1542 GCA_964587905.1 uncultured Rhodobacterales bacterium | reverse complement strand
CCTTGTTGTACTTCTCGCCCTGAGTGATCAGGCCGTCCATGTACTGCTGTTCGAACTCCTTGACCTGGTCGCGGGTCGTGTTGACGATGGTCCACTTGCGGTCCGGGATGACCATGTCGTCCTTGCCGAACGAAATGCCCGCCTTGAACGCTTCGCGGAAACCGAGGCCCATGATCTGGTCGCAGAAGATGACCGACTCCTTCTGGCCGCAGTAGCGGTAGACGGTGTCGATGACCTGCTGCACCTCCTTCTTGCGGAGGAGCCGGTTGACCAGCTCGAACGGCGCCTTGGCGTTCAGCGGCAGAAGCGCGCCGAGCCGGACCCGGCCGGGCGTCGTCTCGAAGCGCTGCCAGACTTCCTGACCTTCCTCGTCGATCTGCTTGACGCGCGCGATGATCTTCGTGTGCAGATGCACCTCGCCCGCGTTCAGCGCGTGTTCGACTTCCTCGGGCGTCGAGAACATCATGCCCTCGCCCTTCATCCCCTCGCGCATCATCGAGGTATAGTAGAGGCCGAGGATCATGTCCTGCGACGGCACGATGATCGGCGCGCCGTTCGCCGGCGACAGCACGTTGTTCGTCGACATCATCAGGACGCGCGCCTCGAGTTGCGCCTCGAGCGACAACGGCACGTGGACCGCCATCTGGTCGCCGTCGAAGTCGGCGTTGAACGCGGCGCAGACCAGCGGGTGAAGCTGGATCGCCTTGCCCTCGATCAGGATCGGCTCGAACGCCTGGATGCCCAGACGGTGCAGGGTCGGCGCGCGGTTCAGCAGCACCGGGTGCTCGCGGATCACCTCGTCGAGGATGTCCCAGACCTCGGGACGTTCCTTTTCGACGAGCTTCTTCGCCTGCTTGACGGTGGATGACAGGCCTTTCGCCTCGAGCCGGGAGTAGATGAACGGCTTGAAGAGTTCGAGCGCCATCTTCTTGGGCAGGCCGCACTGGTGCAGCTTGAGTTCGGGACCGGTCACGATGACAGACCGGCCCGAGAAGTCGACCCGCTTGCCGAGCAGGTTCTGACGGAAGCGGCCCTGCTTGCCCTTGAGCATGTCGGAGAGCGACTTCAGCGGACGCTTGTTCGCGCCGGTGATGACGCGGCCGCGGCGGCCGTTGTCGAACAGCGCGTCGACCGATTCCTGCAGCATCCGCTTTTCATTGCGGATGATGATGTCGGGCGCCCGCAGCTCGATCAGCCGCTTGAGACGGTTGTTCCGGTTGATCACGCGGCGGTAGAGGTCGTTGAGGTCCGACGTCGCGAAGCGACCGCCGTCGAGCGGGACGAGCGGGCGCAGTTCCGGCGGGATAACCGGAATCACGGTCAGCACCATCCATTCGGGCCGGTTGCCCGACTCGAGGAAGGACTCGACGATCTTGAGCCGCTTGATGATCTTCTTGGGCTTCAGTTCGCCGGTGGCCTCGGCGAGGTCCGCGCGCAACTGCTCGGCCTCGGCCTCGAGGTCGATCGCGGCGAGCATTTCCCGGACCGCCTCGGCGCCGATGTTCGCCGTGAAGGCGTCCATGCCGTACTGGTCCTGCGCGT
>CAZPOK010000456.1:0-1548 GCA_964587905.1 uncultured Rhodobacterales bacterium | reverse complement strand
ACGAAGCGGGCGAACATGTGGGCGGTGACGCTCGACGAGATGGCGCGGATCTGGGACGCCGCGCGGTCGGCAGGGCATGAACTGAGCCTCCTCAACATCGGCGGCGGCTTCCCGGCCTTCTACGGCGAGAGCGTGGACGCGCCGACGGCGTATGCGACGCGGGTGATGGAACTCGTCCGCGCCCGCTTCGGCGCCGTCGAGCGGATCATGGCGGAGCCGGGCCGGGGGCTCGTCGCCGAGGCGGGCGTGATCGCCTGCGAAGTCATGCTGGTCAGCCGGAAGTCGGACCGCGACATGCACCGCTGGGTCTATCTCGACATCGGTAAGTTCTCGGGGCTCGCCGAGACCATCGACGAGGCGATCCGCTATCAGTTCGCGACGCCGCGCGACGGCGACGCGATGGGTCCGTGCATCATGGCGGGGCCGTCCTGCGACAGCGCCGACGTGCTCTACGAGAAGCGCCCCGTCATGCTGCCGGTGTCGCTCGAGGCCGGCGACCGGGTGCTGATCCGGAACACCGGGGCCTACACGTCGAGCTATTCCTCGGTGGGCTTCAACGGCTTTCCGCCGCTCGACGTGGTAGTGATCTGAGGCGTGTCGCCGCGCGGGTGCGCGGCGACCGGTTGGGGGGCGCTGCCCCCCAAGCCCCCCGGAGTATTTCGCCCGAGATGAAGCCGGGAGCAGGACAGTATACCATGGTGCGCTGCTAAGTGGCGGTTTTTCAAGACATTTCCGGTTTACTTGGGGCGAAATCGGAGTAGGGTTGCGGTCAACAGGCAGGACGGCGCCGATGCCCACGATCGAAGACCACCCGCTCCGATACCAGCTCGCCAACGAGTTGCACGCCCGGCCGTTTCCCGCGCTCGAAGCGCCGTGCCGGGCCGCCTATCTCGCCATCAAGCAGCCGAGCGACGCCGCGCAGCGGGACCGGGACCTCGACCGGGCGCATCTTCTGGCGCTTCTCGACCGGTTCGGCGCCCAGCATCCGCAGCCCGGGGCGACGCATTATTTCGGCGAGATCGGCAAGCACAAGCTGAAGTGGGAGAGCCACACCGAGTTCGTCAGCTACACAGTTATCGGACCGGGGGTAGCGGAACGCCCGTTCGATTCCCATACGTTCGGCGTCTTCCCCGAGGAGTGGCTGGCGGCGGCGCCGGGCAAGCGGATCACGTCGGCGCTGATCCGCGTCGAGGTGGCCGAGACCGACGACGGCATCTACGAGAAGATCGCCCAGTGGTTCGTGCCGGAAAGCCTCGCGGTGAGCCGCGTTCTCGACCGGTCGGCGGTGATCGCGGGAGACTTCCGGATCGATCCGGCGGGCCACATCCGCTTCGCCGTCTTCGTCCGTCCCGATACGGGATCGCGGCGGATCGGGCGGATCGTGCAGCGGCTCTGCGAGATCGAGACCTACAAGACGATGTCGATGCTGGGCCTCGCGCGGGTGCGCGAGATGGGGATGTCGCTCGGGGCGCTCGACCAGCAGCTCACGAGCCTGATGGGCGGAATGACGACCGACCATCTCACGAGCGCCGACGAGACCCTGAAGGG
>CAZPOK010000455.1:0-1581 GCA_964587905.1 uncultured Rhodobacterales bacterium | reverse complement strand
GTCCAGAGAGTCGCTGGCGTCCTCGTCGAACCTGTCGAACATGCTCCGGTGACCGCCAAGAAACTCGGACATGTGCACCCGGCCGTCTTCATCTGAGTCGAAAGCGGTGAGCGGGCGGGCAGGCCCTACAAACTCGTCCTCTATGAGGAATCCGTTCCCATCGGAATCCATCTCCGTGAACTCTCGTATCCGGACCTGATAGGCCTCCTTCCATGTGATTGTCTCGCTTCCATCGGCATCGAGACGAGCGAACGCGTCCTCTGCGCCCTGGGCGGCGCCCACGATCGCCCATGAGGCTGCGACGAATCCGATCATCGCGGCGGCTTTCCTGGTGGCGAGCATCGACGCTCCCTCTCTCAAGCGTTTCATGCTCGCTCATCTGACCGAAACACTCAGTTGTCCCCTCATCGGCCAAGCGGACGTTCCTCATTCTTCCTGCATCGATGATGCGCCCGAAAAAACGGGTGTATTGGTTGAGGCTGTGCGTCCAAGGAGATGTTCGGGGTCGGGAGCTGCAGGTGCTTGGTCAGCAGGGGTTGGAAACGCCAGGAACCCTGAGATCACGGCGGAACCAGGATCACCCGCATCTCGCCGTCGCGATGACCCTGCCTGCCTTGAAACATACTATCGAGGCAAGTGTTTCAGGTGTTGAACGCGGTGCCCCCAGCCGCTTCCGGGAAGAGGGGGCTGACCGCACATGCGGCGTTCATGCGCGGTCAGCCACTCGACAAAGGCCCAGGGGGAGGAGCCTACAGGAGTCAGATTTCGGTGGCGACGTTGGCGAGGGCGAGCACGGCGAACAGGTAGAGCGCGACAAGCTCGAAGGCACCGAGGTCGATGTGCATGTGGATCTCTCGTTGATCTGGTCCGAAGAGGCGTGGAGCGGCGGAGCCAGCAGGAGAGGAAGGAGATGCGGGGGGGGGTGGTCTGTGTTCGAAGGTGTTCGAACACGAACTGCCCCGAGACCTTGCTATGGAAAAATCCGATAGCGCGGATATTCTCGGAATATTCCCGCAATATTGCAGCCATCTTCGAGGTGCGCCATGGACGATGGGGCGACTTTCTCCATGATTAGCAGTGGAATGATTGAGAATCTCCGCAGCGCGGAACCTGCAAGAGTCTCGGGTGCTGTCGCACTGGTGGCGGTCAGGAACTCCATTGGAGAAAATTATCCGGGCGTCGAATGCGATGGAGAAGATATGCCGCTCTTTGAAGGCATTCGAAGACAACCTGTTCAAAGATCTCGCCATGAAAAATTCGATAGCGCGGATATTCTTCGAGTATTCCAGAAATATTTCGGGAAAGTGCCGGGGATCCAGAAAGTATGAGATCGAGGGGCGGAGGTCGCTCAAGCGCGCGACCATGTTCATCGTCGTTTGATTGCCGATTTAGCTTCTTCACTTGGTTCGCCGGATCGGGAAGATCGCTATGTCGGAAGATCATCGAGGGTCTTTAGTGTTCGCCACCTTACATAAGATACCCCGATGGAAGCAGGGTATCGGACACTTGTCCACCATCCTTGAGCGACATGGTCAGATAGCTAGGAGCCCTTAGCCGACTGTGCCTTAGATCCGCTCTCGG
>CAZPOK010000454.1:0-1583 GCA_964587905.1 uncultured Rhodobacterales bacterium | reverse complement strand
CAATCACCCCCCTGAAGATACCTTGGGTTCGAGGGAAGCAGGAGTGTCGTGTGCGCCCTCGATCAGGCGGGGAATGGCCGCGAGCGTCTTTTCGACCGCACCGGCGTGGGCGTCGAGGAAGGCGCGGATCGCTTCGGGGGCAGGTTCGGGGACGTCGGGGGTCAGTTCGCTTGCAAGGTGCTCGGGGGTGACACGACGGCAGACGCCGGCGGCGATCGCCTCTTCGGCGGGATATTCAATCGTCCAGATTTCGGGGCCCACGATCGCCGGCTTCTGCAGGGCGAGGGCTTCAGTGATGTTGTGGGAGCCCTTTGGCGTGAAGCCGCCGCCGACGACGACAGTGTCGGCCATGGCGAGGTAGAAGGTCATCTCGCCCAGGCTGTCGCCCAGCAGGATGTCCGGAGCGGCCGGGTCGCCCAAGGGTGCGAGCCCGCCGTCGAAGGCTTGGCTGCGGCGGAGGACGGAGAAGCCCGCGGCGTCGAGCATGTCCGACACCTCGTCGAACCGTTCCGGCGCACGCGGGACGTAAACGAAGAGCGGTGCGGGCAAGCCGTCCGCCTCATACCGGGCCCTGATCTCGCGGATGGTGTCGAGGTAGAGGCCGTCCTCGCCCGCGACAGCGCTTGCGATGGTGATTACGCGTCGGTGGGGCGCAAAGCGGGCGCGTGCGGCGAGGCCTGCCGCTACCTGATCCTCCGGGATTGGCTGGGCGAAGCGAAGCTCTCCGGTGACAACGATGTCTTCGACGCCGACCGACGCGAAGCGATCGCGCTGAAGCGCTGACTTTACCAGCGCACCGGAAAAGCCCCGCATCAGCTCGGCGCGCATGGGGGTCGAGGTGGTGTCGCGCGTGTAGCTCTTTGACGGGTACTGCGCATTGCACATGAAAAGCGGAATGCCGGCGGCGCGAGCCGCCATGATCATGCGCGGCCAGATTTCGATCTCCATGACGAGGCCGTACTTCGGCCGGAAGGCATGGAAGAAGCGGCGGAAGGTCCAGCCGTATTCGAAAGGCACCCAGACGGAGCGCAGCCGGCCCGCGGCGATCTCGGAGGCGAAGACGCGGGCCGTCTCGCGCCGGCCGGCGGGGGTGAACTGCGTCACGACAACCCGCTCGCCGCGGTCCAGAAGCGCGCGGATCAAGGGGATGGCCGAGCGCAGCTCGCCGATGGAAACGGCGTGGATCCAGACCGTGTCGCGGATCGGATCGGAGTAGCGGCCGAAGCGTTCGCCGAGGTGGCGGCCGTAGTCGGCGTCCTTCCGTGCGCGCCGCCAGAGGTAGAGGAGGAGCACGGGCAGGCTGAGCGTCCAGAGGACCGTGTAGGCCGCGAGCGCGAGGCGCAGGCGCGGCGTGGGGAAGGCGCGCGTCACGCGACAAGCTCCACGAGGTGGCGGGCGAGGGCGCGCGCGGCGCCCGCGTGTTCGAGCGCGAGGACGGCCGCCCGTTCGGCGGTTTCGGCGAGCTGTGGGTCGGCAAGGGTTGCGGTGAGATGCTCGGCTGTCAGGACGCGCCGGGCGGCACGGGCGGCGGCGAGAGCCGCGTAGTCCTCGGCGAAATTCGCCGTGCGGGGGCCGTGCAGGAC
>CAZPOK010000453.1:0-1596 GCA_964587905.1 uncultured Rhodobacterales bacterium | reverse complement strand
GCGAGCTTGTACTTGCCGCTGGCGGTGATGCGCCCGAGGACGGCGCCGACCGGATAAGCGGTGCCGGCGAGCAGCGTGACGGTCTCACGGGTGTAGTTCGGGTTCACCTCGTATTTGAGGACGTCGCCCATGGTGGGCGGTTGGGTCAGCACGGACATGGGAGGACTCCAGGGCGAGGGGCAAAAAGAAATCCCCCGCCGGGGAGGTGCGGCGGGGGATCAGGTGGGCGGCGCGTGACGGTGTGGCTGAGGTTCAGCCTTTCGCGCCGGCCGAGGCGGCTCGTTTGGCGGCTGCGACGATGGGACTTTCCTGTGCCCTTGGCAGAACGGGCGAGGGCGGTGCGGCGACGATGTCCCGGGCATCTGCGGCGGCGCTGGCGCGGTCGAGGACGAGGCAGCGCAGGGCTTCGGGGGTGGTGCCTTCGCGCAGAGCCTTCGCGGCGTCGATTGCGATGCCAAGGCGGCCGGCCTGCGCGGCGATCTCGGCGATCTCCGCTGCGGCCTCGCGCAGCTGCGCTGAGATCTCGGCGAGGTTGCCCGCCGCTGGTGCCGCAGTAGCGGGCGGGTGCGATGCCGCGGGGGACGGGGCCGGACCGGCAAGCGGATCATCGGTGACATCGGCATCATCGTCCTCGATGTCCATTTCGTCTGGTTCCAGGTCCTGCGGGATGTCGTCGGCGTCGTGTTCGGTGGCCATGCGTGCCTCCTGTCTGGCGTGGGTTGAGGAGCGGGGTGTGGTGAGGGCGCTGTCACGGCTTGGCGACTGGCCCGTCCTGTCTGCGACCAGCTGCCGGAACGCCGCAAAGCCGCGCGCAAGATCCGTGACCTCGTTAGCGAGGCCTGCGGCGACGGCATCAGCCCCGCGGAAGGTTGCGGCCTCGGTGGCCATGGCGGCCTCCTGGCTCAATCGCCCTGCGCGCCCGGCCGCGACGGTTTCGGCGAAGAGGAACCGAAGAACGTCGATCTCGCGCTGGATTTCGTCGCGCGTGGCCTCGGGCAGCGGGGCATAGGGATTGCCATCGATCTTGTGGCGGCCGGAGTGCACGAGCGTGACGCGGACACCATCCTGATCGAGCTGCCCGCTGAGATCGGCATGCATCACCACCACCCCGATGCTGCCCAGCGCCCCGGTGCGCGGCAGCACGATCCGGTCAGCCTGGGAGGCAAGCGCGTAGCCTGCGGAGAAGGCGTGTTCCGCCACGAAGGCCCAGACCGGCTTGTCGCGCCGCACCGCGCGGATCCGGTCGGCGAGATCGAAGACGCCGGCAACTTCGCCGCCGAAGCTGTCGATCTCCAGCGCGATGCCGCGGACCGTGGGATCGTAACCTGCCGCCTCGATCTGCGCGGCGATCCCCTCGTAGCTCGTCTGACCGGAGGACTGGCCGATCCACCCGCCGCGATGGATCAGTACGCCTGAAATCTCGATGACGGCGATCCCGTCCACCACCGGATAGGGCGCATCGCCATGCTGGCGCGCAGTCAGGTCACCGGCGAGAATGCTGGCGCGGGCGTGCAGATTAACAGTGCCATCCAGCGTGTCGTCCCCGTCCGCTAACTCGACCCGCCGTCCCAGGATACGTGGCCCGAGGCCCGACAG
>CAZPOK010000452.1:0-1604 GCA_964587905.1 uncultured Rhodobacterales bacterium | reverse complement strand
TTGGCAAGCATCTTCTGCCCCACCTTGCGATTTATTCGATTGTCATCGACGAGAAGGATGGACAAGTGTTCGGCCGGTGCCTCGGCGACGACGGTCCCAGCGCCCAGTGGGCTTTGCATCGTCTTGCCCCCGAGGGCTGTCGCGAGAGCGTTGATGAGTTGCGCCGATTTCGCGGGTTTGGCGATGACCGCGGCGAACCCGGCTTGCCGGATCTCGGTCCAGAAGCCAGGCTCGGCGGGCGTAAGGGAGGTGAACAGGATCATCGGCGGCGCGCTTTCTCCCAAGCCAGCGCGCACCCGATTGGCAAGTTCAAGGCCATTGATGCCCGGCATCTTGTAGTCGATGATGACGACATCGAACGCAGGCCCGCTTTGAAGCCGAGCAAGTGCTTTGTCCGGCGCCTCGATGACCTCCGGTTTCATGTCCCAGGCTCGGAGCCGCTCGTCGATAATCTGGCGATTTGTCTGGTTGTCGTCCACGACAAGTGCCGTCTTGCCTCGGAGCGTTTCGATGCGCGCGCGCCGGTCTGTCAGATCCGGCAACGCGCAGCGGCGCATCGGCAGCGAGAAGGAAAAGGTCGAGCCACGCCCGGGTTCACTTTCGACCTCAATCTCCCCTCCCATCTTTTCCACAAGACGCTGGCTGATGGCGAGCCCAAGTCCGGTGCCGCCGTATCGGCGTGTCGTCGACGCATCTACCTGGCTGAAGGACCGGAATAACCGGTCCATGCGGTCGGCCGGTATGCCGATCCCGGTGTCGCGGACCGCGAAATCGATCCGGACCGTCCCGGCGTCTGCAGGCTTGGACTTCGCCAGGCCGACAGCAAGAAGGACTTCGCCCTCTTCGGTGAACTTCACGGCGTTGTTCAACAGGTTCAGAAACACCTGCTTCAGTCGGGTCGGGTCGCCCACCACACCACGCGGGACATCCGTCGCAATCTGGCAGGCGAGTTCGATGCCCTTCTCGTCGGCCTTGGGCATGACCAGTTCCACCGCTGATTCAATCGTCTCGACAAGATCGATCTCCAGTTCCTCAAGGTCGAGAGCTCCGGCCTCGACTTTCGAGAAGTCAAGAATGTCGTTGATGATCGTCAAGAGCGTGTCGGCCGCGTCGCCGATCGTGGTCGCAAATTCGCGCTGCTCCGCGTCAAGGTCCGTCGAGGCGAGCAGGCTGCTCATCCCCATGATCCCGTTCAGAGGCGTACGGATTTCATGGCTCATGGTGGCCAGGAAGGAGCTCTTCGCCTCGTTCGCCGCTTCGGCCTGTTCCTTGGCCCGTGTGATTTCCGACTCCCTCTGCTTCAGTTCGCTGATGTCGGAATACACGACAACCGAACCCCCATCAGTCGTCCGCCGCTTGTCGATCTGGACCCAGCGGCCGTCCTTCAGCTTCCGGTCTCTGGAGGATCGCGACGGTCCCGAAGCGTCGCGATGACCCTGATTGGCCTGAAGACGTAGTCCTGACCCCGGCGGCGCATCCTCGGCAATCTCGCGAGCGTAACGGCCGGGCAGGACGAAGACGCCGCCTGGGTCGCCCAGGAAATCCTGATAGCGGGTGTTGCAAAGGACGAGCCGATCTTCACCGTCATAGAATGCAAACCCCTC
>CAZPOK010000451.1:0-1625 GCA_964587905.1 uncultured Rhodobacterales bacterium | reverse complement strand
AGCGTCTCGCGCGCGATGACCTTGCCGCCGATCGCCGCCTGGATCGGGATCTTGAACATGTGGCGCGGGATCAGCTCCTTGAGCTTTTCCACCATCGCGCGGCCGCGCATCTCGGCCCGGTCGCGGTGGACCATCATCGACAGCGCGTCCACGGGTTCGTCGTTCACCAGCACCTGCATCTTCACGAGGTTGTCCTCGCGGTAGCCGATCATCTGGTAGTCGAAGCTGGCATAACCCTTCGTCACCGACTTCAGCCGGTCATAGAAGTCGAACACCACCTCGTTGAGCGGCAGGTCGTAGACGACCATCGCCCGGCTCCCCGCATAGGTGAGGTCGAGCTGGATGCCGCGGCGGTCCTGGCAGAGCTTCAGGATGTCGCCGAGATAGTCGTCGGGGACGAGGATCGTGGCCTTGATCCGCGGCTCCTCGATGTGGTCGACATGCGTCAGGTCGGGCATGTCGGCGGGGTTGTGCAGCTCGCGCATCTCCCCGCCCTTCATGTGGACGTGATAGACCACCGAGGGCGCGGTGGTGATGAGGTCGATGTCGTACTCGCGTTCGATCCGGTCGCGGATCACCTCGAGGTGCAGCAGGCCGAGAAACCCGCAGCGGAAGCCGAAGCCGAGCGCGGCCGAAGTCTCCATCTCGAAGGTGAAGGAGGCGTCGTTGAGCGCCAGCTTCTCGATCGAATCCCGCAGATCCTCGAAATCGTTGGCGTCGACGGGGAAGAGGCCGCAGAACACCACCGGGATCGAGGGCTTGAAGCCGGGCAGCGCCTGGGCGCAGGGCTTCTTCTCGTGGGTGATGGTGTCGCCCACGCGGGTGTCGCGGACCTGCTTGATCGACGCCGTGAGAAAGCCGATCTCGCCCGGTCCGAGTTCGCCGATGTCGACCATCGCGGGCTTGAACACGCCGAGCTTGTCGATCTGGTAGAGCCCGCCGGTCTTCATCATGCGGATGCGGTCGCCCTTCCTGATGACGCCGTCGATGACACGGATCAGGACGACCACGCCGAGATACGGATCGTACTTGGAATCGACGAGCATGGCCTTCAGCGGCGCATCGCGGTCGCCCCGGGGCGGCGGCAGGCGGTGGACGATGGCCTCGAGCACGTCGGGAATGCCGAGTCCGGTCTTGGCGGAGATCATGACAGCGTCCGAGGCGTCGAGCCCGATCACATCCTCGATCTGCTCCTTCACGCGGTCTGGCTCGGCCGCGGGGAGGTCGACCTTGTTGAGCACCGGCACGATCTCGTGGTCGGCGTCGATGGCCTGGTACACGTTGGCGAGCGTCTGCGCCTCCACCCCCTGTGACGCATCGACCACCAGCAGCGACCCCTCGACCGCCTGCATCGAGCGGGAGACCTCGTAGGCGAAGTCGACGTGGCCGGGGGTGTCGATGAGGTTGAGGGTGTAGGTGTGGCCATCCCGCGCGGGATAGTCGATGCGCACGGTGTTGGCCTTGATGGTGATGCCGCGCTCGCGCTCGATGTCCATGGCGTCGAGAAGCTGGTCCTTCATGTCGCGCTCGGCCACCGTCCCGGTGAGCTGGATCAGCCGGTCGGCGAGCGTCGACTTGCCGTGGTCGATATGGGCCACGATGGAGAAATTGCGGATGCGCGCGAG
>CAZPOK010000450.1:0-1633 GCA_964587905.1 uncultured Rhodobacterales bacterium | reverse complement strand
CTCCATGTGTCACCTCACACATGGCAAAACCACAGTCAACCAACTGATTTCGTTAGGTTTTAGTTGGGAAAATGGCGCGCTGGGGAGGATTCGAACCCCCGACCCCTTGATTCGTAGTCAAGTACTCTATCCAACTGAGCTACCAGCGCGCGAGCAAGGGCGACTTAACGATCCGGGCGCGGCAATGCAAGGGCCGTTTTCTACTCCGCCGCCGCCCCGAGGGCGACGACCATCTTGGGCAGGCGCACCGCGAATCCCGTCCCTTCAGGCCCGGTGTGGAGCAGCTCCAGCCGCCCGCCGTGCCCGCGGACGAGCTCCGCCGCGATGGCGAGTCCGAGGCCCGTTCCCTCCTTCCGCGTGCCTCCCTGAAACGGACGGAACAGGTGCTCCCGCGCCTTCGGAGGCAGACCGGGGCCGGTGTCCTCGACCGTGATCACCCATTCGGTGTCGCTCTCGCTCGCCTGTACGCGGATCTCCCCGCCCTTTCCGCTCGCCGCGATCGCCTGGCGCGCGTTCCGGACGAGGTTGGTGAGGACCCGGTAGATCTGCTCCTGATCGCAGCGAAGCATCAGGCCGCCGGGAACGTCCTCGCTGAAGCTGATGTCCCCGTCGCCCGTCGCGAGTCGCTCGCTCTCGATGACGTCGTTCACGACGCTCACCAGCGGGACCCGCGCGAGTTGCGGCGGCGGCTCCTCCGCCTTGCCGAAGGCGAGCGTGGCCTCCGTCAGGTTCACCGCGCGGCGGATCGAGTTCAGAAGCTTCGGCGCCATCCGCTTGACCGCCGGATCGGCGCTCGTCTCGATCCGGTCGGCGAAGAGCTGCGCCGAGGTCAGGATGTTCCGCAGGTCGTGGCTCACCTTCGCCACGGCGCCGCCCAACTGCGCCAGCCGCTCCTTCTGGCGCAGCGCGTTGGTGAGGTCGGTCTGGAGGGACCGGAGCGCGGTCTCGGCCTCGCGGAGTTCGGTGACGCCGGCCGATGGCTCGATGATCCGCCGGGCGTCCTCTGGCGCCTCGGCATAGCTCTTCATCGCCTCGACCACCCCGCGGATCGGCTTGACGAGAAGCATCCGGACCGCGAGGAACAGAAGCATGGCCGTGAAGACAGAGATCACGGCCGACAGCAGGAGGATGCGGAGTCCGTAGTCGATCATCGCCGCGCGGAGCGGCGCCGTCTCCATCGTCACCTCGATCAGGAGCCCCGCGTCCTGCACCGGGTTGCCGATCACCCGGATCACCCGGTCCTCCGGGTCTGCAAGCCGGGACAGGGCGTCGACGATGAGTTCGGGCGCCCCGGGATCGCGCAGATCGAAGGTCGACGCGATCGGCTGCGGGATCGGCGAGGACAGCACGAGCTGGCGCACCTCGTCCCGGCGCAGCACGACGTTCATCACACCCGCGTTCTCGAGAAGCTCCCGCTCGAGTTCGGCGTTGATCATGTCGTTGGCCAGAAGCGAGAGCGACGCGATCTGCGCCCGTTCCAGCCGGGCGAGCAGATAGTCCTCCCGGTAGCGCGCCACCGAGGGCACGAAGATCAGCACCTCGGCGATCATGACGAACACGACCGTCAGGATCAGAAAGCGCCCGGAGAGTGAGTTCAGGAACATCGGCCCCTCTTGCGGCGGTCAGGGGATCC
>CAZPOK010000449.1:0-1643 GCA_964587905.1 uncultured Rhodobacterales bacterium | reverse complement strand
CCTTCTCCGCCCGCGGGGTAGCGAGAGCCCGTCTTCGCGAGGGACTTGATGCTGGGATAACGTAAAGAATCTTTCGCACTTTCAGATTTGACGGCTCCTTCTACAGTGACGGAAGGAGCGAAAGGATGGCTGACGAGAAGAAGGACGGTGCGATGGGTCAGGTGATCCAGATCGATGAGGGCCGGATCCGGGATCACCTTGGCGAGATGGTGCGCGGGACGGTCGAAGAGGCACTGAATGCGATGCTTGACGCCGAAGCCGATCAGCTGTGTGGCGCAGGGCGCTATGAGCGCAACGAAGGCCGCAAGGACACGCGCGCGGGCAGCTATGAACGGGCGCTGCACACCAAGGCCGGCGAGGTGAAGCTGAAGGTGCCGAAGCTGCGGCGCCAGACCTTTGAAACCGCGATCATCGAGCGCTACCGGCGCCGGGAAAGCTCGGTCGAGGAGGCGCTGATAGAGATGTATCTGGCGGGCGTGTCGGTGCGGCGTGTCGAGGATATCACCGAGGCGCTGTGGGGCACCCGCGTGAGCCCGGGCACGGTGTCGAACCTCAACAAGAAGATCTACGCCAAGATCGAGGAATGGCGGAACCGACCGATCGAGGGCGAGCACCCGTATCTCTATCTCGACGGGATCGTCATGAAGCGGACATGGGCAGGCGAGGTGCGCAATGTCTCGCTGCTGGTGGCGAGCGCCGTCAATTCCGAAGGATATCGCGAGATATTGGGCATCTGTGAAGGCGCCAAGGAGGACAAGTCCGGCTGGTCGGCCTTTCTGCGCCACCTGGTTGATCGCGGCCTCAGCGGCGTGCAGTTGATCATCTCGGACGCCTGCCGCGGCCTCGTCGAGAGTATTGCGGACTATCTGCCGGACGCGCGCTGGCAGCGCTGCATGGTGCATTTCTACCGCAATGTGTTCAGCCATGTGCCCTCGACAAAGGTGCGCGAGATCAGCCACATGCTGAAGGCGATCCACGCCCAGGAAAGCCGCCAAGCGGCGCAGGAGAAGGCCGCCACCGTCGTGGAGGACATGCGCCGCCAGAAGTTGGGGAAGGCGGCCGAGCTGATCGAGACGCATATCGACGAGACGCTGAGCTACTACAGCTTCCCCGACAGCCATTGGCTGAAGATCAGGACCAACAACCCACTGGAGCGCATCATGAAGGAAATCCGCCGCCGCACCCGCGTCGTAGGCGCATTCCCGGACGGGCAAAGCTGCTTGAACCTGGCAGCGGCGCGTCTGCGTCACATCGCCGGCAGCCAATGGTCGACACGCAAATACATGAACATGGACCCGCTCTACGCGGAGCAAACCTCAACCCACGGAGCCGTCGCCTGAGAAAATGTGCGAAAGATCTTTGACACTACCGATAGATGAGATGTGCAGGCGCCATGGGATTAGTTCGGCGACGTTATATATTACACTTGGTGGAAGAAGTGCCGCGGCATGGAGGCGAGCAACGCAAAGCGGCTGAAGGCGCTCGAGGCGGAGAACGCAAAGTTCAGCCGCCAAAAAAGAAGAAGTGAAAGCTCTCCTCTACAGATGCAAGAACGAAAACGAGATCACCTCCGAAGTACGGTTGGCAAAACGCCCGCGCGCCTCCAGAAACCTTCCCTGCGAGACCGCAGCTTTCGTAGTCCG
>CAZPOK010000448.1:0-1659 GCA_964587905.1 uncultured Rhodobacterales bacterium | reverse complement strand
AGGATCGCGTAGAGCAGGACCATGTAGTTGTGGTTGAGGTACTGCGCCTTGTCGAGCAGGAAGAAGTAGCCGAAGACGAGAACGAAGCCCCAGATCGCGGCGCGGTAGAACAGCCCCAGCATCACGAGGAAGGCGAAGACGCCGACGAGGCCCCAGGCGAAGTAGATGAAGGGCTCGGGCAGCGGCCGGATGACGTCGAGGCCGAAATAGGGGAAGGTCCAGTCGGGCTCCACGTAGTAGCGGTAGATCCGGTCGTACTTGAAGTACCGGTAGCAGTCCCAGACCAGGATCGCGCCGAAGAGGATCCGCACCGCCGCCAGCGACTGGATGCTCACCGGCGTCGCCGCCCAGTCCGCCAGCCGCGTCGTCCAGTCCCGCGTCGCGATCCCCATGCTTCAGCCTCCGCCGTCGTTTCGCGAGGATGTCATACCGCTCCGCCCGCACACGCCAATAAACCCGGGGATTATTCGAGGCTGCCCGCGTAAACCCGCGGTCTATCCGGGCAGGTCGGGGCTTTCCCGCGCTGCCTGCGCGCCTATGATCGCAGCCATGAGCGACACCGCGCCAGGCCCGGTCATCGTCTACGACGGCGAATGCCCCTTTTGCGCCGCCTACGTGCGGATGACCCGGCTCCGCGAGAGCGCGGGGCCGGTGCGGCTCGTCGACGCGCGGGAGGGCGGACCCGAGGTCGACGAGGCGCGTGCCGCCGGGCTCGACCTCGACCGGGGCATGGTCGTGAAACTCGATGGCCGGCTCTATCACGGGGACGCGGCGATGACGGCTCTGGCGCTCCTCACGACGCAGTCCGGCGCGTTCAACCGGCTGATGCGGGCGCTGTTCCGCCGCCCCTCTCTCGCCCGGGTTCTCTACCCGCCGATGGTCGCGGGACGGAACCTCACGCTGCGGCTTCTGGGGCGCCGGCGGATCGGAGCGGGCTGACCCCCTTCCCCTTGCCCTTGCCGGGGATATGTTGCACCACACGCCCGATGCCCTCGCGGGGAGAACGGAAGGACGCAGCATGGCCGACGGCACGATGGATCCGAACGCGAAACCTACCGAGGACATCTCGGTCCGGGAGGTCTTCGGGATCGACACCGACATGGTGATCCGGGGGTTCGCGAACCGGACGGATCGGGTGCCCGAGATCGACACCACCTACAAGTTCGACCCCGACACCACCCTCGCCATTCTGGCGGGGTTCTCGCACAACCGCCGCGTCATGATCCAGGGCTACCACGGCACCGGCAAGTCGACCCATATCGAACAGGTGGCGGCGCGGCTCAACTGGTCCTGCGTCCGCGTCAATCTCGACAGCCACATCAGCCGGATCGACCTGATCGGCAAGGATGCGATCAAGCTGCGCGAGGGCGTTCAGGTGACCGAGTTCCAGGAAGGCATCCTGCCTTGGGCGCTGCGGAGCCCGACGGCCATCGTCTTCGACGAATACGACGCCGGCCGCCCCGACGTGATGTTCGTGATCCAGCGCGTGCTCGAGCACGACGGCAAGCTCACGCTGCTCGACCAGAACGAGATCATCACGCCGCACAAGTACTTCCGGCTCTTCGCCACGGCGAATACCGTGGGTCTCGGCGACACGACGGGCCTCTACACCGGCGTCCAGCAGATCAACCAGGCGCAGATGGACCGCTGGAGCCTCGT
>CAZPOK010000447.1:0-1674 GCA_964587905.1 uncultured Rhodobacterales bacterium | reverse complement strand
GCGGGTTGATGTTCACGATCACGATGTCGTCGGGCAGCCCGGGATCGAACAGCGGAAAGAGCGCGGGGTTGCCGGTGTAGCCGCCGTCCCAGAAGGCCTCGACCTCGCCCGACTTCGGATCGCGGATCTCGACCGCCTGGAATACCGTGGGGAGACAGGCGCTTGCGAGAATGACGTCGGTCGAGATCTCCTCGTATTCGAAGACCCGGATCTTGCCGGTCCGCACGTTCGTGGCCGAGATGAAAAGCGCCGGACCGGTGTGGGCGCAGACCCGGCCGAAGTCGAAGCGCTCGACGATCCGTTCGAGCGGATTGCGGTAGAACGGGCCGTAGCTGTAGGGCGACACCACGCGGCTCAGGGTGTCGGCGAGATTGAATGGAAGCGAGGCTTCGATCGCGCTGGTCACGGCGGCCGGACCGGGGAAGAGCGCCTGCATCCAATGCGTCATCCGAAGGTCGTGGATCGCGCCGACCTGCGCCCAGAGCCAGTCGAGATTGGCCTTCGCGCCCTCGGCCCCGCCGTCAACCAGGCCTGCCTTGAGCGCCGCGCCGTTGAGCGCGCCCGCCGATGTGCCGGAAATCCCGGCGATCTCGATGTCCTCCTCCTCGAGCAGGCGGTCGAGAACGCCCCAGGTGAAGGCGCCGTGCGCGCCGCCGCCCTGGAGCGCGAGATTGATCCGGCGGGTCACAGGCCGCCCCGGACGGACACACGCCGATCCGTCACAACGCCGTCCAGCCGCCGTCGACGCTGATCGTCGTGCCGGTGATCTGGGCGGCGGCGTCCGAGCAGAGGAAGACCGCCGTGCCCGCGACCTGTTCGACCGTCACGAAATCCTTCGACGGCTGACGGACGAGCATCACGTCGCGGATCACCTGCTCGCGGGTCATGTCGTGGGTCTTCATCTGGTCGGGGATCTGCGACTCGATGATCGGCGTCAGCACGTAGCCGGGGCAGATCGCGTTCGCGGTGATGTCCTCCTCGGCCGTCTCGAGCGCCGTGGTCTTGGTCAGCCCGACGACGCCGTGCTTGGCCGCGACGTAGGCCGACTTGAAGGGCGAGGCCGTGAGCCCGTGGGCGGAGGCCACGTTGATCACCCGGCCCCAGCCCGCCTTGCGCATCACCGGCAGCGCGGCGGCGGTGGTGTGGAAGGCCGAGGACAGGTTGATCGCGATGACCGCGTCCCATTTCTCGGCCGGGAACTCGGGGATCGGGGCCACGTGCTGGATGCCGGCGTTGTTGACGATGATGTCGCAGGCGCCCGCCTGGTCGATCAGCGCCCGGCACTCCCCGGCCTTCGACATGTCGGCGCGGATGTACCGCGCGGTCACACCGGTCTCCTCCGCGATCTCGCGGGCCAGCGCGTGGTCCTCGTCGCGGTCGGTGAAGCTGTTGAGCACCACGTCCGCTCCGGCCCTCGCAAGCTCCTTCGCGATTCCGAGCCCGATTCCGGAATTCGATCCGGTGATGACGGCGGTCTTGCCGGTGAGGGCCATGTCCTTCCTCCTCGTTTGCGGTCGCGGCAAGTCTACATGCCGCGGCTGCAAAAGACAGGGGGACGGTTGACCGGCGGAAGTCGCGGGAACGGCGCTTCGAAAGCCCTCGGATCGAGAAGCTCGGAACAAAAAAAACGCCGGCACGAGGCCGGCGTTAAGTTATTGAGGCAGGTTTCATACA
>CAZPOK010000446.1:0-1679 GCA_964587905.1 uncultured Rhodobacterales bacterium | reverse complement strand
GCTGGGAGGCGATCTGCGGCTACAACGCCGCGATGCTGCGCCCGTCCTGGCCGCTGGACCGGCTCGCGCGCGAGACCGAGCGGCTCTGGGCGCTGCATGTCGAGCGCAACGGCCCGCCGCAGGCCGCGCGGCACGCCCCGATGGTCGAGGCCTTCACGCTGGGCGCGCTGCTCGACGACACCAGCCCGATGCCCGAGGACATCATCGCCCCGCGCGTGCTGACGCCCGGCGGCCTGATGGTGCTGGGCGGCGCGCCCAAGGTCGGCAAGAGCGACTTCCTGATCTCCTGGCTGGTCCACATGGCGGCCGGCGCGCCCTTCCTCGGCTTCGCGCCGCCCCGGCCGCTGCGCGTGTTCTACCTGCAGGCCGAGATCCAGTATCACTACCTGCGCGAGCGCCTGCAGGCGCTGCGCCTGGAGCCGCATCTGCTCGCCGCGGCGCGCGACGGGTTCGTCGCCACGCCCAAGCTCAAGCTCCTGCTCGATGCCAATGGCCTGCCGCGGGTGATCGAGGCGGTGCGCGGGGCATTCGCCGATCCGCCGGTCGACATCCTCTGCATCGACCCCATCCGCAACCTGTTCGACGGCGGCGCGGATGGCGGCGGCGAGAACGACAACGCCGCGATGATGTTCTTCCTGCAGGAGCGGGTCGAGCCGCTGCGCGAGGCGGTCAACCCCGACTGCGGCGTGATCCTCGCCCACCACACGCGCAAGCTCGGCAAGACCCAGCTGCGGGAGGACCCGTTCCTGGCGCTCTCCGGGGCGAGCGCGCTGCGCGGGTTCTACACCTCCGGTCTGATCCTGCACCGCCCGGACGAGGAGCGCCCCGAGCGGCGCCTCGAGATCGAGCTGCGCAACGGGCCCGCGCTGCCCGCAAAGCTGATCGACAAGCGCGACGGCGGATGGGTGGAGCTCGATCCCTCCGGCGAGCGCATCGTGCGCCGCGATTTCGGGGAGAAGCTCGACGCCGAGCGGCTGCGCAAGCGCGACGTGATCCTCCAGCTCCTGCTCGACGAGGCCGCGCGCGGGAAGCTCTATACCGCGCTGAGCTTCGCCGAGAGCTACGAGAACAGGGCGGGCCTCGGCGGCAAGGACACGATCCGCGACCGCATCGGCGTGCTGGCCACGAAGGGCGACATCAAGTTCGTCCGCGACGGCAGCCCGTTCGGTTTGCCGCGCTCCACCTCCCGGTTCGGCTATCTCTGCGTCGAGGGCATGCTGTTCCCGACCGGCGAGGAGGAGGTCGACCCCGAGACCGGGGAGGTCCGGCCGGCGCGCATCCCCGTCCTGCCCAGCACCTACAAATGCCCGCAGAGCGGCGCCGCGCTGCCCGTCGAGAACCCCGCCGTCTGGGTCTATCCGGAGGTCGAGGCATGACGGACCGGCCCTGCGCAGAACCACGCAGCTTCAAGTTGGGAGAGTTGGGAAAGCCGTTCCCAACTGCTTGCGCACCGGCCCGCGCGGCTTCGGCCCGGCACGCAGGTTCAAGTTGGGAAGGCCTTTCCCAACTACCTGCGCGCCGTTGCGATGCCGCCCACCCGACTGCGCAGTTTCAAGTTGGGAAGGTGCAGGCGCCCAGCGGGCTTCCCGACTTCGAAATTCTCAATTCTCGCAGGCTCTTACGGGTCATCCGAAGTTGTGGGGGTGAAAGCCACCCCCTTCGGGGGTGGGGAGAACGCC
>CAZPOK010000445.1:0-1681 GCA_964587905.1 uncultured Rhodobacterales bacterium | reverse complement strand
CAATTCCTGACGGCCTGCACGGGTCACCCCGCAGGGGCGACATCGGCTCCGGCGCCGTCTTTACGGGAATACGTCTTTCCGGCCGACCCGCGAACGATCTCGGCGATCCGCCCGAGCTCGGGCGCGAGAGGGCTCGATGTCCGCCAGATCATGCCGATCGTGCGCGAGGGCTGAGGATCGGGAAAGCGGGCGAGCGAAACGGAGGCGGATCGCGTCTCGACCGGGACGGCCATCTCGGGGATGAGCGTCACGCCGATGCCCGCTCCGACCATCTGGACGAGCGTCGAGAGAGAGCTGCCGTCCAGGAGTTCGCGGGGGCGGCTCGAGGTCATCTTGCAGAATGACAGCGCCTGGTCGCGGAAGCAGTGTCCTTCCTCGAGCAGGAGGAGGCGCATCTCGCGCAGCGTCTCCGCGTTCGGAACGGGCTTTCCGGCGTCGTCGCCGGGACGAACGAGGACAAAGGCTTCCGAGAAGAGCGCGACCTCGGTGAAGGCGGGCTCGGACACCGGCAGGGCGACGATCGCGGTGTCGAGGCGTCCTTCGGCGAGCTCGTCGATGAGCCGGGGCGTCACGGTTTCCCGAAGACGGATATCGAGACCCGCGTGGAGGTGCATCAGATCGCCGATGATCGCCGGCAGGAGATAGGGCGCGACGGTGGGGATGACCCCGATGCGCAGACGCCCCGCGAGCCGGTCCTGCGACGTCCGCGCGAGATCGGAGAGTTCGTCGACGGACCTCAGGATCTCCCTCGCGCGGGAGGCGAACTCTTCCCCGAGACCGGTCAGTCGGGCTCGCCGGGCGCCGCGCTCGAAGAGCGGGGCGCCCAGCGATTCCTCGAGTTCCCGGATCTGCATCGAAAGGGCTGGCTGGGAGATTGCACAGGTTTCGGCGGCACGTCCGAAATGCCCGTGGCGCGCGAGGGCGTCGAAGTAGCGGAGCTGCTTGATGGTCATGTTTGCCATAAGAGAATCTTATAGCTGCAATCAGGAGATTCAACTTAATCTAATCGACGGTCTTTGTTAGAATTGTTCCAGAAAATCCGGAGACCCCTCGATGCACGAATCGTCGCGCCACGCGGTTCACCGGAGCGGGCCACGCGGATGCGCGTGGCAGACGGTGCGCGTGACATTTTCGAAGGCCGGTCGGTCCCGTGCCGATACATTGACGCTCGGCGGGGAAACCGGTTCAACGCCCCAAGCAGAAAACGGAGAGTAACATGGATGGAAACGACGCGTCCGCCGGCAAGTGCCCGGTGATGCATACCTCGTTCGGCACCCGCTCGAATCGCGACTGGTGGCCGAACCAGCTCAACATCAGGATTCTTCACCAGAATCCGCCCATCGGGAACCCGATGAGCAAGGGCTTCGACTACCGTGACGACTTTCAGAGGCTGGATCTTCGCGAGATCAAGAAGGATCTCACCGCGCTGATGACCGACAGCCAGGACTGGTGGCCGGCGGACTACGGCCACTACGGCGGGCTCTTCATCCGGATGGCCTGGCATTCCGCCGGCACCTACAGGACGGGCGACGGTCGTGGCGGCGCCGGATCGGGGTCGCAGCGCTTCGCGCCGCTCAATTCATGGCCCGACAATGCCAACCTCGACAAGGCCCGGCGCCTGCTGTGGCCGATCAAGCAGAAGTACGGCAACAAGATCTCCTGGGCCGACCTGATGATCCTC
>CAZPOK010000444.1:0-1681 GCA_964587905.1 uncultured Rhodobacterales bacterium | reverse complement strand
AGGCCCCAGGTCTCGCCCACGTTGAAACCAGGCCCCGCGATCTCCTGGCCGCGCGATCTCCAGGGACGCCCGGCCACCAGTTCAACGCCCACGAGAATCGCCCTCGGCCCAGGTCTCCCGGCCCCGCGATCTCCCGGCACCAGGCCCTCGGCACCAGGTCCACCGTGTCAATCCCGGAGCAAGATTGGTCAATGCACCGGCGTGATAGTTCCCATTGGTCGGGTCTGACCCGCGCCTTGGCGCGCGTGGTCCCCAAATACCTGACGCGTGCCAAGGCGCACTGGCCGAAGGCCAGTTCAAGGCGAACTGCGTGGATTGGGTTCAGGGATTGCGCTTTCGGCTCTCGCGTAGCCTGAAGCTCTCGCCGTTCATCTCGAGGATGTGGACGTGGTGCGTCAGGCGGTCGAGGATGGCGCCGGTCAGGCGCTCCGATCCGAAGACCTCGGTCCATTCGTCGAAGGGCAGGTTCGAGGTGATGATGATCGAGCCGCGCTCGTAGCGCTGGGAGATGACCTCGAACAACAGCTCGGCGCCGGTCTTGGAGAGCGGCACGAAGCCAAGCTCGTCGATGATCAACAGGTCATGGGTGGCAAGGCTCTTCTGGAGGCGCTGGAGCCTGCGATCGTCAACAGCCTCCATGAGTTCGTGGACCAGGGCCGCGGCGGTGGTGAAGCCGACCTTCCGGCCCTTCTGGCAGGCGGCCAGACCGAGCCCGAGGGCGACGTGTGTCTTGCCCGTGCCGCTCGGTCCCAGAGCGATGGCATTCTCCCGGCGGTCGATGAACTCGCAGCGTGCCAACTCCATGGTCAGCGCCTTGTTGAGAGACGGGATCACCATGAAGTCGAAGCTGTCGAGGCTCTTGGTCGCCGGGAACTTCGCGGCCTTGATGCGGCGCTCGATCATCCGCCGTTCCCGCTCGATCAGCTCGAGTTCACAGAGCCGCAGCAGGTACTGGACATGATCCTTGCCCTCGGCCGCACACTGCCGGGCAAGCTTGGCATGCTCGGACTGGAAGGTGGGCAGCTTGAGCTTCCTGAGGTGGTGCTGGAGCAGTACCTGCGGCGCCTCGCTCATGAAGCCGCCCCGGACATCAGCCTGAGGTAGCTCGACGGCTTTGTGGTCTCGACCCGCGCCCGGGGCAGATAGGGATAGCAGTCGAGGTCGAGCCGTGGCGGACGCCGCTCGATGCGACAGAGCACCAGGTGCTTGACCGCGTCATAGCCGATCGCACCAAGGTCGAGGGCCTGCCGGACGGCGCCATGGACATGGTCCATCTCGAAGGTCTCGAGGAGCCGCAGAACCTGAACGTACTCGCGCTTGCCGGGTTTGCCCATCCGGGCCTCAAGCAACCGGCGCAGCGTGAGGAACTCCTGGGGCAGTTCCCAACCCTGAAGCGGCGCTGCCTGGTCGAGGGCTCCGGTCTTCTTCTCCAGAAGCGGCAGGAAGTGCAGCGGATCGAAGATCATGTCGGCCCTGTCGTAGGACCGTTCGTGTCGGGCGACCACGTCGGTCCCGGCGCCGATCACGACCTCGCCGACATAGCCCCGAACCTGGACCTCGTGATGGGCATAGGCAACCGGGACCGAATAGTCGTTGCCGCGGTAGCGCACCATCGAGATCGAGGTCGCCCGGGTGCTGACCTTCTCGCAGGCGTCGTAGGGCGTGGGCGGCAGCACCATCA
>CAZPOK010000443.1:0-1682 GCA_964587905.1 uncultured Rhodobacterales bacterium | reverse complement strand
CGGTCGAGGACGGGCGCATCACGCTCACCTACCACCTCGAGGACTGGACCGGCGCTATCGCGCAGCTGACCGCCGAGTGACGGACAAGGGCCCGGCCGCGTCGATCGTGGCCGGGCCTTTTCGTCCCGTTCCCCGATCTCAAGGAGCATGCCGAATGTCGACGTCTTTTGCCTCCACCCTGGGCCTGCTCCTGTGCCTTGCGCCCGCATTGGTCCACGCAGTCGAAATCGTCCGCCCCCTCGGGGCGCGCTGGGTCGTGAACTGGGTGTTGCCGTTCTTTGCCCCCGGCCTGCCGCTCCCCGCCAAGGCCCTCACCCAAGACGACCAGATCGCCATGCTGGACGCGGCCCTCGAGGCTGCACCCAAGGACAAAAACCCCGCGGGCGCCGACTACATCTTCCTGATGCTGTTCGAGCAACGACAGGGCGCCCTTGCCTTCATCGCCGTGGCGGCTGGCGTCATCTACGGGCTGACGCTGCCCCTGGCCGATCGCCATGCCCTGCACCTGGTCTTCGGCATCATGGCGGCCCTCTTCGCGCTGGTGAACGTCAACCATGCGGGCGTGCAATTGCTGGGCCATCATCCACGGATTTCCCGCAACGGGCGCAACGTGGGCATCATCTTCACGCCATTCTGGGCAGCAGCTGCGGTCCTGAATTTCCTGGGCTTCTCTGCCGTCGCCAGTTGAACCGGTCAGCGCGCCGAGTAGAAACCGGAACGGTCGTACGACGTTCGAAAGGTTCGATCCGGGTCGCGTTGGCGGAGCGGAAGGGACTGGGAGCGAACGCTCTGCAGCGTAAACTCCTGTTTGTTGGCATTCATCGGAAAGCGTTGATGCGTAGCGGTGCCGTGTCAGGAGCGCTTCCGGTGATTATCCCAGCAGCTCAACGCAGCATGATTAGGCGAATCGGCGCCTCGTTGCCCAAGATGTGTTAACTGTGCCGGAGGGTCTTCTCGATCCGTGGAGTGCTTCGCAATGCCAGTGATGCCAAATCCGCCTGCTTCGAGACGGATACCCTCCTCGGCCCTCGTTCTTTTTCTGTCCGTGACCTTCCTGATCACCTGGGGCGTGATAGGGAGCTATATCGTCGCCCCGGACCTTGCAGCAGGCCTCTTCGGCGAGATCAGCGGATCGCACCCACTGTTCTTCCTGGCCACGTGGTCGCCGGCCATCGCGGCCTTCGGGGTCGTCTACCTGCATGGCGGAGTGTCGGGCGTCCGGGCCTTCCTGTCGCGCCTGCTCATGTGGCGCGGGTCATGGGGATGGGCGGCGTTCATCCTGCTCGTCATTCCGCTCGTCTTCGTCGCGGGCTCGCTGATCAAAGGCGGGCCGATGCTGGCGCCGCTGCCGCCCGAGGGCGCGGGCGCGGTCGTGGCAGTGATGTTCATGATGCTCTTTCTCGGACCTGTGGAAGAGTTCGGCTGGCGCGGCGTCATGCAGCCCCTGCTGCAGCGCCACATGGCGCCGGTTTGGGCGGGGATCATCATCGGCGCGACCTGGGGGATCTGGCACCTGCCGGCCTTCTTCCTTGCCGGCGTGGTCTTCGCCGACTGGAATTTCCTGCCCTTTTTCGTGGGCAACATCACGCTCGCGCTTCTGGTCACGCCGATCTTCAACAGCGCGCGTGGCAGCCTGCTGTGGCCGATGCTGTTCCACTGGCAGCTCATCAATCCGTTCTGGC
>CAZPOK010000442.1:0-1691 GCA_964587905.1 uncultured Rhodobacterales bacterium | reverse complement strand
CGCTAACATTCCTCTTGTTTGCGCTAACCTCTTCAACCGGCTGTTTTCATTGAGGAATGCCTCCGGTATCAGCGGTGGGGAGACTTTCCCGAATGCAGAGGAACCGCCGTGGCCATCGACAAGGGTAGGGTTAACCCCGACTTCACGCTCCGTCACCAGGGCATCGAGGGCTACGCGACCGCCTTCTACAACCTCACCGAGCCCGACCTCGTCTCGCACGCGCTGGCCCGCGGCGAGGGCGAGCTCGGCATCGGCGGCACCCTGCTCGTCACCACCGGCACGTTCACCGGCCGCTCGCCCAAGGACAAGCACGTCGTCGTCTCTCCCACCACCGAGGACACCGTCTGGTGGGACCGCAACGCCCGCATGGAGCGCGCCGCCTTCGACCGGCTCCACGCCGACATGCTCGCGCATGCGAAGGATCGCGACCTCTTCGTCCAGGATCTCTACGGCGGGGCCGATCCGGCCTACCGGATCAAGGTGCGGGTCATCTCCGAACTGACCTGGCACAGCCTCTTCATCCGCCACCTGCTGATCCGTCCCGAGCGCGACGAGCTCGACGGCTTCGCCGCCGACTTCACCATCGTCAACCTGCCGAGCTTCTCCGCCGATCCCGGGCGCCACGGCTGCCGCACCGAGACGGTCATCGCGATCGATTTCGACCGCAAGCTCGTGCTCGTGGGCGGCACCGAATACGCCGGCGAGAACAAGAAGGCCGTCTTCACGCTCCTCAACTACCTGCTGCCCGAGAAGGACGTGATGCCGATGCACTGCTCGGCCAACCACGCCAGGGGCAACCCGGTCGACGCGGCGATCTTCTTCGGCCTGTCGGGCACCGGCAAGACCACGCTCTCGGCCGATCCCAACCGCACGCTGGTGGGCGACGACGAGCACGGCTGGTCGGACCGCGGCATCTTCAACTTCGAGGGCGGCTGCTACGCCAAGACGATCAGCCTCTCGCCGCAGGCCGAGCCCGAGATCCACGCCGCCACCTCGAAATTCGCGACCGTCATCGAGAACATGGTCTACGACCCGGACACCAGGGAGCTCGACTTCGAGGACGACAGCCTGACCGCGAACATGCGGGCGGCCTACCCGATGCACTACATCTCGAACTCGTCGGAGAGCGGCGTCGCGAGCCATCCCAAGAACGTCGTCATGCTGACCTGCGACGCCTTCGGGGTGATGCCGCCGATCGCCCGGCTCACCCCGGCGCAGGCGATGTACCACTTCCTGTCGGGCTTCACCTCCAAGGCCGCGGGCACCGAGCGCGGGATCACCGCGCCCGAGCCCACGTTCTCGACCTGCTTCGGCGCCCCGTTCCTGCCAAGGCGGCCCGAGGTCTACGGCCAGCTCCTGCGCGACAAGATCGCCACCTACGGCTCGACCTGCTGGCTGGTGAACACCGGCTGGACCGGCGGCGCCTACGGCGAAGGCCGGCGGATGCCGATCGCCGCCACCCGCGCGCTGCTCACCGCCGCTCTCGACGGCACGCTCGCCCACCGGACCTTCCGGAAGGATCCGAACTTCGGCTTCGACGTGCCGGTGACCGTCCCCGGCGTCGACGCCGACCTGCTCGACCCCCGAGGCACCTGGAGCGACCCCGCAGCCTACGACACCGCCGCCGCCAGGCTCGTCGACATGTTCGCCGAGAACTTCGAACAGTTCCTCCCCCACATCGATTCCGACGT
>CAZPOK010000441.1:0-1696 GCA_964587905.1 uncultured Rhodobacterales bacterium | reverse complement strand
GGAAAACCACTTAGGAAACGCCCGGAACCTGTTCAGAAAAACCGAACCACCTCTTCTTCTAGGTCACTATGAACTGACTTCAAAGCGTCGATGGCCTGCTCAAGGACACCACGACGCTCATCGATTTTTTGCCGAATGTCTCTCAAGCCATCACCCATCAACTTTTCGACGAGGTCGTGCCCGAAGCCCTTTCCAGCCGCCGACAGGTCTTTCTGGCCAAAGTAGAGAGGCTTAGCGATAATGGTTTCGCGGACGGAAACGCCGGGCCGGAGCACGCCGTCAACGTAGACCTCGTGCGCATGACCAAGAAGGCGTCGGATCTCGAAACGAGTACCATGACGATCTGTAGCCTCCACAACGATCTTGCCGCCGCTCTTCAATACGAAAGGCAAAAGGCCCTTCTTGTAATCTTGATCCTGAGCTTTATCGCCAAAGGGCACGTCGAGAGCGTAACGCAAGCTTTCGAGGATCGAAGATTTTCCGCTACCTTGGATACCGATCAAGCAGTTTAGATGAGGAGAGAAAGTCACTCGCTTGCCATCCAGAAGACCGCCTTCAAAACGGATTGCGTTGACATGGGAGTGTTCGACGTTCGGCGCTTCACGACCGACCCGAAACCCGTAGTCCATCAGAGCAAACTTAACGGCATCAAATCCTAGATCACCAACTTTGATATAGCTCTCTTGCCCCTTCCCAATTTCCGCGACCGACTTGGGGTCAGACCCCTCAACCTCAGCGGGGTATTGATCACCCCACCAGCCTTGAACTTTCGTTCGACAAACGGCATCTGCCTTGTCGTGTGTTCGAACTTTTTGAAACCCCAGAACGCATCTCTGGATAAGAGGCTGGGCAGCAAGCTCACTCATGCGACCACCTTTTATCTCGTTCCAGAGCCCACTATTGGCCTCCACATGGGCAAAAATCACAAAGAAATCACGCCCATAGGCTTCCAGCTGCTTCAACGTGGCCAAGAGATCATCGTTGCTACGTCCATTTTCCTGCTCATACTGCGCGGCCACCTTCCCCGCAAAAGCAACACTGAGAAACTGATTGATGTAGTCATGGCCGTCTGCCAGCCACTCGTCTGAGAATACAACAAGTGTGTGCACGTCATTGGAGCCGTCATTTACTGATAGCTCTACGCCCGGAAGCAAGCCGATACCCGACCTGCGCGCTTTCCGACGCAACGCTTTGAATTCGCCAACATTGAACTTGTTGTGATTGGTGATTACGCCAAGGCCGATGTTCGCGGCCTTTAGGCCTTCTAAATAGTCGGTTACAAAACGATCGTCCTCTCCATCATACTTAAACTCTTTGTCTGCCCGCGTATGCAAATGAAAATCAGCACGAATCCATCGGCTACCGTATTCGAAAATATCACTCACTTCTTTAGTCATAGCTTGATCTCCGCGTCGGGGTTTCCGGCGGCGAGCGCGTTCATGTAGGCGAGGCAGAGTTCGCACGAGCGGTATTTGCCGTCATAGGCCGCTCTCTCTTCTCGCTCGACGATCGGGAATGTCGAATAGATGTAGCGGATGTCGTCGCGGTCGGTGATGCCATAGAGATGGAAGAAGGCGGCATCAAGCTTTGCGCGCAGGACAAGGCGGCGCTCTTCATTCCAGGTGAATGGTGCCTTTACGGTTCCAGCCTCATCCACCTCGCCCATGTCCCGCGCAAACGGCTCCATGTCATGGGC
>CAZPOK010000440.1:0-1698 GCA_964587905.1 uncultured Rhodobacterales bacterium | reverse complement strand
AGGGTCGGCGGCGAGTTGGCGGAGTGGTTACGCAGCGGATTGCAAATCCGTGCACAGGAGTTCGATTCTCCTACTCGCCTCCAGAAATTCCACAACATTTTGTGTTACTTGCGTCGCGCCGCGCTAAATCAAGTGCATCGCGTTTGGTGCACATCTCGTGCACAGTCCGCGTGCAGTTTGTGCCGCGCTACTGCCCAATTTTCGGTATAGCGATCAGCAACAGGCGCTTAGCGGGACCTAGGCGCAATGAGCTACGGCACGCCGAAGGCTCCGCCCGCGGCCTCCTACACCATCACCGGAGACACTGCCCGCGACGCGGGACTTGAAGCGCGGGATCAGCGAGATATGAGCAGAAGTTGGTGACGCGTGATCAGGCGGCAGTTTGAAGTTGGCGGAGGCCGTCGCGGAACTCAACCCCTTGGATGATCTCGGGCAGGCGGTTTCGGCCGTCGAGTTTGCGCCATTTCATCTGCGCCGACATCAACAGCTTGAAAGCCATTGCCAGCCCGGTTTTCCGGCTCAGACACCCCTTGGTCCTCTTGGTGCGGTGCCGGACGGTGGCGAAGGTGCTTTCGATCGGGTTTGACGTCCGGATGTGCTTCCAGTGTTCGGCCGGGTAGTCGTAGAAAGTCAGGAGCGCATCGCGGTCCTTGACCAGCTTGGCCACCGCCTTGTCCCACTTCACCCCGTAGGTTTCGACGAAGAAATCGAAGGCCGCGTCCGCCTCGGTGCGCGTCTCCGCCTGCCAGATGTCGTGCAGATGCGCCTTGGCCTTTGATTGCAGGGATTTCGGCATCGCGTTCAGCACGTTCATGGTCTTGTGGACCCAGCAGCGCTGCTCCCGCGTCGTGGCAAACACCTCACGCAGCGCTGTCCAGAAGCCCAGGGCGCCATCACCGACAGCCAGCTTGGGGTCTTGCTTCAGGCCGCGGCGCTTGAGGTCCAGCAGCAGCTCGCGCCAGCTCTCGGTGCTTTCTCTGAAGCCGTCGGTCATGGCCAACAACTCCTTGCGACCATATTCATCGGCTCCGACAATCACCAGAACGCATTGTTTCTCTTCAGACATTCTCGGTTTGAAATAGACCCCGTCAGCCCAGATGTAGAGAAAACGCCGGGCGCTGAGATCGCGCTTTTCCCAGGCCTGATACTCGCCCCACCAGTCCGCCTTGAGGCGTGTGATGGTCTTGGCGGACAGACCCTTGGCGTTCGGACCGAGCAGAGCGGCAAGGGCTTCGCTGAAATCGCCGGTGGAGACGCCCTTGAGGTAAAGCCACGGAAGCAGCTCCTCGACCGATTTCGCCTTGCGCAGATAGCGCGGCAGGATGCTGGGCGCGAAGGTGACCTTGTCCATCGCTGCGCCACGATCCCGAACGCGGGGCACCTTGACCGGCACCGGCCCCACGCCAGTCAAGACCTCACGCTCCGGCAAATGTCCGTGCCGGACCAACCTGGCGCGGCCATCAGCGAGCTTGTCATCGGCGTATGAAGCCATCAGCGCGGCCAGTTCCACCTCGATCGCCTGTTCAATCAGCTTGCGGGCTCCATCCCGGATGACACCGGTCAGAGGGTCCGGGGAAAATCCGGATGGATCAGGCAGCGTGGTGATGGTATCGATCGACATGTGGCATATCCCTTTCTCTGCAGAGAATTGACGGCGCTTCGACACCGCCATGATATGCCGCCCCTCAGGGCATCACC
>CAZPOK010000439.1:0-1699 GCA_964587905.1 uncultured Rhodobacterales bacterium | reverse complement strand
TTTTCGGGGTGATGCGGATGGGGACGGGCGACCGGGTGGCGATCTTCAACCAGACTTCGGGCGAGTGGCTCGCCGAGGTGGCGGAGGCGGGGAAGAAGGCGGGGACGCTGCGCTGTGTCGCGCAAACGCGTGCGCGGCGGCTGCCCGCGGACGTCTGGCTTCTCTTCGCGCCGATCAAGAAGGAGCGGACGGATTTCATCGTCGAGAAGGCGACCGAGCTCGGCGCGGCGGCGATCCAGCCGGTCGTGACGGACTTCACCCAGTCGGCACGGATCAAGCTGGACCGGCTCCGCGCCCATGCCATCGAGGCGACCGAGCAATGCGGCGGCACATTCGTGCCCGAGGTGCGCGCGCTTGCAAAGCTCGACGCGGTGCTGGCCGATTGGCCAGCGGGGCGGCTGCTGATGTTCTGCGACGAGATGCTGGCCGGAGAGGCCAAGCGGCTTTCCGGTGCCGAGCCGGGTTCCTGGGCCATCCTGATCGGCCCGGAGGGCGGGTTCTCCGAGGCCGAGCGCGCGCGCCTCGCCGGCCTGCCCTTCGCCCGGGCGGTGAGCCTCGGCCCCCGCATCCTGCGGGCCGATACCGCGGCGGTGGCGGCGCTGACGCTGTGGCAGACGACACTGGGGGACTGGGGATGAGCTTCCTGCGCCCTGAAGTCCGCGACACGCTTCTGCGGTGGCGCGAGACGCTCGCCGGAACGGCGGCCGGCGTTCTGGGCATCTGGTTCGCGATGACGACCTTCGGCCCGTTCTTCCTGATCGGGGTCGCGCTCGTTATCGGCGGCTTCGCACTGGCCGTCGCGGGCGTGCAGAAGGCGCGCTTCCGGCGCGGAGGCGGGGGGCCGGGTGTCGTGCAGGTCGTGGAGGGGCGCGTCACCTATTTCGGCCCCTGGGGCGGCGGGGCCGCTGCGCTCGACCGCATGGGCTGGCTCGAGCTCGTGCCTTCGGACGGCGCGGCGGGGCTCTGGGTGCTGGTCTCAGAGGACGGAGAACGGCTCGAAATCCCGGTCGACGCCAAGGGCGCGGATGCGCTCTTCGAGCTCTTCGAGACCCTGCCCGGCCTCCGCACCGGCCACATGCTCGCCAGCATGAAGCCGCCTGTGCGCGAACGCACCCTGATCTGGCAGCGGGACGTGCCGAGGCTGCATTGACTTCACCGGCGATTGGCGACACCAGTGCCCGACCACGAGACGAGGCCCCGGAGAGCCGAGCATGTCCATTCCCCAGGCCGGCGGCGGGCCGATCGAGCGCCGAGAGCAGCTGGCCGAGTACCTGGAAGCGGGCTGCAAGCCCAAGGAAGATTGGCGCATCGGGACCGAGCACGAGAAGTTCGGCTACTGCAAGGACACGCTGAAGCCGCTGCCCTACGAGGGCGAGCGCTCGGTCCGGGCGATGCTCGAGGGATTGCGCGACCGCTTCGGCTGGACGCCGGTTTCCGAGGCGGGGCACATCATTGGCCTAGAGTCCGACGGCGCGAACGTCTCGCTCGAGCCGGGCGGTCAGCTCGAGCTGTCCGGCGCGCCGCTCCGGTCGATCCACGAGACCTGCGACGAGGTGAACGAGCATCTGCGCGAGGTGAAATCGGTGGCCGACGAGTTGGGCGTGGGCTTCATCGGCCTTGGCGCCGCGCCGCACTGGAGCCACGACGAGATGCCGATGATGCCCAAGGGGCGCTACCGGCTGATGACCGACTACATGGA
>CAZPOK010000438.1:0-1717 GCA_964587905.1 uncultured Rhodobacterales bacterium | reverse complement strand
GGCACGCAGCCCACGTTCACGCAGGTCCCGCCGATGGTGCCGTGCCCGATCAGCGCGACGCGCTTGCCTCCCTCGGCGGCGGTAATCGCTGCGGAAAAGCCGGCCGATCCGGCGCCGATAACGGCGAGGTCGAATTCGCCTGCGGGCATGCAGCAATCGTCTTTCATGCGGGGGGCCTTTCGCGGTCATCTGCACGCCTGGTCAGCACATAGGTGCCAGCGGCTGTGGCCGCGATCAGGACCGCGGTTAGCGTCCAGCCCGGGCCGAACGTGGCCATTCCGACAAGGCATTGTGTCATCATCGGTTATTCCTTCCTCAGCAGTGGTTCCGGCGCCGCTGACGACGCCAGACGGCACAGACGGCCAGTGCGATGAAGAAGGCGAGCGCGGGCAGCAGCACGTAGTCGATCCAGCCAAGCGCGGCCGACAGTCCCAAAGCGCCCAGAAGCACCACGAGCACCGGCGTGAAGCAGCAGAGCGCCGCGATGACGGTGCCGACGATCCCTGTCGCGATCAGCCTGCGGTCGGTCCGCTCCGACATGCCCTAGCCCGGGACTCGCGCCGGGTAGCCAGCGTTTGCCGAGGCGGTCGCGATGGCCTCTGCATTGGTCGAGGCGGTGTCGAAGATCACAGTGGCGGTACGGGCGTCGAAGTCGATTTCGACGGCGCGCACGCCCGCGACGCCCTCCATCGCGCGCTTCACTGTGACGGGACAGAGCGCGCAGGTCATGTTGTCGACCGTGAACGTGACGGTCTGTTCCGCGGCGACGGACTGGGCGGTCGCAGGCATGGCGATGATCGCCTGTGCCGTGCTCAGGGCCAAAAGGGCGAGGACAGACAGGAGTTTCATCAGGGTTCCTTTCGGGTCAGTAGAGAAGCGGAGCCCACCAGTTGATGCTGAGCGCGGCGAGAACGAGGATGAGCGCGGCCCAGAGGGCGGTTTTGGTGATCCGCGCCGAGGACGCGCGCGCGCAGTAGGAGCCGGGTTCGCAGACGGTCGGTTTGCGGAAATAGACTTGCCGGAACCCCGCCGCGATGAAGCCGAGCGCGATCACCGCGAAGATCGGCTTCATGGGCTCCAGCGCCGTGAGGTTGGCGATCCAGGCTCCCGAGATGCCGAGCGTCAGCAGCACCAGCGGCCCGATGCAGCAGGCCGAGGCGAGAAACGCGCCCAGCATCCCGCCCGCCGCCAGCCAGCCCTTGCGGGGCGAAGGTTCTGCGGCGTTGGTGTCCGTTCTGTCGTCTGTCAGGGCCATGACGCGTTCCTCTCGTCCGTGATTGACGAGACGTGTAGGGTCTGTAGCAACTACAGGCTCAAGAGGGAAAACTGCATGGCCGATCACGAGAGCGAGAGCGGTCTGACGCGCGGCGACTTGGCCCGCGCGACCGGATGCAACATCGAGACGATCCGCTACTACGAGAAAGCGGGCCTCTTGCCCGACCCGCCGCGGACGGGCGCGGGCTACCGCATCTACTCCGCCGCGCATGCCGGACGGTTGCGCTTCATCTTGCGCGCGCGGGAACTGGGGTTCCCGATGGACGACATCCGCGGATTGCTCGGGCTCGAGGATGGCACCGCGCCGACCTGCGCCGAGGTCAAGGAACGCACGGACCGCCACCTTGCCGACATTCGCGCGAAGATCGCGGATCTGCAGCGTATGGAGGCCGTGCTCGCCGCGACCGCTTCGCGATGTTCAGGCGCCGAGGTTCCGGACTGT
>CAZPOK010000437.1:0-1731 GCA_964587905.1 uncultured Rhodobacterales bacterium | reverse complement strand
GCCGCGCAGATGTTCAAGGCGCTGCGCGACGAGAACATCAACATCAAGGTCATCACGACGTCCGAGATCAAGATCTCCGTCCTGATCGACCGGAAGTACATGGAACTTGCCGTGCAGGCGCTCCACGACACCTTCGGGCTCGACCGGGCCGCCTGAGGGGAGTTGCCAGCACGCCCGCCGGTGGTGTCTGATCCGGGACGGGGAGGCGAGGATTTTGCGCAACGATCTCTTCAAGGCTCCGGCGAGCGCGACATCGCGCGAGGCCGGGCAGGTTCTGCCGCGCTCGCGGGCCAAGATCGACGCGATCCTGCCGCCGCTGGGGGCCACGGGCGTGCCGCTGGGCGGGATCGGGACGGGCAGCATCACGCGCGCTTCGGACGGGCGGTTCAGCCGCTGGACCATCAAGGCGGGCGGACTGGCCAGCTTCTCGATGCCGGTGAACGGGTTCCTGCTTCGTGTGGCGCCCGACGGCGGGACTCCGGCGGTCCGGGCGCTTCAGCCTGCGCCGGAGTCGGAGGAATTCTCGGCGTTCGATTTCGAGGCGGAGGCGCCGGAATGGGAGGGGCTGTTTCCCGTCGCGTGGCATCGGCATGGCCTGCTTGAAGGTATCGGGGCCGAGTGCCTGTCGTTCTCGCCCGTCATTCCGGGCGGCCGGGCGGCGGCGTCCCTGCCGGTGGCGCTGTTCCGGTGGCGGCTGACGAACGCGGGTCCGGTCGAGGCGGAGGTCTCGCTCGCCTTCAGCTTCGCCAACCTCAACGGCTGGTTCGGCGACACGGGGGAGGGTCGGCCGCGGCGCGTGGCGGCGGGGTGCTTCAACCGGGGCGCGGAGATCGACGGCGGCGCGGCCGTGATCTTCGACCGCCGCCGGTCGCGGGACATTCCCGAGGAAGGCACGGGCGAGTGGGCCATCGCCGTGGGCGAGGCGCCGGGGCTGACCTTGTCGCGCACGGTCTGCTTCGACGGGGCGGGCTGTGGCGCGGCGTTCCGGGAGGGGGTCCTCGCATCCGGGGATGCGCCGGACCTCGGCCCCGGCTGGGTGAGCGAGAGCGGCTTCCGCGAGACGCCGCCCAGCCATCCCGCCGGGGCGGTGGCCGCACGGTGCAGGCTTGCGCCGGGAGAAAGCCGGGAGGTTACGTTCGCGCTGGCCTGGGACCTGCCCGCGGTCCGGTTCGGGCAGGGGCGGCGCTGGCTGCGATCCTACACGGACGACTGGGGGCGCGAGGGCCGGTCGGGTGCGGCGCTGGCGGCGCATGCGCTGGCCCGGGCCGACGACTGGCAGCGCGCGATAGCGGAGTGGCATGCGGCGGTCGCGGAGGAGCTCGGCGACCTGCCGCACCGCGCGGGCGAGGCGATCAACCAGTCGTCGTTTCTCGTGGACGGGCTGACGGTCTGGACTTCGGCGGAGGGATCGCCGGACGGGCGCGAGCATTTCGGGATCATCGAATGCCCGGACTACGCGCTCTACAACACGTTGGATCTGTGGATCTATGCGGCCGAGGCGGTGGCGCGGTTCTTCCCGCACCTCGCGGCGGGCGTGGCCGAGGATTTCGCCCGGCTCACGCTGGCGGATGACCGCCAGAAGCGGCGGCACCGCTGGGACGGCATGCTGTTCGACCTGAACCCGATGGGGTCCTGCCCGCACGATCTGGGCGGACCGGGGGAGGATCCCTTCGTCACGCCCAATTCCTATACCTACCGCGACGCGACGCTCTGGAAGGATCTCAACTGCGA
>CAZPOK010000436.1:0-1750 GCA_964587905.1 uncultured Rhodobacterales bacterium | reverse complement strand
GTGATGCGGATGTCCTCGGCGCAGTTGGCGGCGCTGTTCGAGGGACTGGACTGGCGGCTGGTGCGGCCGGAACGGGCGCGGAGACCTCTGACCGCCGGGTGACCGTTCAGGAAGCCCCTGTTTTTGCTGGTCGGAACCGGATCAGCATGATTCACTCCGGCGCATGGATGCCGACGCCCTCAGCCGCGAGAACGCTCATCTGAAGGCCCGCCTGGCCGAGGTCGAGGCGGCGCTGGCCGAGGTGCAGGAGGCCAACCGTCGGCTGGAAGATATCTTCCGCACGTCTCAGCGCGAGCGGTTCGGCAAACGCTCCGAGAAGCTGTCACCGGACCAGTTCAATCTGCCGCTGGAAGATGCCGAACTGGCGCAGGGCGTGCTGGAGGCGGCGCAGGAGAAGGCCGAGGCCGCGCTGCAAAGGGCGCGCGGAGAGACACCCGGCAAGCCGGCGCGCAACCGTGGGCATCTGCCACCGCACCTGCCCCGGGTCGAACGTGTGATCGAGCCCGCGAGCATCCTCTGTCCTTGCGGCTGCGGCGAGATGGGCCGGATCGGGGAGGACGTCTCGGAGCGGCTCGACGTGATCCCCGCGCAGTTCCAGGTGCTGGTGACGCGGCGCCCCAGATACGCCTGCCGCCGATGCTCTCAGGCCGTGGCGCAGGCGCATGCGCCCGAGCATGTCGTGCCCAGCGGGCTGCCCACCGAGCTCTTCATCGCCTGGATCATCGTCTCGAAGTTCGGGGATCACCTTCCATTCTACCGTCAGGCCGAGATCTTCAAGCGGCAGGGGATCCACCTCGACCGCGGGACGCTCGGCAACTGGGTCGGCCGCGCCTGCTTCCACCTGATGCCGGTCACCGACCACATGCGCGCTCATCTGCGCGGCGCTGACCGGATCTTTGTCGACGAGACCCGCGCGCCAGTTCTGGATCCCGGCCGGAAGGCCACCAAGAGCGGCTTCTTCTGGGCCGTCGTGTCCGACGATCGCGGCCATGGTGGTGTCGGCCCGCCGATCGTGCTGTTCCATTACGCCCCCGGTCGGGGGAAGCAGCATCCGCTGAGATTCCTTGCAGGATACCGCGGCCGGTTCCTGCAATGCGATGCCTACCAGTCCTATAACGCGCTGACGGACATCGCGCGCGACACCGGCCCGTGGCAGCTGGTCTATTGCTGGACCCATGTCCGCCGTCGCTTCGTCAAGCGCTTCGAAAACGAGGGCTCGCCCATCGCCGAAGAGATGTTGCGCCAGATCGCACTGCTTTATCAGATCGAGAACCCCGTGCGCGGCAAGGCTCCCGCCGTCCGCCTCGCAGCCCGGCGGGAGCACGCCGCACCGATCATCGCCGCGCTCAAGCCCTGGCTCGAGGCCCAGCTCTCCCGTATCTCGCAGAAGTCCCAACTCGCCGAGGACATCCGCTACACCCTCGCCCACTGGCCCGGACTGATCCGCTTCCTGGAAGACGGCACGCTGGAGCTCGACACCAACCCGGTCGAGAACCAGATCCGACCGATTGCCCTGACCAGGAAGAACGCGCTGTTCGCCGGCAACGAGGTCGGTGCCGAGAACTGGGCCATGCTCGCCTCGCTCGTCGCCACCTGCAAGCTGTCCGGCGTGAACCCGGTCGACTACCTCGCCGACACCCTCCGGGCCATCCTCGACGGCCACCCCAAATCTCGCATCGAGGACCTCATGCCATGGCGATACGCGCAGCCGTCAAGCCTTGCCGCATAGGGCCGCGCCGTCGCGCTTACG
>CAZPOK010000435.1:0-1757 GCA_964587905.1 uncultured Rhodobacterales bacterium | reverse complement strand
CCCGCGCCAGAATCATTCCGTCTTTCTCGCCATCGCGATATCTGAGTGACGGCTTGTAAGCGGCGGCTGCGCATCACGGCGCATTCAGCTTGACGGGTTGAAGTTCCAGGGCAGCAGGCCGTCGATGGCGGACTTGGGGTGGCCGTTGGCGATCGCCTCGAGGGTTGCCTTGAGGTAGGTGAAGGGCTCGACGCCGTTGATTTTCGCCGTCTCGATCAGGGATGCGATGCGGCCCCATGCCTTCCCGCCTTCGTCGTGGCCGGCGAAGAGCGCGTTCTTGCGGCTCAGGGCTATGGGACGGATCAGGTTCTCGACGCTGTTGGAGTCGATCTCGACGCGGCCGTCGTAGAGGAAGGTCTGAAGCCCGTCCCAGTGGCGGTGGATGTAAGCCAGCTTTTCTCCGAGGCGGGACTTGGCCGAGACGCGCAGACGCTGTTTCTGGAGCCATTCACCAAAGGCGGCGACCAAGGATGCTGTCCTGGCCTGCCGGGCCGACAGCCGCTGGCTCAGCGCGCTGCCGCGGATCTCGGCCTCCACGGCATAGAACTCTGCGATGCGCCGCAGGCCCTCGGCGGCGATCTCGGAACCGTCGCGGTCGAACACTTCCTTCAGCTTGCGCCGTGCATGCGCCCAGCAATGGGCCACTCGGATGGGATCGCCGCCTTTCCGGGAAGGGCGCGTGAGACGGTTGTAGCCGGTATAACCGTCGAGTTGCAGCGTGCCGTCGAAGCCGCGCAGGAACGTCTCGGCATTCTGCCCGCTGCGGTCGGGCGCGTAGAAGAAGACCACCCCGGGCGGATCGTTGCCGCCCCAAGCACGATCATCGCGTGCGAGGGCCCAGAGGTAGCCGGTTTTGGTCCTGCCCCGGCCCGGGTCCAGCACTGGCGCCGTGGTTTCATCCATGAAGAGCTTACCGGAGGACTTCAGATGCTCGGCCAGCCGGTCGACGACGGGCCGCAGGTGGAAGCCAGCGACGCCGACCCAGTCGGCCAGCGTGCTGCGGTGGATGCTGACACCCGACCGGGCGAGGATCTGGCTCTGGCGATACAATGGAAGATGGTCGGCATACTTGCCGACCAGCACGTGGGCGATGGCGCCTTCGGTGGGCAGACCCCCTTCGATGAGAGCCGCAGGCGTCGGCGCCTGCGTGACGCCGTCGGTGCAGACGCGGCAGGCGTATTTCGGGCGGATGGTGGCGAGCACCCGAAGTTGCGCGGGCACGATGTCGAGACGCTCCGTCCGATCCTCACCGATCCTGTGCATCTGCCCGCAGCCGCACGGGCATTCCAGGCTGTCGGGCTCCACGACCTGTTCAATGCGCGGCAGGTCCGCGGGCAGGTTTCCGCGGTTGCGCTGCGCGGACGCGGCCTTGCGGCGCGGGGCCACATCCGAAGAAGCGTGCTTATCGTGTTGCTTCTCGACCTCGGCCACAGCAGTCTCGAGGTCCTCGAAGGCAAGCTGCCGGTCGTCCTCGTCGAGCTTCTCGGATTTCTTGCCATGCACCACATGGTTCAGCTCGGCGACGAGGTGCTCGAGCCGCTTGACGATCTGCTTCAGGTCGGTGGTTTCCGCCTTCAGAGCTGCGTTCGCCGCCAGCAGATCCGCGTGCTCGCGCAGGAGATTGGCGACGACATCACGCTGATTCTCGGGCAGGCTCGACAGGTCGATCTTGGCGGCAGACGGCATGCTGCGAAGATACCCCGAACCGACTGGAAAGGAACGCGGTTTCGACCGCGGAGAGTCATTCTGCCGCAGCC
>CAZPOK010000434.1:0-1767 GCA_964587905.1 uncultured Rhodobacterales bacterium | reverse complement strand
TCGAGGTCGAGCACCCGCACCATGGTGTGAAGATATCTGATCTGCATGAGGTCCTCCGTTCCTTTGCCCCGACCGTAGGCCGCCGAGGCCGCCGCCGCCAGTCCCGACCGGTCAGAACACCGAGCGGATGCCGACGCGCACCGCGTAGTCATCGGTCTGGTAAAGGCTGATGTTGGAATCCACCCGCTGCGCCTCGAAGGTGACCGTGGGCGAGAAGCCGTAATAGTCGAGCTCGGGAAACCCCAGCGTCGCGGCGACCCGGGCGCGGTTGTCCTCGCGTCCGTCGACCGAGAACGGCGAGGCGTCGTAGACCCGGCGTTCGAGGCTGAGCCCCATGTCGAGCGTCGCGCCTGCGAACACCGGCTCTCCGAACCGGTAGTCGACGCCCGCCGTCACCGCCCGGTGATCGATCTCGGCCGAATCGGAGGCCGTCCGGCGCACCCCGCCAGACACCCCGAGGCGTCCGCCGTCCTCCGTCTGCCAGACCTGCCGCAGGTCGAGCCGGCCGACCCACGCCGACCTGTCGTCGCGGTCGAACCGCACCTGCCGCTCGACCGAGGCGCTCACGGCGGTCGCGGCCCGCTCGCCTGTCGGCCACTGCACCGACGCGCCCACGCGCGCGTAGTTCGACAGCGGCTCCCCGCCGTACCAGTTCCGCCCGACCAGCGTGTCGAGCCGCCACACCGCCTCGTTGTCCCGGCCGCTCAGAACCTGGCCGTAGCCGAATTCCACCGCATCGTAGGCATAGTCGGACCCCTCCGCGTCCGGCGCCTGCGCGCGCGCGTCGTCCGACAGCCGCACCCGCTGCAACGCGAGCGCGAACGTGAGCTGCGCGGGCAGGTCGTTCACCCCCGCGAAGCGGTAGCGCGCCGACGCCCCCGCCGAGATCTCGATGCCCGACAGCGCCCGCGCGTCGCCCGACAGCACGAAGGGCAGCCCCGCGATCTCGATCACCTCCTCGCGCGAGCCGTTGTTGACGTTCGACGACGGCACCACGCTGAGGTTGAACGAGAACTGCCACGGCGTCTGCGCGCGGACCTGCCGGAAATTGCGGATCGCCGCGGCGCGCAGCGCCTCCGAGGGCGCGACCTCCGCCGCCCGCCGGAGCCAGAACTGCGCGACGAGCCGCCGCTCGAGCACGAAATTCGCCGCCGCGATCTCGATCGACGCCGCATAGCGCTCGTCGTCCGTCGCAGCCGCCGCGTTCGCCCGCTCCGCCGCCTCGAGCGCGCCCGGCGCGTCGCCCGCCCCGCGCCGCACCCGCGCGAGCACGACCCACGCCGCGGCATCCTCGGGGTTGCGCGCCAGAAGCGCCCCGGCCACCTCCGCCGCCTCCTCGGATCGGCCCTGATCGGCCAGCGCCACGGCGAGCCGCCGCGCGTCCTCGACAGCGACCGCCGTCTGCGCCGCGGCCGCGCCCGCCGCCAGAACGGCCGCCGCCGCCATCGCCAGAACCGCTCGCCTCATCGAAACCGCCTCCATCGCCCCCGCCCTTCCTGCCGCCCCGGCGGCTCTGCGTCAACGCCACCGCATATCGCGGTTCCCTGAACCTTCCCACATATATATTGTGGGCTGCGACTCGGCCCACCACGAAGGACAACGACGCATGGCCCTCACCCCCGAACAGGACGCAGAAATCGCGGCCCTCCGCGCCACGCCGCGCCCCACGCTCCGCGCCGTCTCCGAAGGGATGGAGCGTCACCTCTACCTCGCGCGCCCGGTCCTCGACCACGGCTTCGTCCGCGTCATCGACTACATGGGCGACGA
>CAZPOK010000433.1:0-1816 GCA_964587905.1 uncultured Rhodobacterales bacterium | reverse complement strand
TCCGCCGGGTGATCGACGTCTCGGGCGACGGGCCGAACAACCACGGCGGCCCGGTGACCGAGGCACGCGACGCCGCGCTCGCCCGGGGCATCGTCATCAACGGGCTGCCGCTGATGACGCGCGAGGGATACGGCGGCATGTGGCACATCGACGATCTGGACCGCTACTACCTCGACTGCGTGATCGGCGGCCCGGGCGCCTTCGTGATCCCTGTCACCGATTGGGCCCAGTTCGCCGCCGCCGTGCGCCGGAAGCTCGTGCTCGAGATCGCGGGCCTGCCCCCGCGCGTCGTCCCCGCGCAGATGGCCGCGCCCTCGGGGGGCTACGACTGCCTGATCGGCGAGAAGATCTGGGACCAGAACCGCGGGCGTCTGAACTGGACCCTGCCCTGAGCCTCCATCTGTCCGGAAATATCCCCGGGGGAGCGCGAGGGGGCAGGCAGCCCCCTCGCTCCCATCGGCCACACCCCGCGCCCCGGGGCCGACAACCCGCTTGACCTCGCCCCCGCTCCTGTCGTCTGTGGCGCCCCATGGGAACGGCGACACTGACGATCGACACGGGCGCCATCGTGGCGAACTGGACCGCGCTCGACCGGGCGAGCGGCGGCGCGACCGAGACCGGTGCGGTCGTCAAGGCCGACGCCTACGGGCTGGGCGCCGAGGAGGTCGCGACGGCGCTGGCCCGCGCCGGAGCGCGCCGGTTCTTCGTCGCCGTGGCGGAGGAAGGCGCGGCGCTCCGCGGCGTGCTGGGGCCGGGGCCGGAGATTTTCGTGTTCTCCGGCCACATGGCGGGCGACACCGAAGCGATCCGTCTCGCCGATCTGATCCCGCTGCTGAACTCGACGGGGCAGCTGACCCGCCACTTCGAGGCGCTTCCGGGGCAGCCCTTCGGCATCCAGCTCGACACCGGGATGAACCGGCTCGGCCTCGAGCCCGCCGAATGGGCTGCAGTCCGCGAGATCGTGCTGGGCCAGGGTCCGAAGCTCGTGATGAGCCACCTCGCCTGCGCCGACGACCCGGGGCATCCGATGAACGTGCGCCAGCTCGCGCTCTTCGGCGAACTGACCGAGGGGATCGCCGCGCCGCGATCGCTCGCGGCGACGGGGGGCATCGTGATGGGTCCGGAGTATCATTTCGACGTCACGCGACCGGGCGTCGGGCTCTACGGCGGCCTGCCGTTCGAGGACGCGCGGCCGGTGGTGCGGCTGGAGATCCCGGTGGTCCAGGTGCGACAGGTCGCGGCGCGCGAGACTGTCGGATACGCCAACGCCTGGATCGCCCAAGCGCCAAGCCGGATCGCCACGATATCGGCAGGCTACGCGGACGGCTTGATCCGTGCGATGGGCGACGCGGCACGGGTTTTCTCGGGCGGCGTCGCCTGCCCGGTCGTGGGCCGCGTGTCGATGGACCTCATCACCGTGGACGTGACGCATCTGCCCGGGGATCCGGACACCGTCGAGATCCTGGGCCCGCGGCAGACGGTCGACGACCTAGCCGAGGCGGCAGGAACCATCGGCTACGAGATCCTGACATCGCTCGGCGCGCGCTACGAGCGGCGCTACCTGGAGCGCGACGGGTGACGGCCGTCGCCGCCATCGGCGCGCAGGTGCTGGCCCTTCTTGCGCTTGTGGGGCGGGTTGCGATCTATGCAGGGCACTCCGTCAGCCACCTCGTCCGGCCCCCCTTCTACCTGAGAGAATTTTTCCAGCAGGTTGTTTCCATAGGGTTTCTGAGCCTGCCGGTCGTCGGCCTCACCGCCCTTTTCACCGGCGGCGCGCTGGCGCTGCAGATCTATGCGGGCGGCGCGCGGTTCAACG
>CAZPOK010000432.1:0-1832 GCA_964587905.1 uncultured Rhodobacterales bacterium | reverse complement strand
ACGATCTCCGCCGGCTGCGAGAGCCCCGGCAGTTCGACCGGCTTGGCCGTGGCAGGAAACGCGAGAACGAACGCCATGACCGCGATCATCGCCGTCGCGATCGGCAACCCGATACGATTCAACATAACGTGCTCTCCTGGTCTGGGTGCGAGGGGCGGCGACCAGGCAGATCGGGGATTCGCTCGAGGAAGGGGATTGTCGTCGGCCGTCAGAGACTGGAGACTCCCCCTCCCTTAGTCGTCTGCGTGGCCGCTGTTTTTATATGGTCTAAAGAGTCGCAGAGACCCAGGACGGAGTCAATAACACGGCTGTAGGAGGGGCTTCAGCCCCGACCTCGCCAAGGTGTCAGTCGGGGCTGAGGCACCCCTCAGTTCGTGAGAAGCGCCTTCCGGACCCAACCGCCTCCCTTGCCGCTCTCGATCAGCAGATAACCGTTCTCCTCGGCACCCATGTAGACCACCTCCTCGCCCTTCACCAATTTGGCGACCTCCCCGCTGCCGGTGGAATCGACCGCGATTGCCACGTTTCCGATCTTGGCGCGAAGAACGTCGCCTTCGGAGAATACGTCTCCAGCCTGCCGCACGGTACCCGCTTCCTGGGCAAGCGTTCCGATATCTCGCTGCAGGTTAGGATCGCCGCGCACCGCCACCACGATCTGGTTGTAGTTGTCCGCGAGGCTCGCAGCAATCACTTTGCCCTCATCGGTGCTTGAATAGCCGCCGCCGACCGCGCCGACGCCACCGCCGCCGAGCAAACCGCCGAGCGCGAAATCGGCTTTCTTCGCGCTGCCTTCAGCGGCGGCCACCTGGACGCCCGAGCGCGCGTCCGAGACCAGCATGCTGGTCTGAGCCTCCTTGAACTTGAGGCCGCCGGCAATGGCACCAAGAACCGCATTCTTGCGGCCGAGCAGGCCACCGATAGCACCGCCGATGCCACCCGCATCGTCGTCCGAGAAAACCACAGACGGCGTGAGCATGAAATCGGCGGTCACCATCTGACCGCCACCCATATTCGAACCGCCACGTAGTTGGCCCGACTCGGCCAGCGCGCGTTCCTGCATCAGATTCTGCATGGCCAGACCGCGTTCCACGACGACGAAACAGTTCGACTGCTGAATCATCATTCTGACCAGTCCGGTCGGGGAACCGAGGTTGTACTTCGCCAGTGCCTGCACCACGAAGCCCTGGGGTTCGACCACGGCCATCGCGCCCATCGGCCGATCGCACTTCACGAGGTCACCGGAGTCCTCCACCGAGCCGGAGGTGCCGGCCGATCCCTGGACGTCGCTGCCGCCCTCGCCCTTCTTCATCTCGGTAATCTGGGCATCCGCTGCACCGGCCAGCGCCAGTAAGCAGGCAAAACCCAGCCAAGCCCGGAAAATCGCGGAATAAGTCATCCCTAACCCCCTTTGCTGCCTGTCTTTAATTATTATTTAGGCAATTATTACCACAAAGAGGGGTGATAGATGAAGTCCGCCGGCGGTTAGATTTCCGAACGTTTTTGCGCTTTCAACCGCTCCACGATCTGCTTCACGTCCTGGGCGCGGTTCTTCGGCAGCACCATGACCGCGTCCTCGGTCTCCACGACCACGAAGCCGTCCAGCCCCACCGCCGCCACCAGCCGGCTGCCAGCGCTCACATAGGTGTCCCGGCAGCCCTCGGCGATCACGTCGCCGAAGAGCGAATTGCCGTCGCCGTCTTTCCCCGCCACGTCGTGCAGCGCCGACCAGCTGCCGACGTCGCTCCAGCCCGCGTCCAGCGGCACCATCATTGCTCGATTCGTCTTCTCCATCAGCGCGTAGTCGATGGAATCCGACGGGCAGGCGCCGAAGG
>CAZPOK010000431.1:0-1836 GCA_964587905.1 uncultured Rhodobacterales bacterium | reverse complement strand
CGCGGGAGGCACGCCATGCCCAGGACCAACTACGCCGCGCGCGCCGCCTTCATGGCCCACAAGGCCGAGATCGACACGGCCCTGGACCGCATCCGCACCGCCGGCGAAGACCGCTGTTCGCTGATCGAGCCCGTTCAAGCTTGCTGGCTCCGGCTTGCCAAGATAGCACTCGCAACCGTACACATGACCAGATAAAATCAAGTTTCTTGATCAATGTCTTCAGGTAACGGGGCGGTTCGATGGCGAGCGGACACATTGGACTCAAGTTGCGCCGCCTGCGCAAAGCGCGCGACTTGACTCTAAGTGCGGTGGCGCGCGAAGCCGGCTGCTCCGAAAGCATGATTTCCAAGATCGAGGCCGGCCGCGTAAACCCGTCCGTCACGATCATGCGGGGCCTCGCGGCGGCGCTCGGTGTCAACATGACGGCGATGTTCGAGAACACCGGAGAGCATTCCGTCGTGAGCCGACGCGGCGCGCGCCCTCGGCTCAACGACGACACGCTTCGCAGCGGCGACGGGGTCATTCTGGAACGCCTTGTCGCCGAGAACGCCGATACCGTCCTGCAGGCCAACGTCCATATCGTCCTGCCCGGCGGCGCTTCGGACGGCTTGATCTCCCATGTCGGCGAAGAGATGGGATATCTGCTCGAGGGCAAACTGGAACTGACCGTGGGCGAGGAGACCTTCGTGCTCGAGCCCGGCGACAGTTTCCACTTTCGCTCAGAGACGCCGCACGGGTATCGTAATCTCGAAGAGTCGGTCGCGCGTGTCCTCTGGGTGAACACCCCGCCCACCTTCTGACGGAAAACGCGGCCCACCTATACAAACTGCACAAAAAACGGGCGGAATCCTGGGCGCGACGAAGATTGCGTTCAAGAAACTTGACTGGACTCGACCTTTCGAGCTTTTTTGGTGACTTCAAGCGCGGGTGGACCCTGCGACTGTTGCGAGGAAGAGCATTGCGCGCGCCGGAGGCCCTCATCACGATCGCATGCCTGCAGTTCGAGCCGGTCGTCGGGTCGGCCGAGAGCAATCGTGCGGCGAGCGTCCTGATGCTCGAGGAGGCGGCGGATGCCGGCGCGGACCTTGCCGTCCTGCCGGAGCTGTCCGACAGCGGCTACGTGTTCGAGACTCGTGAAGAGGCGTTTTCCCTCGCAACCGATCCGGCGAGTTCCCCGTCCATCCGCGACTGGGCGGACGTCGCGGCGAGGCGCAATCTGCACATCGTGGCGGGCTTCGCCGAGCGCGCGGGCCCCTGCCTCTACAACAGCGCAGCCGTCATCACCCCGGAGGACGGTCTGATCGGCGTTTACCGCAAGACCCATCTCTGGGGAGAGGAGGCGCTGTTCTTCGAGCGCGGGGACGCCGGCTTTCCGGTCTTCCGCACCAGGCTCGGCCGGATCGGGGCGCTGATCTGCTACGACGGCTGGTTTCCCGAAGCATGGCGGCTGCTCGCGGTGCAGGGCGCCGACCTTGTCTGCGTCCCGACAAACTGGGTGCCGATGCCCAGCCAGCCCGAAGACATGATGGCGATGAGCAATATCCTCTGCATGGCGGCGGCGCATTCGAACTCGATGTTCGTCGCCGCAGCCTGCCGCACCGGCGTGGAGCGTGGCCAGCCCTTCATCGGCCAAAGCCTCATCGTGAACAATCAGGGCTGGCCCGTCGCCGGACCGGCGCCGAAAGACGGCCGGGCGCTGCTCATGGCGCAGGTCAACCTGGCCGAGGCTCGCCGCGGCCGGACCCTCAATGCTTTCAACCAGGTCCTGCGTGACAGGCGCGGCGATCTCTACGGTGAGGCTCTGGGCTCGGACGTCGATCCGGGCTGGCGCTGATC
>CAZPOK010000430.1:0-1841 GCA_964587905.1 uncultured Rhodobacterales bacterium | reverse complement strand
AGTTGCGCCACGGCGCCGAACTCGGTCGTGCAGACCGGCGTGAAGTCTTTCGGATGCGAAAACAGGATCGCCCAGCTGTCGCCGATCCAGTTGTGAAAGCCGATCGTGCCCTGATCCGTCTCGGCGGTGAAATCAGGCACCTTGTCGTTGATGCGAAGTCCCATTCGGTCCCTCCATTTGAAGTCGCGTCATGTCTATTCCTCCCCTCCCTGACATAGTGAAGATGGAATATTTTTGACACCCGGGTGCGGCGATAAGGACAGGCATCCCCTGCCTTGCCGAGGTCGCGGAACGCTGTTGTCCGGGGGGCGTTTCATGCCGAACGGTGCCCTTGCGAGCGCCATGGAGCGGTGACACTGTGCCGGCAGAATTCAGGAGTTTTTCCATGCTCGAAAAGCGTGACTTCTACATCGGCGGTCGATGGGTCGCCCCCGCGGAGCCTCGGGATCTGGAGGTGATCGATCCGTCGACCGAGGAGCCGTGCGCGGTCATCTCGCTCGGTTCGGAGGCGGACACGGACGCGGCTGTCAATGCCGCGCGCGCGGCGTTCGACGACTGGGCGGCGACGCCGCCAGAGGAGCGGATCGCCTGTGTCGAGAGGATCTTCGAGATCTACGGCCGCCGCGCCGGGGACATGGCCGAGGCGATCGCGACGGAAATGGGTGCGCCCATCGATTTCTCAGCGTCCGACCAGGTGACGGCGGGAAGCTGGCATATGAAGGGATTTCTCAAGGCGGCGGCCGACTTCGAGTTCGAGAGCGGTCTCTACGCCCAGAAAGGCGCGCGCATCCTGAAGGATCCGGTTGGCGTCGTGGCGATGATCACGCCGTGGAACTGGCCGATGAACCAGGTGACGCTCAAGACCATCCCGGCGCTTATCGTGGGCTGCACGATGGTGCTTAAACCCAGCGAGATCGCGCCGCTCTCGTCGATGCTCTACGCCGAGATCCTCGACGAAGCCGGAGTCCCTCCGGGTGTCTTCAATCTCGTGAACGGCGACGGGGCGGGGGTAGGCACGCAACTGTCGCGTCACCCCCACGTCGACATGGTGTCCTTCACCGGATCGACACGGGCCGGGATCGCGATCTCGAAGAACGCGGCCGACACCGTGAAGCGGGTCGCGCTGGAACTTGGCGGCAAGGGCGCGAACCTCGTGTTTGCCGATGCCGGTGAGGATGCGGTCGCTCGGGGCGCACGGGACTGCTTCGAGAACGTGGGGCAGTCCTGTAACGCGCCGACCCGCATGCTGGTCGAGCGTCAGGCGTATGAGGCGGCAGTGGAAACGGCGGCAGAGGTGGCGCGGACCACCAGTGTCGGAAGCGCTCATGAACACGGATCCCATATCGGCCCTCTCGTAAGTCAGGCGCAATTCGACAAGGTACAGTGGCTGATCGAGAAGGGCATCGAGGAAGGGGCGCGGCTCGTGGAAGGTGGCGTTGGCCGGCCGGACGGACTCAACCGAGGCTATTTCGTGCGGCCGACGGTCTTCGCCGACGTCTCGTCGGACATGACGATTGCACGGGAGGAGATCTTTGGCCCGGTCCTTTCGATCATGCCGTTCGACACGGAGGACGAAGCCCTTAGAATCGCCAACGAGACGGTCTACGGCCTCACGAACTATGTTCAGTCGTCCGACCCTGAACGGCTCAAGCGGCTGGCGCGCGGTCTGCGGTCGGGCATGGTCGTGATGAACGGCAAGGGCAGGGGACAGTCCGCGCCCTTCGGCGGCATGAAGCAATCCGGTAACGGACGCGAGGGCGGCAAGTGGGGCCTCGATGAGTTCTGCGAGGTCAAGTCGGTGGGCGGCTGGCCGGAGTGATCCGGTCACAGCTCATGTGCGC
>CAZPOK010000429.1:0-1841 GCA_964587905.1 uncultured Rhodobacterales bacterium | reverse complement strand
CCAGGACTACAAGCTGGAATACGGCGAGGCGATCGTGGAGATCCACGACGACGCGTTGATGCCGGGCGACAAGGTGCTTCTGGTGGACGATCTCCTCGCCACGGGAGGGACGGCGGGCGCGGGGATCAGACTGCTCGAGCGGCTCGGCGGCGAAATCATCGGCTGCGCCTTCATCGTCGACCTGCCCGAGCTTGGCGGGCGCAGGCTTCTCGAGGACATGGGCATGGACGTCCACGTGCTTTGCGAATTCGAGGGCGCCTGAGGTCAGTCCTCCGCGCCGAGCACGGCGCCCGGGTTCATGATCCCCTCCGGATCGAGAAGGCGCTTGATCCGGCGCATCAGGTCGACGCGGACAGGATCGCCGTATTTGACGACATCCCCGACCTTGAGCCGGCCGACGCCGTGCTCGGCGCTGAACGAGCCGCCCATCCCGTGGACGATGTCGTGGACCGTCGCGCTCACCGTCTCGCGCAACTCGTCGAACTGCCGCGGCGGCGCGCCCTTGGGCGGGAAGACATTGTAGTGAAGGTTGCCGTCGCCGAGATGGCCGAAGGCGTTGACGCGAACGGGGCCGAGCGCGGCGAGCGCGGCGCCGCAGCGGTCGAGGAAGCCCGGGATCTCGGACAACGGCAAGGACAGGTCGTGCGACGCGATCGCGCCAATCACGCGATTCGCCTCGGGGACGGCTTCGCGCAGGCGCCAGAAATCGTCGCGCTGCGGTCCGCTTTGCGCGATCAAACCGTCCGTGACCTCTCCCGCAGCCTGCGCAGCCTCGAAGAGCGCCGCGAGTTCGGCCTCGGGATCGAGTGCCCCCGGCAGGCCGAGTTCGACGAGCGCGACCCAATCCGGGATCGGGTCGAAGGGCTGGCGGAGCCCCGTGTGCGCCTCGTCGAGGAACGACAGCCCCGTGCCGGACAGCAACTCGAACGCGGTGACCGCCTCGCCCACCGTGTCGCGCGCGCGCGACAGGAGCGAGAGGCCCGCCGCGGGGTCGCGCAGGACGAAGAGCGCGGTGCCTGTGCGCGCAGGGCGCGGGAAGAGCCTCAGGCTCGCCGCCGTGATGACGCCGAGCGTGCCTTCGGAGCCGATCAGGAGGTTGCGGATGTCGTAGCCCGTGTTGTCCTTCCGGAGCCGACGGAGGCCGTGGAGGATCCCTCCGTCGGGCAGCACGGCTTCGACCCCCAGACAGAGGTCGCGGGCGTTGCCGTAGCGCAGCACGTTGATGCCGCCCGAATTGACGGCGAGCGCGCCGCCGATCCGGGCCGTGCCCTCCGAGCCGTAGGACAGTGGAAAGAGCCGACCGGCGGCCTCGGCGGCGGCGTGGATGCCGGCGAGCACCGCGCCCGCCTCTGCGATAACGACGTTCTCCTCGGGCCAGATGTCGCGGATCGCCGTCATCCGTTCGAGCGACAGCACGATGGGCAGCGGACCGTCGGGCGAGACCTGGCCGCCGACGAGGCCGGTCCCCCCGCCATAGGGCACGATGCCGACCCGCGCCTCGGCACAGGCGCGGACGACCTCGGCGACTTCTTCGGTGGAGCCCGGTGCGACGACGGCGGCGGCCTGTCCCGCCCAGCGTCCGCGCGGCTCCTCGAGATGGCGCGGCTCCGCCTCGCGGACCCGACCCTCGGGCAGGCGGGCGCGGAGGGTGGCGAGGAAGTCGGGCGTCGCGGGGGTCAGCATGGGCCCGTTTGAGCACGCGCCGCGACGCCCGGCAAGTCACTCGTCGTCGAGAAACTCCGGGCGGAGGACGACGATTGTGGGACGCGACGGCAGAGTGCGCAGGGAGACCTCGTAGCTCGACCCGTCGGTCACCTCGATGTCGAATTCGTCGGCCATGC
>CAZPOK010000428.1:0-1855 GCA_964587905.1 uncultured Rhodobacterales bacterium | reverse complement strand
ACCTCGAAAGGCAATTCGACGACGCTGGACGTCAGTCCCAGCACCCATAGCAAGTTGAAGATATTCGACCCGACGACGTTGCCCACCGCGATATCGGACTGGTTCCGGTAGGCGGCGACCGCCGATGCCACCAGCTCCGGACTGGATGTGCCTATCGCGATGACGGTCAGGCCGATCAGCGCGTCATCAACACCCAGCCACTGTGCGATGCCGACAGCGCCGTCGACGACCCAGCCCCCACCGAAATACAGACCGACTATTCCGCCTACGATATAAATCGAGGCGCGAGTAGTCCCCAGGACGGCACTTGCCTCGACCGCCTCGGCTGCCTGTTCGCGAGACATCTTGTAGACATAGAGCATGAACAACACGAAGAAGAACAGCAGAATTCCGCCATCCAGCCTGCTGATGCTCAATTCGTGAATGGGGGAGAATAGTGCGGCATTGGCAAGAAAGCCGACCAGGAGTGCTGCCGTCAGTGAAAACGGTATTTCCGAGACGACGGTCGAATCCTGCACCCGGAGCGGACGCACGATCGCCGCAACCCCCAGGACGAGCAGGACATTCGCTATGTTGCTGCCGATGACGTTGGCGATGGCGAGATCCGCGTTGTTGCGCAAGCCGGAAACCATTGTCACCAGCATCTCGGGCAATGATGTGCCGAACGACACAATGGTGAGGCCGATGACCAGGGAAGAGATTCCGAGCCGGGCCGCTATAGAAGAAGCGCCGGCCACCAGGAAGTCGGCACTCTTGATGAGGACCACCAGACCAATAAGCAGAACTAACGAATCGTACAAATCGCTGCCTCAGGAATGTGGGTGCAGAAAAGACGCAACCGTCAGCCGTCGGCCCGAAGCCGGTAACCGACACCCTGCTCGGTCACGAGATAGCGCGACCGGGACGCCTCGTCCGCGAGCTTCTGCCGCAGGCTGCTGACCAGCACGCGAAGATTATGCGTCTCCCGCACTGCATCCTCGCCCCAGACATGACGCAGAATCTGCTGGTGGGTCATGACCTGTCCGGCGTGCGTCGCGAGTAATGCGAGCAGGCTGTACTCCTTGCGCGAGAGGTGGATCTCGACGCGGTCCATCAGCACGCGACGGTCGGCGAAATTGACCTCCAGGCCGCCGTAGCGGTACACGGGATCAGCGCCCGGCTCTTTTTCCCGATTACGGAGGAGCACGCGCACCCTCGCGAGCAGCTCGGAAATGCCTGCCGGTTTCGTCACGTAGTCGTTCGCACCGTCGTCCAGCGCGCCCACTTTCTCGTCCTCCGCATCGCGTACGGACAGCACCAGTATCGGCACGTCGGTCCACTCCCGCAGGCGCCGGATGACCTCGCGGCCGTCCATCGTCGGCAGGCCGAGATCGAGGATCACCACATCCGGGGACTCGGCGGCAATCATCTCCAGTCCGCCCGGCCCGTCACGAGCCTCGGTGACACCGTAACCGTGGGCCTCCAGGCTGATGCGGAGGAATTTCCTGATCTGGGCATCATCCTCGATGATCGCGATTCGGGATCGGGCATCTTCGCTCATGGGCCACCACTACCGGGTTCCGATTCGGCCATGGCATCCGGGATGCGGAGTACGATCTGCGTGCCCGGCCCCGCGGGATTCGGTGCAGCATACGCCTGGCCGCCGTGCGCCTCGATAATACCCCGGGTAATGGCGAGCCCGAGGCCCGTGCCACCGCTGTAACTGTCGCCCGATTCGGTGCGGTAGAACATGTCGAATATCCGCTCGCGCTCGCCCTCCTCGATGCCCGGGCCGGCGTCCGTGATCCGGATGGCCAGAGTCCGGCCCTCTCTCGCGCAGTCGACCTGCAGCGGCGCTCCGGGCGGCGAGTAGCGG
>CAZPOK010000427.1:0-1857 GCA_964587905.1 uncultured Rhodobacterales bacterium | reverse complement strand
CAGGGCTTCCAGCGCGGCTCGTTCCGCGTCCGCGGCGACAGCCTCGAGATCTGGCCGGCCCACCTGGAGGACCGCGCCTGGCGGCTGTCGTTCTTCGGCGAGGAACTTGAATCGATCACCGAATTCGACCCGCTCACGGGCGCGAAGACCGACACCTTCGACCGCGTCCGTGTCTACGCCAACTCCCACTACGTCACACCCCGCCCGACGCTCAACCAGGCGATCAAGGGCATCAAGGCCGAACTGCGCCAGCGCCTCGACCAACTCGTCTCGGACGGAAAGCTGCTTGAGGCCCAGCGGCTCGAACAGCGCACCAACTTCGACCTCGAGATGATGGAGGCGACCGGCGCCTGCAACGGCATCGAGAACTACTCGCGCTACCTCACCGGCCGCGCCCCCGGCGAACCGCCCCCCACCCTCTTCGAATTCATCCCCGATACCGCCATCGTCTTCGCCGACGAGAGCCACGTCTCCGTCCCGCAGATCGGCGGCATGTATCGGGGCGACTACCGGCGCAAGTTCACCCTGGCCGAACACGGCTTCCGCCTTCCGTCCTGCATGGACAACCGCCCCCTCAAGTTCGAGGAGTGGGACGCCATGCGCCCCCGGTCGATCTTCGTCTCGGCAACGCCGGGTCCGTGGGAACTGGAACAGACCGGTGGCGTCTTCACCGAACAAGTCATCCGCCCCACCGGCCTCGTCGATCCGCAGGTCGAGATCCGGCCCGTCGAGATGCAGGTCGACGACCTTCTCGACGAGGTCCGCCGCGTGACCGCCGCAGGCTACCGGACGCTCGTCACCACGCTGACGAAACGCATGGCCGAGGATCTCACCGAGTACATGCACGAGCAGGGCATCAAGGTCCGCTACATGCATTCCGACATCGACACGATCGAACGGATCGAGATCCTGCGCGATCTCCGCCTCGGCGCCTTCGACGTGCTGGTGGGCATCAACCTCCTGCGCGAAGGGCTCGACATCCCCGAATGCGGGCTGGTGGCGATTCTCGACGCCGACAAGGAGGGGTTCCTGCGGTCGGAGACCTCGCTCATCCAGACCATCGGACGGGCCGCGCGCAACGTCGACGGCCGTGTCATCATGTATGCCGACCGGATCACCGGCTCGATGGAGCGCGCGCTGCGCGAAACCGAACGGCGCCGGGAAAAGCAGGTGGCGTACAACCTGGAGCACGGCATCACCCCGACGACGATCCGCAAGAACGTCGATGACGTGCTGTCGGGCCTCTACAAGGGCGACACAGACATGGCGCGCGTGACGGCGAAGATCGAGCGTCCCCTGCACGGCGCGAACCTCGAGGCGGTGCTCGAAGGGCTGCGCGCCGACATGCGCAAGGCCGCCGAGAACCTCGAATTCGAGGAGGCGGCGCGCCTGCGCGACGAGGTCAAGCGGCTGGAAGCGGTGGACCTCGCAATCTCCGACGACCCGCTCGCGCGGCAGTCGGCGGTGGAGGCCGCGGTGGAGGCGTCACAAGGATCGAAGGCGCGAAGCACGGCGGGTCGGGCCGGGCAACGCGGGGGGAATGTGAAGCGGCGGGGGCGGTGAATTAGTCGGCCCAAAACGAGTCTCAACGATCTGATATTACTGTATGAACAACGCTTATTGATGTCCCGCGATCGCGAGATTCTGCCAAGCACGCAAAGCTCCCCGGATCCTAAACAGACACGCTGCTCTTCGCTACTGATGACCGATCTTTGACCGGCCCCCGCCACTGTGTCAGCCTGCTGAAGAAATCGAAACTAGCCACCGGCGCAACATGATCTCTCACGCCCATCGGACCATCTTCGTTCACCAGAGGAAGTCGGCCGGGACGTCGGTCAAGTCGCTCTTCGAGGACGC
>CAZPOK010000426.1:0-1863 GCA_964587905.1 uncultured Rhodobacterales bacterium | reverse complement strand
GGGCTCGACATGGCGCAGTACGCGGCGGGCTACGGGATCGCATTCGGGGTGCTGGGTCTGTTCCTGTCGCTTCTGATCGGCGCCGTCGGGTGACGCGATGTTCCTGCCGTTCTTCGAGGCGCTGAGGAAAGGCGGGATCCCGGTCTCCCTGCGCGAATACCTGACGTTCCTCGAGAGCATGTCGCGCGGTCTCGTCACTTACGACGTGGATGGCTTCTACTACCTCGCCCGCGCCGCGATGGTGAAGGACGAACGCAACCTCGACCGGTTCGACAGGGCCTTCGCCGCGGCCTTCGAGGGGCTCGAGGCGATCACGCCCGATCAGGTTCTGGAGGCCGTGGACCTGCCGCGCGAGTGGCTTGAGAAGATGGCCGAAAAGCATCTTTCGGAGGAGGAGAAGGCAGAAATCGAGTCGATGGGCGGGTTCGAGACGCTGATGGAGGCGCTGCGCGCGCGCCTGAAGGAGCAGCAGGGCCGGCACCAGGGCGGATCGAAGTGGGTCGGCACCGCCGGCACCTCGCCGTTCGGCGCCTACGGCTACAATCCCGAAGGCGTCAGGATCGGACAGGACGGGTCGCGCCACCAGCGCGCGGTGAAGGTGTGGGACAAGCGCGAGTTCCGCAACCTCGACGACACCGTCGAACTCGGCACCCGGAACATCAAGGTGGCGCTGAAGCGGCTCCGGAAATGGGCGCGCGACGGAGCGCGGGAGGAACTCGACCTCGACGGGACGATCCGGGCGACGGCCGAACACGGCTACCTCGACGTGCAGACCCGCCCCGAGCGGCGGAACGCCGTGAAGGTGCTGCTCTTCCTCGATGCCGGCGGGTCGATGGACCCGCATGTGAAGGTCGTGGAGGAGCTGTTCTCGGCCGCGCGCTCGGAGTTCAAGCACCTCGAGCACGTCTATTTCCACAATTGCCTCTACGAAGGCGTGTGGCGCGACAACCGGCGGCGGTGGGACGAGCAGACGCCGACATGGGACCTGCTCCACACCTACGGGCCGGACTGGAAGTGCATCTTCGTCGGCGACGCATCGATGAGCCCCTACGAGATCGCGATGCCGGGGGGCGCCAACGAGCACTGGAACGCGGAGGCGGGGCACGTCTGGCTCGCCCGCGCGCGCGACCAGTGGCCGGACTGCCTCTGGATAAATCCGGTGCCGGAAGCCCACTGGGACTGGACCCAGTCGATCGGGATGATCCGCGAGATTCTCGGCAGGGAGCGGATGGTGCCGATGACGCTATCGGGGATCGAGCGCGGGATGAAGATGCTCGGACGGTGATCGCGCACACTGCCGCCGGCACCGGGGTCGTTCATGGGCGTTGGCCGCGCGCGCGGCGCCGGAGGGTCAGTCCCCGGACCGACGTGCTTGGTCCCGCTTTGCCAACTCGTCGAGGAGACGCTGAAATCTCGCCTCGGTCTGTCGAGGCACCGCACGGAAGGCGCGTTTCAGCGTCTCTTCGAGGAGTTTCTTGTTGTCTTGCTCGTAGTCCACCATGACCTACATTTATCCACAGGATTATCCACAGCATGCCCCTGAACTGTGGGCGAAGGCGGGTGGTTCCGCCAGAACACGGTCAAATACGGTTTTGTGACGGTATCGCAACAATACGTTATCCTGCGCGGCAGCGCCCGCAAGCATTGCCGAAGGCGCCCCGCCGCCCCATATTTCTCTCATGCTGAAATTCACGCCCATCCTCCTCGCGATCCTCTACGCCCTCGCCATGTACCGGTTCTCCGTCTGGCGCACGCGGCGCGAACTCGACGAGAAATCGACCGAACTCGCCGACCCGATGCTGAAGGTTCTGACCGACCGGATGGCGGCGGCGCTCGACCTGCCGAAGATCCGGGTCCACATCT
>CAZPOK010000425.1:0-1863 GCA_964587905.1 uncultured Rhodobacterales bacterium | reverse complement strand
GCGCTGCCCTCCGAAGGCAGAGGCCAGAGGTTCGAATCCTCTCGGGTGCGCCACTAGGATTGCCCTTGTTTATAGCGGTTTCAGCCGCTTAGGGGCCTCCGCGAAAAACTCCCACATCGCAGCTTGTCACACTCTGGTCACAGCAACGGGAGTTTTTGACATGGCCACACTCAGACAGCGCAACGGCAAGTGGCAGGCGCAGGTGCGCATCAAGGGACACGCGCCGAGGAGCAACTCTTTCCAATCCAAGCGGGACGCCGAGCGATGGCACGGCAGATAGAAGCCGAGCTTGATGCAACCGCAATCGGCGTCGATCCTAGAGTACTTGATCGCACCAGCGTCCGCGATCTACTGGACCGGTACCGCCGAGAAGTGACGATTAGCAAGCGCGGTGCAGCTTCCGAGAACAAGAGGCTGGGCGGCTTCCTGCGACAGCCATGGGCCACGATGCCGCTCACAAAGGCCACACCACAGATGTTCAGTCGATACCGTGACAGCCGCCTCAAGACCGTAAGCCCGGGAACGGTGCTCCGCGATCTCGGACTTCTTCGGGCCATCTTCGAGGTGGCAAGGCTGGAGTGGGATCTACCCATGCCGGTGAACCCGGTCGCCCAAGTGAGGAAGCCCAAAGCACCCGACGCCAGAGAGAGGCGGCTGCAGTCGGGGGAGTTGGAACTGCTGCTGCAAGCGTCTCTGGCCACGCGCAATCAGTGGCTTCGCTCCGGCATCCTATTGGCCGTCTAGACCGGGATGCGTCGCGGGGAACTTCTCGGAATGCGCTGGGAGCACCTCTGCAAGCGCACAGGGACGCTGCTGATGTCAATCGGCTCGGAATGGGGCCCCCGTATCGGCGTGCAGAAGTGGCCCCACTTTCTCACGGGTAGCAGGCCGGAAACTGCGTAGCAGGATGATCGCGTCAATGCAGACGTCCACCGGTTCTCCGGCGCGCTGCCGCCTTGATCGAAGTCATCGCACATTCGATAGGTCGGCATCACAGTCGGCAAGGCCACAAAAAAGCGAACAGATCGCATGAAATTCATCATTGGAATTGTTGTCGCAATCCTGCTTGTCCTCATCGCGCTTTCCGCCATGAGGCTTCTGGACTGGCGTGCCGACCGGGCAGAGTGGGACAGGCTGGCCGCGCTCCAGCCGGAGAACCCGGAACTCTTCGATGCGGCGATGGTGGCCGGTCTGCCCGAACCGGCCCAACGCTACTTTGCCTACACGATCTGGCCTGGAACGCCACTCCTGCCGGTTGCCGTCATCGAGATGACGGGTGAGTTCAGTCTGGGGTCCAAGGACGACCCGCGCTACCAGCCCATGGAGGCGCGTCAGATCCTCGCGGTTCCGGAGGGGTTCGTCTGGTCGATGCGCACGCGTGGCGGCATGCCTGTCTCCGGTTCAGATTCGGGCAGCTGGACGCGGTTTCGCATCTTCAGCCTGATCCCTGTGGGCCGGCTGGGTGGCAACCCCGATCACACGCGATCCGCCTTCGGCCGCTATGCGGCGGAGGCGACGATCTGGGCGCCTGCGGCCCTGATGCCCGGACCGGACGTTCGGTGGTCTGCCGTGGACGACGATACCGCCCGCGTGACCATCACGCACGGCGACCTCGAACAGGCGGTCGACATCACGGTCGACGCGCAAGGCCGCCCGGTGGAGGTCTCCTTCCAGCGCTGGAGCGATGCGAACCCCGACAAGGTTCACAGGCTGCAGCCGTTCGGCGCGGTCATGTCCGATTTCCGCGAGGTGGAGGGCTACCGCCTGCCGTTCCGGGTGGAGGCAGGCAACATGTTCGGCACCGAGGCCTATTTCCCCTTCTTCCTCGCCGACGTGACCGAGATCCGCTTTCCGGGGGCCGAG
>CAZPOK010000424.1:0-1873 GCA_964587905.1 uncultured Rhodobacterales bacterium | reverse complement strand
AGGTGAACGAGGCGTTCTCGTCGGTCGTGCTGCGCTTCATGCAGGCCTTCGACGTGGACGCGGACCGCGTGAACGTCAACGGCGGCGCGATCGCCATGGGACACCCGCTTGGCGCCACCGGGGCGATCATCCTCGGCACGCTGCTCGACGAGCTGGAGCGGTCAGGCAAGGGCACGGGCCTCGCCACGCTCTGCGTCGCCTCCGGGATGGGCGCGGCGACGATCATCGAGCGGATTTGACGGCGCGACAGGAAGGACGACGGACATGACAGACTTCACCTATTCCGTGGACGCCGAGGGCGTCGCGATCATCACCTGGGACGTGCCGGGCAAGTCAATGAACGTGCTCGCGCGCGACGCCTTCTCGGTCGTCGAGGGGTATCTCGACCGGGCGCTCGCGGACGACGCCGTGAAGGGCATCGTGATCACGAGCGGAAAGGACAGCTTCGCCGGCGGCATGGATCTCAACGTGCTGGCCTCGATCAGGGACGAGGCCGGGGAGGCGCCCGCGCAGGCGCTCTTCGACTTCATCATGGAGGGCCACCGGATCCTGCGGAAGATCGAGCGCGCCGGGATGGACCCCAGGACCGGCAAGGGCGGCAAGCCCGTGGCCTGCGCCATCACCGGCACCTGCGCGGGGATCGGCACCGAGATCGCGCTGGCCTGCCACCGCCGGTTCATGGCTGATCGTCCGAAGGCGCGGATCGGTCTGCCCGAGATCCTCGTGGGTCTCTTCCCCGGCGCGGGCGGCACGACGCGGTATTCGCGGATGGTGGGGGCGATGGCGGCTTCGCCGGTCCTGCTCGAAGGCAAGATGCTGGAGCCGGCGAAGGCCCGGCAGGCGAGCCTGATCGACGAAGTCGTGGCCCCGGACGAGGTGCTGGCCAGGGCGAAGGACTGGGTCCTGAACGCCACCGACGCCGACATCGTCAAGCCCTGGGACCAGAAGGGCTGGAAGATGCCGGGCGGCACACCCTATCACCCGGCGGGCTTCATGACCTTCGTCGGCGCCTCCGCCATGGTGAACGGCAAGACCCAAGGGGTCTACCCGGCGGCCAAGGCGCTCCTTTCGGCGGTCTACGAGGGCGCGCTCGTGCCGTTTGACACCGCGCTCAAGATCGAGGCGCGGTGGTTCACGAAGATCCTGATGGACCCGACCTCGTCTGCGATGATTCGGTCGCTTTTCCTCAACAAGGAGGCGCTCGAGAAGGGTGCGAACCGGCCCGACGTGCCGGACCAGAAGGTACGCAAGCTGGGGGTTCTTGGCGCGGGCATGATGGGCGCGGGCATCGCCCATGTCGCCGCCAATGCCGGGATCGAGGTGGTGCTGATCGACCAGGAACAGGAGGCCGCCGACCGCGGCAAGGCCCACTCGGAGGGGCTGCTCGACAAGGGGATGCAACGCAAGAAGGTCACGGCCGAGAAGAAGGCCGAGGTGCTGGGCCGGATCACGGCCACCACGGACTACGCGGCGCTCGAAGGCTGCGACCTGATCGTGGAGGCGGTCTTCGAGGATCCGAAGATCAAGGCAGAGGTGACGGCACGGACCGAGGCCGTCATTCCGGAAGACTGCATCTTCGCCACGAACACCTCGACCCTGCCGATCACCGATCTTGCGAAGGCGACGCAGCGGCCGGAGCAGTTCATCGGCATCCACTTCTTCTCGCCCGTGGACAAGATGATGCTGGTCGAGATCATCCGCGGCCGGGAAACCGGCGACCGCGCCGTGGCCAAGGCGCTCGACTTCGTGCGCCAGATCCGGAAGACACCGATCGTGGTGAACGACGCCCGCTTCTTCTACGCCAACCGCTGCATCATTCCCTACATCAACGAAGGCATCCGGATGGTCGGCGAAGGGGTGGAGCCGGCGCTGG
>CAZPOK010000423.1:0-1877 GCA_964587905.1 uncultured Rhodobacterales bacterium | reverse complement strand
CCCTACATCAACGAAGGCATCCGGATGGTCGGCGAAGGGGTGGAGCCGGCGCTGGTCGAGAACGCGGCGAAGCTCCTGGGCTTCCCGCTCGGACCGCTGCAGCTCACCGACGAGATCTCGATCGACCTCGGCGTGAAGATCGCGAAGGCCACCAGGACCGCACTGGGCGACGCCTACGGGAACGAGCCGGTGGACGAGGTCCTGTTCTGGATGGCCGAAGAGGGCCGGATGGGCCGCAAGGCCGGGGCCGGCTTCTATGCCTACGACGACGCGGGCAAGCGGCAGGGCCTCTGGGAGGGGCTCGCGGCCCGCTGCCCCGTGAAGGACGACCAGCCCGACCTGACGGCCGTCCAGCACCGGCTGATGATGGCGCAGGTGCTGGAAGCCGTCAGGGCCCTCGAGGAGGGCGTTCTCATGGACATCCGCGAAGGCGACGTGGGCGCGATCCTCGGCTGGGGCTTCGCGCCGTGGTCGGGCGGGCCGTTCTCCTGGCTCGACATGATCGGCGCGGACCGGGCCGTGGAGATCTGCGACGGCCTCCGGGGCGCGCACGGCTCCCGGTTCGAAGCTCCGGGACTGCTGCGAAAGATGGCGTCGGAGGGCGGCAGCTTCTATGGCGCGGTGGCGGCAAGAGCCGCCTGAGAGCGGCTTACTGCAGTCACCGAAGGCGAGTCTCATGCAGTCCAGCAGACGCGCGACGTTCGCCGCAGCCTTGTCCAACAGGCGCGCAGCCACGGGTGGCGGCAAGAGCGGACCTCAGCGCTCCGTGCAATCGAAGGTCAGGTCGACGGTATAGGAATCGCCGCTTTGTCGCCGCGTCAGGTCGGCGACGAAGGTCACCCGATCCTCCGAGAGGCCGAATTCCGTCCCGGCAATCGGGGCGGCGACGAGCCGATAGGTCTCCGCGCCGATCTCCACCTCGACGGTGCCCTGGCCGGAGTCCCGGATCACAAACAGCTCGACCCGCGGGTCCGCGTCCTCGGTCCGCGCCTCGATCGCCTGCGGGCCGTTCCAGGCACCGCAGAAGAGCGGTTCGTTGATGGTGTTGCCGTCGATCTCGCCGCTGACCCGACCTGTGAAGCCGCGCGCAGCGGCGTCGCGCGGGGCGCAGTCGATGCTGATCTCGACCTCGGCGCTGTCGATGCCCAGGCTCGGCCCGGAAAAGGACGCGCCCTCCTCGCTCACCTCCCAGCTTGGCGCGTCGGGGCCGCGGTTGAACCCGGCGTTGAGCGTCACTTCACGCCCGTCGATCACCAGTGTCCCGTTCGTCGCCGAGGCCGGCGCGAAATGGCTGAATACGAGGGAGATTCCGTCGCCGTTCTCGTCTCCGAGGCCTCGACCGTCATCCGCGCTGTAGACCATGCGCTGATCCGCGTTCCAGCCCGAACAATCGAGCGGTACTCTGAACGGCTCGCCATCTACCGTTCCCCTTGCCTCGCCGGGAACCGGGGGATCCCGTGCGAGCGCCGGATCCGGCAGCAGGATGAAAAGGCAGGGAAATGCCAGGACTCTGGCGGATCGGGTGCGGAACATTCAGGCGATCTCCGGTCAGCGACGTCGTCGACAGCTTGGGAAATCGAGCGCCGACGCGCATAGGGCCGATGCCCTAGTCTCGCGCCGATCCTGACAAAGCCGACCAGATCGCGGCGCGCGACTTTATGCCGAGCCGCGTGAGGACCGCCTCGCAATGCCGGCGGGCGGTGTGTGGCGAGATGTTCAGCCGCCCGGCGATCTCGGCCGCGGAGAGGCCCTCGAGCATCAGCGCCATCACCTCGGTCTGTCGCCTGGTCAGACCGTGCGCAGAACCCGTCTGGGCAATTCGATTGGGATCGATGCCGCGATGACGGATGTCGATGGCGATCCAGCTGCGCGCGTGA
>CAZPOK010000422.1:0-1904 GCA_964587905.1 uncultured Rhodobacterales bacterium | reverse complement strand
GGCCTCTGCTACACGATCTTCGCGCAGGCCGGCGCCTTCGCCGACAGCGGCATGACGACGATCTACGCCGGCACCGGAGCGGAACAGATCGGCGCGCTCGCCGAGCTTACCATCGACGAGATCCGAAAGTCCGCCGACCAGATGACGCCGGCCGAGGTCGCGCGGGCCCGGGCGCAGATGAAGGCGGGTCTGCTGATCGGGCTCGAAAGCCCCTCGTCCCGCGCCGAGCGGCTCGCCCGCACTGTCGCGATCTGGGGCAGGGTTCCCCTGATCGAGGAGACGGTTGCGAAGATCGACGCGGTGACGACAGGGGACGTCCGGGAGTTCGCCGGAAAACTCGCCACCGCCGCGCCCTTCGCGCTCGCGCTCTACGGCCCGGTCGGGAAAGCGCCCGAAGCCGGTGATCTGAAGGCGAGGCTCGCCGCCTGATGCTTCTGCGCCGCCGGTCGGTCACCATCGAAACCGAGCGGATGAGCCTGCGCCCGCCCCAGCACTCCGATTACCGTGCGTGGTCGGCGCTGCGCGAAGGCAGCGCCGGCTTTCTGGTGCCGTGGGAGCCTTCGTGGTCGGCCGACCATCTCACCCGGAAGTCCTTCACCAATCGCGTTCACTGGGCGCAGCGCGCCGTGGGTCAGGATACCGCGCTGCCGCTTTTCCTCATTCGGAGGAATGACGCGGAGTTTCTCGGCGCGATCACGCTCGACAACATCCGGCGCGGCCCGGCGCAGGCGGGGACGCTCGGCTACTGGATCGGAGAGCGGTTCGCGCGGCAGGGCTACATGCACGAGGCGATCGACGCGGTCGTCCACTACGCGTTCCACACGCTCGATCTGTCGCGCATCGAGGCCGCCTGCCTCGCCGAGAATGCCGCCTCGCGCGGCGTGCTCGAAAAATGCGGCTTCAAGTACGAGGGCGTCGCGCAAAGCTACCTCCAGATCAACGGACGCTGGCGCAACCACGTGCTCTACGCCAATCTGCGAAGCGACCGGAGGGGGCGCGCCGCGGCGGGGTAGCAGCTTGCGCGCGGAGCCGCCTGCGGCGGCGGAATCTCGTCTCGGCCACGCGCGTGGAGTTGCGTGCTTTCGGCAAGACGACACGGGGTGACCTCGGGGCAGGGTGCGCTATCTCTTGACCAAGGAGGTGCCGTCCATGCTTCGCCTTGCCCTGATCCTTGTCCTTGCATTCGCCGCGCTGCCCGCCGCCGCGCAGGAGCGGCGCCCGAGCCACTGCATCGCGATCGCCGAGGCAACGCCCGGCGTGCAATACGCGAGCCTCGGGGAATTCACCGCACCGCTTGACGAGTTCACGGTGCGGCTGCGCTACGTCGACCACTCGATGTTTCTTATCCGGGCGCCCGGCGGGCTCTCCGCGGCGACCGATTTCACCGGCTTTCTCGGCCCCACGACGTTCCTTCCCGACGTCGTGACCATGAACAACGCCCATTCCACGCACTGGACGCCGAATCCCTCGCCCGACATCCCGCATGTCCTCGAAGGCTGGGCGCGCGGGGGCGAACCGGCCGACCACCATCTCGACCTCGGCGAGATGCTGATCCGCAACGTGCCGACCGATGTGCGCTCTGGCTTCGACGGCGTGCGCGTGGCCGGGAACTCGATCTTCGTCTTCGAGGTCGCGGGGCTCTGCATCGGCCATCTGGGGCACCTGCACCATGAGCCCGACGAGGTGCAGTACGCGGCCCTCGGCCGGCTCGACGTCGTGATGGCCCCGGTCGACGGCGGCATGACGCTCGACCTGCCGACGATGATCAAGACGCTCAAGCGTTTGCGGTCGTCGGTGGTGATCCCGATGCACTGGTTCAGCACCGTCTCGCTCGACCGGTTCACCAGCGGCATGGCCGACGAATTCGACATCGAGGTGACCGACGGGTCGAGCTACGAGGTCTC
>CAZPOK010000421.1:0-1962 GCA_964587905.1 uncultured Rhodobacterales bacterium | reverse complement strand
GCCAGGCCGCGATCACCAAGGAACTCATCGAAATCATCTCGGGCGCCGAGGCGCTCTGACGGAACCGGAGAAGAGAAATGGCAGCAGCAACTGGCAAAGTCACGCAGGTGATCGGTGCCGTCGTGGACGTGCACTTCGACGAGCACCTCCCTGCGATTCTGAACGCGCTCGAGACGGACAACAACGGCAAGCGGCTGGTTCTCGAGGTCGCCCAGCACCTCGGCGAGAACTCGGTGCGCACGATCGCAATGGACGCGACCGAGGGCCTCGTGCGCGGTCAGCCGGTCACCGACACCGGCGGACCGATCACGGTTCCGGTGGGCGACGCGACGCTCGGCCGGATCATGAACGTCGTCGGTGAAGCGATCGACGAAAAGGGTCCGGTCGAAGCCAAGGAGCATCGCGGCATCCACCAGGCCGCGCCGACATTCGAGGAGCAGGCGACCTCATCGGAAGTCCTCGTCACCGGGATCAAGGTCATCGACCTTCTGGCGCCCTACGCCAAGGGCGGCAAGATCGGCCTCTTCGGCGGCGCCGGCGTCGGCAAGACGGTGTTGATCCAGGAACTGATCAACAACATCGCCAAGGTGCACTCGGGCTACTCGGTGTTCGCCGGCGTGGGCGAGCGGACCCGCGAAGGCAACGACCTCTACCACGAATTCATCGAATCCGGCGTCATCAACATCGACAAGCTGGACGAGTCGAAGGTGGCTCTCGTCTACGGCCAGATGAACGAGCCTCCGGGCGCCCGCGCCCGCGTGGCGCTCACCGGCCTGACGCTGGCCGAGCAGTTCCGCGACCAGTCGGGCACGGACGTTCTGTTCTTCGTCGACAACATCTTCCGCTTCACGCAGGCGGGCTCCGAAGTGTCGGCGCTTCTCGGCCGGATTCCCTCGGCCGTGGGCTACCAGCCGACGCTTGCCACCGACATGGGCCAGCTTCAGGAGCGGATCACCTCGACCCGCGCGGGCTCGATCACTTCGGTGCAGGCGATCTACGTGCCCGCCGACGACCTCACCGACCCGGCGCCTGCGACCTCGTTCGCCCACCTCGACGCGACCACTGTTCTGAGCCGCGCGATCTCGGAGCTTGGCATCTACCCCGCCGTTGACCCGCTCGACTCGACGAGCCGCATCCTCGATCCGGCCGTTGTCGGCGAGGAGCACTACCAGGTCGCGCGTGACGTGCAGGGGATCCTCCAGCGCTACAAGTCGCTGCAGGACATCATCGCGATCCTCGGGATGGACGAGCTCAGCGAAGAGGACAAGCTGACCGTGGCCCGCGCCCGGAAGATCCAGCGGTTCCTGTCGCAGCCGTTCGACGTGGCGCAGGTCTTCACCGGCTTCCCCGGCGTGCAGGTCCCGATCGAGAAGACGATCGCGTCCTTCAAGGCCGTCGTTGCCGGTGAATACGACCACCTCCCCGAATCCGCCTTCTACATGGTCGGCGACGTCGATGAGGCGGTCGCCAAGGCTGAAAAGATGGCGGCGGACGCCGCCTGAGGAGGGGCCCATGGCCGACACCATGAAATTCGACCTCGTTTCGCCCGAGCGTCGCCTGGCGTCAGGCGACGCAACATCGGTCCAGATCCCGGGCGCCGAAGGCCGGTTCACCGCGATGCCCGACCACGCGCCGCTCATCACCACGTTGCGTCCCGGCATCCTCCGGGTCGAGATGACCGACGGGATCAGGGAATTCGCGGTGACCGGCGGCTTCGCCGAGATCACGGCGGACGGTGCCTCGGTGCTCGCCGAACGCGCCTATGCGCGCGGTCCCGACAACCGCGCCGAAATCGAGACGCACCTCGAGGAGGCGCGCAGCAAGGCGGCTGAGGCCCCGGCCGAGCACAGGGACATGGCCGAGCTTCTGGTGTCCGACCTCGCAGACCTTCTGGCCGACATGGCTTCCGACCGCAGCCTCCAGGGCAGCTCGGGCGCGCCTGCGCCGGCCTGAGGTCAGCCG
>CAZPOK010000420.1:0-1974 GCA_964587905.1 uncultured Rhodobacterales bacterium | reverse complement strand
CGAGCTTGATGTCGCTACCATTGTAGCCTCCCTTTCTGTGTCTTTTCACATCACTTGCGGTCGGCCTCGTGTGTCAGGCCGACGAACCGGAAGTGGGGGTGAACTTGTCGTAGAAGACGCGGTCGGTATCGAAGTCGTGCATGAACAGGACCGGAATGAGCGCGTCGATCATCGGGGGCGGGCCGCAGGCATAGACATCGCCCTCGCCGTCGATCCCCAGCTCCTTCAGCCGCCTGTCGACGCATTCGTGGACGAAGCCGCGCTCACCGGCCCAGCCGTTGCCTTCTTCCTCGTGGCTGAGAACCGGGATGAACTGCACGTTCGGGTGCGCCTCGGTCAGGGCACCGATCTCGTCGAGCTTGAACAGGTCGCTCTGCGAGCGCGCGCCGTAGAAGAAATAGACCGGGCGGTCCTCGCCGCTTGCCACGTGATCGTTGAGGATCGACCAGACCGGCGACATGCCGGACCCGGCCCCCACCAGGACTACGGGTCCTTCCCGGTCTTCCCGTCGGAAGCACATCCCGTAGGGCCCCTCGACCGAGACTTCGGCTCCGGCCTTGATTCCTCCGTCGTCGAGTTCGCTGGAGAATCGGCCGTCGGGGTATTTCTTGATGATGAAGAAGAGTTCTTGGGTTTCGCTCGGCGGATTTGCCATGGAGAACGAGCGTGTAATCTCCTCCCCCGCTTCCGTTGTGACCGTGATGTCGACATATTGGCCCGCCCAGAATTTCAAAGGCGCATCCAGTTCGATCCGCACGCCGCGAATGTCGTGGGTCAGCGCCTCGAAACCGGTGATCCTGCCCGAGAAGGTCTTGACCGGGATCGACTTCGCAAGCACCTCCTCGTCGTAGTTGAGCAGTTCGAACTCGACATCGCTCCAGGCCAGGGTGCGGCACATCAGGATGTGCCCGCTGTCCTTTTCCATGTCGCTGAGCGCGAAAGTCGAATAGTTCAGCGTCTCCGTTTCGCCGTCCAGCTGCACGCACTTGCAGGCCGAGCACTGGCCCTCCTTGCACCCGTGCGGAAGGGCAAGCCCCTGGCGGAATGCGGCGTCGAGGATGTACTCGCCCTCTTCGACCTCGAATTCGATGCCCACTGGCTCCAGGCGGACGGTATGGGTATCCGTCATCTTTCTGCCTCCCTGATCTTTCCTGTCGTTCGCGCGCATCCTCGGGCGCGCGCCCGGGAAGGAGAGGCCGCGAACGGCCTCTCCTGTCGGTCTCAGTTGCACGGATTGATCGTGAACCCGGCACGGTACTCCGCGATATGCGCCTCGCGCTCGGCGTCAGACATGGCCCGGAGCGCGTTGAGCGGCGACGCCAGCGTGTGGCCGCGCACGTGCTCGAGCTTCCACATGTCCTTGTCGTCGAACCGCAGGTGCGGCTGCGCAACGAGCGTCTCGCCGTCCTCGCGAACGAAGTTCAGGTCCTTGATCGCATCGGCAAGGTCCCAGCCGTCATAGAGGCTCTCCCACTCGCGCTTGCCCGAGAACTTGCCCATCGCCGGGGTCGGGCGGCCCTTATACTCGTCGGCAAAGGCCTCGACGGCGGTCCAGCGGTCCAGCTCATGCGCGAAGGTGTGCAGTTGCCCGTCGATCTCGTCGACGACCATGTCCTCGCGGATCAGGCAGGGGACAAGGCACGACCAGCAGCGATGCGGATAGACATAGCCCGTGTCCTGGTTGACCGTGACGACCGTCTCGCCCGGCTTCGACAGCTTGTCGTACCACTTCCAGAATTCGCCGAACTCGGCGTACCATCCGGGGTACTTGTGCTCGAACCACTCGAAGTCCTTCTCGGTCTGCGCCTCGATCCGCCAGAAGTTGACCGGCCAGCCCACGGCAAAGAACTGTGCGACCTTGTGGACATAGTTCTTTTCGGTGATCCGCTTCCAGGCTTCCTGCACGTCGTCGTGATGCACCTTCACGCCGTATTTCTCGAGCGGCAGCATGTAGGTCCGGTAGTAGTCCTCGAA
>CAZPOK010000419.1:0-1979 GCA_964587905.1 uncultured Rhodobacterales bacterium | reverse complement strand
AGCGCCTGCACGCCGTTGGCCCCCTCGTAGATCATCGCGATGCGGGCGTCGCGGGCGAACTGCGACATGCCCCATTCCTCGATGTAGCCGTGCCCGCCGTAGACCTGCTGCGCGCCTACCGCGGCCTCGAAGCCCTTGTCGGTGAGGAAGCCCTTGATGACCGGGGTCAAGAGCGAGATCATCCCGTCTGCCTCCGCGTCGCCCATGCGGTGCGCGCGGTCGATCAGATGCGCCCCCCAGAAGGTGAAGGCGCGCGCGCCTTCGGTGAAGCTCTTCTGGTCCATCAGGTTTCGCCGGACGTCGGGGTGGACGATGATCGGGTCCGCCGCGCCGCCGGGGTTCTTCACCCCCGTGACGTCGCGACCCTGGAGGCGGTCACGCGCGTAGTCGAGCGCGTTCTGATAGGCGACCTCGCCCTGCGCGTAGCCCTGCAGGCCGACGCCGATCCGCGCCTCGTTCATCATGGTGAACATCGCGCGCATGCCCTTGTGGAGGTCGCCGAGGAGGTACCCTTCCGCCCCGTCGTAGTTCATCACGCAGGTGGCGTTGCCGTGAATGCCCATCTTCTCCTCGATCTTGCCGACCGAGACGGCGTTGCGCGCGCCGAGCGACCCGTCCTCGTTCACGAGAAGCTTCGGCACGATGAAGAGCGAGATGCCCTTCGTGCCCTCGCCGCCGCCCGGGGCCTTGGCGAGCACGAGATGGACGACGTTCTCGGCCATGTCGTGGTCGCCGGCCGAGATGAAGATCTTCTGCCCTGTGATCCGGTAGCTTCCGTCGTCCTGCGGCTCGGCCCTGGTGCGCATGATGCCGAGGTCGGTGCCGGCGTGCGGCTCGGTCAGGTTCATCGTGCCGGTCCACTCGCAGCTCACCATCTTCGGCAGCCACTTCACCTTCTGGTCCTCGGTCCCGTGGGCGTGGATCGCCGAATAGGCGCCGTGGGTCAGGCCCTGATACATGTTGAACGCCATGTTGGCCGAGACGAAGATCTCGCCCACAGCGGTGTTCATCAGGTAGGGCAGGCCCTGGCCGCCGTACTCGGGGTCGCAGTCGATCGCGGTCCAGCCCGCCTCGCGCAACTGGTCGAAGGCGTCCTTGAAGCCCTGCGGCGTGCGCACGACGCCGTTCTCGAGCCTGCAGCCCTCTGCGTCGCCGACCGCGTTCAGCGGCGCGAGCACGTCCGATGCCAGCTTGCCCGCCTCTTCGAGGATCGCGCCGGTGAACTCTGCGTCGAGATCCCCGTACCCGGTGATCCCGGTCTCGGCGATCCCGAGCAGCTCGTGGAGGACGAACTGCATGTCCTTGACGGGGGCGGTGTAGCTGGGCATCGGCGTCTCCTGTCGGTTTATGGACGGTCGGGCTATTCGGCGGCGCGCCTGGGCGCCTTGAGCGAGGCGATCATCTCGGCGCCCCATTTCAACTGTTCCTCGAGTTCGACGATGGCCTCGTCGAGCTCCTCGCGCTGGCGGATCATTGTCTGGAGCCGCTGCTGCGCGATCTCGTGGGTTTTCGTCAGCTGGGTCAGCTGCTGATCCCCCATGTCGTAGAGGTCGAGAAGCTGGCGGATCTCCTCGAGGCTGAAGCCGAAGCGCTTGCCGCGCAGGATCAGCTTGAGGCGTGCCCGGTCCCGGCGCGTGAAACGGCGTTTCTGGCCCTCCCGGATCGGGAAAAGAAGCTCCTTGGCCTCGTAGAAGCGGAGCGTGCGCGGCGTGACGTCGAAGGCGTCGCACATCTGCCGGATTGTCATCAGATCTTCGGTCATGCTCATGGTCGCGTGTTGTGTCATGGCCGTGACATGGCGATCGCTGTCGCCATACTGCAAGATCGGTTGACGTTTACGTAAGCGTAACGTCGCGTCACATCGCAAGTGCGTGACCGGGACCGGACCGCGGCGTCGCGCGGCGGATCATCCGATGGTCCGTGCGACCTCGTCGCGAAGCTGGCGGAGATCGAGAATCGTCTCCTCGAGTTTCCGGCGT
>CAZPOK010000418.1:0-1985 GCA_964587905.1 uncultured Rhodobacterales bacterium | reverse complement strand
GTGGATTGAAAATCCTCGTGTCGGTGGTTCGATTCCGCCCCCGGGCACCACTTCCCCTCGCCAACCCATTGATATCCCTCAGTTTACTGTAGAAACTGTGTGGGCGTAGGACATGGCGAAGGACATTTCGGTACCCTTTTCGTACATCAAGGGTGGCATCTACTATTTCGTAAGCGCGACGGGGCGGCCCTATGCGGCGAGGCTTGACGGCTGGGCGTAGCGCCAGGGCATGAGGTCCTCGATGCGGGACTTGGGGTGTCCGTCGAGGATGGCGCGGAGGGTGTCGGCGAGGTAGTCGACGGGGTTCACGCCGGCCAGCTTGCAGGTGGCGACGAGCGAGGCGAGCATGGCCCAGTTCTCGGCGCCGGTTTCGTTGCCGGCGAAGAGGGCGTTCTTCCGTGTCAATGCGATCGGCCGGATCTGGTTCTCGACCGGGTTGGTGTCGAGTTCGAGGGTGCCGTCCTCGAGGAACCGGATCAGGCCGGGCCAGTGTGCGAGGGTGTAGCGGATGTCCTCGGCGAGCCGGGATTTCTGCGGGATGCGCGACAGCTGGGCCTCCAGCCACGGCTTGAGCGCGGCGATGATCGGGGCGGCGTGCTCACGACGGGCGGCGAGGCGGACGGCCGGATCCCTGCCGCGCACGGTCTTCTCGATCCCGTAGAGGGCCGCGATCCGGCGCAGGATCTCCTCGGCGATAGGGGAGCCCTCGTTCTCGAAGCGCTTGACGAAGCGGCGGCGGACATGGGTCCAGCAGTAGACCAGCTGCCACGGGCCGTTCTCGCGCGCGATCTCGGTCAGCGCGTTGTAGGACTGGTAGGCATCGCATTGCAGGAACCGGCCGCGGTATCCGGCGAGGAACTTCAGCGGGTGCTGCTTCCCCCGGCCGGAGGCATAATGGAACAGCACGATCGGCGGGTCGGCGCCGCCATGGCCGCGATCGTCGGACACGACAGCCCAGAAGTAACCGCTCTTCGTGGCCTTCCGGCCCGGGTCCAGCACCGGGGCGCGGGTCTCGTCGACGAAGATGCGGTCGGCGCCGCGCAGATGGGCGCGCATGTGGTCGATGACCGGTATCAGGTGGAAACACGCGCGCCCCGTCCAGTTGCCGAGCGTGCCGCGGTCGAGATGGAGCCCCTGCCGTTCGAAGATCCCGGCCTGGCGGTAGAACGGAAGGAAGTCGCCGAACTTCGAGACGATGATCCACGCGATCAGCCGCTCGGTGGGCAGCCCGCCCGGGACGACATGCTCGGGGGCGTGTGCCTGCGCCACGGCCTGCGAACACCGGCGGCAGGCGTATCTGGGGCGCCGCGTCACCAGGACCTGGAACTGCGCCGGGATCACGTCGAGCCGCTCGGAGATGTCCTCACCGATCCGGGCCATCTCCCCACAGCCGCAAGGGCAGAGGGTGCTGGCGGGCTCGATAATGCGCTCGACCCGGGGGAGATGCGCCGGTAGATGCCCCCGGTTGCGCGCGGGTTTGCGAGGTTCATCCCCTCGCGCCCGTTGCAGCGCGGCCTCGGCCTTCTCCTGTGCGGCATTGAGCACGCCCTGGGCCAGCTCGGCATCTTCCAGGGGCAGGTTGAACTGGTCGGGCGACAGCTTCTCGGAGCGCCTCCCGAACGTCTCGCGCTGCGAGGTGCGCAGGATGTCCTCCAGCCGGCGGTTGGCCTCCTGCACCTCGGCGAGCGCCGCCTCGACCTCTGCCAGGCGGGCCTTCAGATGGGCGTTCTCGCGGCTGAGGGCGTCGGCATCCATGTGCCGAAGTGAATCACGCGGGCCCCGTGCTGACCAGCAGGAACAGCTCCCGAAGGCTCAACCGGCGGACTGCGGACGCCGCGCCCGCTCCGGTCGCACGAGCCGCCAATCCAGCCCCTCGAACAGCGCCGCCAGCTGCGCGGACGACATCCGCATCACGCCGTCCCGCACCTGGGGCCAGACGAACTTGCCGCCCTCGAGGCGCTTGTGCACCAGCACCATCCCGGTCT
>CAZPOK010000417.1:0-2004 GCA_964587905.1 uncultured Rhodobacterales bacterium | reverse complement strand
TCACGATGATCGAGCGGCGCAACCACCGCCCGCCGGTGACCTACACGACCTTCCAAGCGCGCGATCTCGGCTCCGACACCGCGCATCTCTTCAAGGACGCCTGCCAGGATGCCTACGACCGGTTCAAGCCCGAGGCGATCATCGTGGGCGCCTCCTGCACCGCCGAACTGATCCAGGACGACCCGGGCGGGCTGGCCGAGACGATGGGCCTCCCGGTGCCGGTGATCCCGCTGGAACTGCCCAGCTACAGCCGCAAGGAGAACTTCGGCGCGGACGAGACGTTCTTCCAGATCGTCCGGCATCTGGCGCACCGGCCGGTCGAGAAGACCGAGCGGATCACCGCGAACCTTCTCGGCCCGACCGGCCTCGGCTTCCGGCACCGCGACGACATCGAGGAGGTGACCGCCCTGCTCCACGACCTCGGCATCGACGTCAACGTCGTGGCACCGATGGGCGCGCGGCCCACCGACATCCCGCGCCTGCCGGCCGCGCATTTCAACGTCCTGATGTATCCCGAGACCGGCGAGGCCGCCGCGCGCTGGCTCGAGAAGACACACGGCCAGCCCTGGACGAAGACGGTCCCGATCGGGGTCGGCGCGACGCACGACTTCATCGCCGAGGTCCGCGAGATCACCGGCGTCACCGGAGAGGCCGACACCTCCCGCCTCCGCCTGCCCTGGTATTCGCGCTCGGTCGATTCGACCTACCTGACCGGCAAGCGCGTCTTCCTCTTCGGCGACGCGACGCACGTGCAGGCCGCCGCCCGCGTCGCGCGCGACGAGATGGGCTTCGAGGTCTGCGGGCTCGGCTGCTACAATCGGGAATTCGCGCGTCCGATCCGCGCGCTCGCCAAGGACTACGGCGTCGAGGCGGTGATCACCGACGACTATCTCGAAGTCGAGGCCGCGATCGCGGACGCCGCGCCCGAGATGATCCTCGGCACCCAGATGGAGCGCCACATCGGCAAGCGGCTCGGCATTCCCTGCGCCGTGATCTCGGCCCCCGTCCACGTCCAGGATTTCCCCGCCCGCTACTCCCCGCAGATGGGCTGGGAAGGCGCCAACGTGATCTTCGACACCTGGGTGCACCCGCTGGTGATGGGGCTCGAGGAGCATCTCCTGCACATGTTCCGGGAGGATTTCGAATTCCACGACGAGGCCGGGCCGAGCCACCACGGCGGCCACGCGCCGAAGCCGATGGTACAGGCCGAAGCCGGGGGGCCAGCCCCGTCGCCATCTGGGCTTGAACCAGTGGCGCCACAGATGGCGACCCCCCGGGATACTTCCGGACAGATGGAGGCCGGGCAGGTGCCGGTGGTCCAGACCGACGGCTCCGTGGTGTGGCTTGCGGACGCCGAGAAGGAGCTGAAGAAGATCCCGTTCTTCGTCCGCGGCAAGGCCAAGCGGAACACCGAGAAATTCGCCGCGGAACGCGGCGTGTCCGAGATCAGCGTGGATACGCTTTATGAGGCGAAGGCCCACTATGCGCGATGACGGCTACATCCCCGGCTATCGCGTGGTGATCGTCACGCTGGACGCCCACGCGGCGGGTCCGGCCGCGCGCGTCCTGCCACGTCTCGCCGAGGATTTCCCGGGGCTGTCGGTCTCGATCCACGCCGCCGCCGAATGGGCCGAGAACCCCGACGCGCTCGAGCGGGCGAAGGACGCGGTGCGGCACGCCGATCTCGTGGTCGCGAACCTCCTCTTCATCGAGGAGCACATCACCGCGATCCTGCCCGAGCTGGAAGCGCGCCGGCCCCATTGCGACGCCATGATCGGCGTCATCGCCGACACCCAGGTCGTCAACCTGACGAAGATGGGCGATCTCGACATGTCGAAGCCCGCCTCGGGCATGATGGGGATCCTCAAGAAGCTCAAGCCGAAGACCAAGCGATCGTCCTCGGGCGAGAGCCAGATGAAGATCCTCCGGCGGCTTCCGAAGATCCTGAAGTTCATCCCCGGCAAGGCGCAGGACCTGCGCGCCTATTTCCTGACGATGCAGTAC
>CAZPOK010000416.1:0-2014 GCA_964587905.1 uncultured Rhodobacterales bacterium | reverse complement strand
TCTGCTCTCGAACCGGACACCGTTCCACGTTCTGGTGAATTACGCGTCGTTCAACTCGGGAAGCGCCTACAACCGGATCCGCATTTGGGACTGGGGCACCCACAACGTCGCCAACAACCCGATCTTCGGTCTCGGACTGAACGACTGGGTCCGTCCGAGCTTCATGAGCAGTTCGATGGACAACTACTGGCTGGTGGTCGCGGTGCGCTACGGGCTTCCGGCGAGCCTCGCCTACATGACGGCGGTCATCCTTCTGGTGCGCAGGGCCGCGCGCGTCCCGCTCGCCGACGAGATGGACAAGGCCTGTCGCGCGGGCTTTCTCGTCTCGTTCGGCGGCCTCGCGCTGGCCGCGGGCACCGTGCACTACTGGCTGTCGATCGGCGCGTTCTTTCCCTTCTTCATCGGGGCCGGAGTCTGGCTGGCCGAAGGGCGGAACCTGCGGATCGTCACCGACCCGTCGACGGCGGAGGATCAGGACGCGACCATCACTCGTAGCCCAGCATCAGGGCCTTCGCCCGTGGGTCGTCGAGCGCCCGGCGCCGGCCCCGTCCGCGCCAGCGCTGCCGCGCGTAGCGGTAGCGCACCGCCAACTCGGCGCGGAGAAAGCGTCGCCAGCCAGGGACAACGGGGCAGATCGGCGTGACGATCGGCAGCCTGTCCGCCCATTTCGCGCGCATGTAGCCATAGGCACGGCGGTACCCTGCGCCGAGTCCGGTCAACTGGTCGGAATTGTGGACGACCGGCGCGCCTGCGATCCATGCGCCGCGTCCGTCGGCCAGCGCCTGCTGAACGATATCGGTTCCGTAAAGATGGAAATGCGGCAGCTGGGGATCGAACCGCAAACCAGCCTCCCGCCGCAGCACGAGGACCAGTTCGTCGAGGCTCTGGGCCGGTTGCGGCAGGGCAATATCGTGCGTGAACTCGCGCGCCGATCCCGAGGACCAGGCCTGTCCCGCCATGCGACCGTCCGTCGTGGCACCGACGATGCCCAGAACGGCCCATTCAGGATCCCGGCCCTCGACCTCCGCGATCGCCGCCGCCAGCCGCCGCTCCCAGCCGGCGGGCAGGTAGACGTCCTGATGCGCGAAGACCATTACCGGTGCCGTGGTCGCATCGATTCCGGCGTTGTAGGCTTCTGCCATGTTGCGCGCGCCGCGGTAGAAGAAGCGCTCGGCCGCCCCGTCCCCGAGAAGCGGCGAGGCGGCGAGATCCCGTTGCAGGACACGCTCGTCGTTGACGGCGGCGATCAGGGCCCACGCTCTGGTCATGACGCGCCGCGCGACGTGGCCGTCCTGTACACGTCCGCAAGCGTGTCCCCGGCCGCTCGCCAGAGCCGCCCCGACCACAGCGCCGCAGTCGCCGCGCCGATGAGACGCTGCCGCCCGAATGCCGAACCCACACCGACGAGGTCCGCGGCGACCCGGAGTGGGACGAACCCCGCAAGTCGCCGGCGAACGAGCCCCGCCTGCCTTGTGCCCAGGCGTTCGGGCGTCGCGTGTTTGAGGATGACATAGACCATGTTCAGGACCTCGATCATTCCCAGTGCGCGCCCATTTGCACGAGCACCGGGAAACCGGTGGTGATAGATCTTCGAGCGCCACGCCGCGACGACGAGGCCGGATTCGCCCGCACTGAAGCTGGCGTCTATGTCCTCGTAGAGCCCGTAATCTCGCAGCGCCTCGTCAAAACCTGTTCGTCGAATGGCATGCGTACGAAACGACATTCGAAACCCCGTCATGTATTCGACGGGCCGCGCCTCCACCTCTCCGAGCCACTCCGGGACCGCATGGCGCGCATTGAGATGTCGTCCGAGGATCTTCGCGGGCTTGAGCCAGGTGAACTTCCGTTCTATCCGGCCTTGAACGCCGCGAAAGCGTCGTTTCCGCGTTTCAGCATCGGCAACGACATAAGAGAACGCGCCCGCACTTGCATCGCCCGGCGGCTCCATTGCCTCGAGTGCGCAGACCGCCGCGATGGCCGCGTCGCCATCCCTCTCGTAGACCGCGAGGATCTG
>CAZPOK010000415.1:0-2025 GCA_964587905.1 uncultured Rhodobacterales bacterium | reverse complement strand
GCGCGGTTCGACGACCTGCTCGAGGTCGAGACGGAGCTTCTGGAGACGACGGCGGCGCGGATCGTTCTGGCGCAGCGGGTGCGGCGGGGCGGGACGGTTCTCTTCGAGGCGGTGGTGACGCTGGCGGCGCTGACCGGCGCGGGACGGCCCGCACGCCTTCCGGCAGAGTTCCGCCGCGCCCTGGGGACGTTGCGGAATTGATCCGCCGATGACGCGGATGTGTTGGCCTTTGCTCTGGCCTTCCTGTAAAGTGCGCGGCAATCAGAGTTGCCCCGAAACCCGAAGGGCGGCCGCACCGGTGAACAGAGCAGGCAGCAGATGGAAACGGAAACCCTTGCGCTCGCGCAGGAGATTGATTTCTCCATGTGGTCGCTCTTCGCGCGCGCGACCTTCACGAACAAACTCGTCCTGATCATCCTGATCGTGGCCTCGATATGGGCCTGGGCGGTCATCATCCAGAAAATTCTCGACTACCGCCGGGCGCGGGCCGAGGCCGCGGCCTTCGACCGGGCGTTCTGGTCGGGAGAGCCTCTCGACGAGTTGTTCGAGCGGATCGGCGAGGCGCCGCGCGGACCCGCCGAGCGCGTCTTCGCGAGCGGAATGGTCGAATGGCGGCGGTCGCACAGGGACGACGGCGGGCTCATTCCGGGCGCGCAGGCGCGGATCGACCGGTCGATGGACGTGGCCATCGCGAAGGAGGCCGAGAGCCTCACCAAGGGGCTGCCGCTTCTGGCGACTGTGGGGGCGACCGCGCCGTTCATCGGGCTCTTCGGGACGGTCTGGGGGATCATGCATTCCTTCATGGGCATCGCGCAGTCGCAGAACACCAACATCGCCGTCGTGGCGCCGGGCATCGCCGAGGCACTGCTGGCGACGGGGCTGGGTCTTCTCGCCGCGATCCCGGCGGTGATCTTCTACAACAAGCTGACCTCCGACAGCGACCGGATCGTCGCGGGCTACGAGAGCTTCGCCGACGAGTTCGCGACCATCCTGTCGCGCCAGCTGGACGCGGCCTGAGATGGGCGCGGGGGTGATCCAGAAGTCCGGCGGCGGGACGCGCCGGCGGCGCCGCGAGAAAGGCGGCGCACGGCCGATGTCCGAGATCAACGTCACGCCCTTCGTCGACGTGATGCTGGTGCTGCTCATCATCTTCATGGTGACGGCGCCGATGCTGACGGTGGGGGTGCCGGTGGAACTGCCCAAGACGGCGGCGCAAGCGCTGCCGACCGAGCAGGAGGAGCCCTTGACGATCTCGATCACCGCGGACGGCGCGGTGGCGATCCAGACGACGCAAGTGCCGGAGAGCGAACTCGTCGCGCGACTGCGCGCCGTGGCGGCGGAGCGCGAGGGGGACAAGGTCTTTCTCCGCGCCGACGGATCGATCCCCTACGAACGCGTGATGCAGGTGATGGGAGCGCTGAACGCCGGAGGCTTCTCGAACATCGGGCTCGTGACCGACATCGGCGGCCCGAGGCTCGACGGGACCGAGGGCTGAGGCGGGGCCTTGACCACCGGCTGGTATATCTCGGGCGCGGCACATGGCCTCCTTCTGGTCGTCCTGCTGGTCGGCGGTGTCTTCGGGCGTGATCGGATTCCGGAGGCGTCGGTGGCCGAGGTGTCGGTCATCAGCGAGGCGGACTACGCGGCGCTGGCATTGCGCGGACCCGAGCCAGAGGTCGAGGCGGACGTGACGGCTCCGATCGCGCCCGAAGCTGATACGGAAACGCCCGAGGTGCCGGAGACGGACACGGCGCCGCAGGTCCGGCAGCCGGAGGTGACGGAGACGCCCGACGCGCCCGAGGCCGTTCCGGAGACGCCCGAGGACATCGTGGTGCCCGACGCCGAGGTGACGACCGAGGTGCCGGCGATCGTGGCGCCGCCGTCGCTCACCGATGGAGACCGGATCGCGCCGCAGGTGACGCCGCCGGACGCGCCGCGGGTCGCGCCCGATCCATCGCCGATGCCGGAGCCGGAGGCCGCGCGCGCGCCGGAGGTGGTCGAGGAGACTGCGCCGGACCCTGCGCC
>CAZPOK010000414.1:0-2038 GCA_964587905.1 uncultured Rhodobacterales bacterium | reverse complement strand
ATCGCGATGGGGCCGGACGGGCCGGTGTATTCCTCGAACCATGCCGGCGGGATTCTGGGCGGCATTTCCACCGGCCAGGTTATCGTGGTGCGCTTCGCGGTAAAGCCGACGTCGTCGATCCTGACGCCGCGGAAGACGGTCACGAAATCGGGCGAAGAGACCGAGATCGTGACCAAGGGCCGGCACGACCCCTGCGTCGGCATCCGCGCGGTGCCGGTCGGCGAGGCGATGACGGCCTGCGTGATCCTCGACCACCTGTTGCTCGACCGGGCGCAGACGGGCGGGACGCGCGGGGAAATCGGCTGATCAGGTCTCGGGCGTCACGGCGACGGGTCTCGGCACCGGGCGCTGGCGCGAAAGCTGCACCGCGAGAATGCCGAGCATGACGATGCCGACGCCGATCAGGTCGAGCGGCCCGAGGCGTTCGCCGAGCAGGAGCGCGGCGATGGCGACGCCGAAGAACGGGTTGACGAAGTGGAAGGTCGCGGCGCGCGTGGCGCCGATGCGGTTGACCAGCATGAACCACACGACTGTCGCCGCGAGGCCGGGTACGAGGGTCGTGTAGGTGAAGGCGGCGGCGAGTTTCCACGACCAGTCGACCGCCCACTCCTCGGTCGCGACCGCGACTCCCGAAAGCGCGGCGCTGCCGATGAGCATCTGAAGGCCGACGATCATCAGGACGTTCCCACCCGAGGACGCCCCGCGCACCGAGAGGGTCGCGAGCGTGAGCGCGAGGACGCCGAGGACGCAGAGAACGACGCCGAAAAGGTCGACCCCGCCCGAGAGGCGCGATCCCATGATCAGTGCGACGCCCGCGACGCCCGCGAAAAGCCCGGCGATGCCCAGTGGGCGCAGGGTTTCGCGGAACAGCACCCATGACGCGAGCGCGACCAGAAGCGGCAGCGTCGAGGCGATGATCGCGGCGAGGGACGCCTCGATCGTCTGCATCGCGACGAAGTTGAGCCCGAGGTAAAGCGCGTTCTGGCAGATGCCGAAGACGATGGTCGCGCGCCACTGGCCACGCGTGAGCCTCCACGTCTGCCCCAGCATCCAGGCGATGCCGACGCCGATGAGGCCGGAAATCAGGAAGCGGATGGCCAGAGCGGTGACGGGCGGCGCGTCGGCCACGATGATGCGGGCCGACGTGAAGGCCGACGACCACATGAGGGCGAAGACGAGCCCCATGACGATCGCGCGAATGTCCATCGGTCTTCTCCGGTGCTGCACTCCGCCGGTGTTCGCCCGTCCGCCGCAGGAAGGCAAGGCGGCGCGGCTACTTCTTGGCGCCGGCCGTCGGTTCCTCGATCGCGGCGTCATCGACCAGGTTCCAGGGCAGGCCCTCGTTGCGGTAGATCCGTTTGCCGAGCCGCGGATAGTCGCCCACGTCGTGCGGCAGCCGTTGACCCACCACGATACAGCGGAACGTGCCGCTGCCGGTATTGCGGATGGAGTGGGCGAGGCCGCCCTTGCGGTAGCCGAGGAAGTCGCCCGGCCCGATCGGGTGCTCCTCATCGCCGATGATCGCGATCGCCTCTCCCTCCAGCACGTAGACGCATTCGTCTTCGTAATGGTGGACGTGATGTTCCGTCGTCTCGTGCCCCGGTGCGACCTCGATGATGTGGAAGCCGATGCCGGTGAGGCCGGTCACGTCGCCGAGCGACTTGTTGAGGCGCTTTGCGTTGCCGTTGAGGAAATGCGTCTTGGCAAGGCCCGGCATCGCCTCGATCTCGTCGCGCCGCAGCAGATAGGTATGTCCGGTCATGTCGCACTCCCTCGGGGTTCCGGGCGACACTCCCGCCCCACGCGGAGGGATGCAACGAAAAAGGGCCGCCCGGCGGACGACCCCTGATCTTCTTCAGCGAGCAGAGGGATCAGCCGTTGACGCTGTCCTTCAGCGCCTTGGCGATTGTCATCTTTACGACCTTGTCCGCCGGCTTCTTGATCTGCTCGCCGGTGGCGGGGTTGCGGACCATGCGCTCGGGACGCTCGCGGCAGTAGATCTTGCCGACGCCGGGCAGGGTCACGGCGCCGCCGCCCG
>CAZPOK010000413.1:0-2043 GCA_964587905.1 uncultured Rhodobacterales bacterium | reverse complement strand
CATCGGCTCGATGGGCTGAGACAGGGTTTCCCATCCGTCGACCTTGCGCATCTGGGTCTGTCCGGAGGCGAGCAGCGCCCAGAGCAACATCGGCACACGGAAGTTCGACAGTTCCGAGCGGGATTTTGAGGTCCTGAGCAATCGCACCTGAGAGAAATCAATGGGTTGGGTTGGGGGTTGGCGGCAAAAAGCCTGGACTTGTCGTCACACGGTTTGCATCGTATCGTTATTGAACGTTGGCGCCTTCATTGATATTGTCGCCACACAATGTATACACGCATCACGAAGTCCGGCGGCCGTCAGTATCTCCAGCTGGTCGAGTCCTTTCGCAACGACAGCGGCAAGGTTCGCACACGGGTCGTGGCCAATCTCGGGCGCTTGGACCAGATCACGCCAGAGCGGATCGATCCGCTGATCAACGGCCTGAACCGAGCCGTTGGACGCGCGGAGAACACGGCGTCCGAGGTCGTTCAAGAAGCGGGGCTCAGCTTCGGCGACGTCTTTGCGCTCCACGAACTCTGGCGGGACCTTGGAATCGACACGGCTCTGAGGCGTGCCCTTCGGTCCTCGCGCCGGGAGTTTGACGCCGAGGCGCTGATCCGCGTGATGGTCTTCAACCGCTTGTGCGATCCATCCAGCAAGTTGGGCTGCCTGCGTTGGCTCGAAACGGTCGCGATGCCTGCCATGCCGGAGAAGGTCACGCATCAGCATCTGTTGCGGGCCATGGATGCCCTGATGGATCATGTGGACGCTGTCGAGACCGCCTTGGCCAGGCAAATCCGCCCCTTGGTCGATCGCGACCTGGAGATCGTGTTCTACGACCTGACGACTGTGCGGATCCACGGTGAGGGACGCGTCGAGGAAGACCTTCGCGCCTTCGGCATGAACAAGGAGAAGGGCGGCATCGCTCGACAGTTCGTGCTCGGCGTCGTTCAGACGGCTGACGGGCTGCCGCTGATGCACACCGTTCACCCCGGCAATGTCGCCGAGACGAAGACACTGCAGGCCATGCTGGCCAAGGTGCTTGAGCGGTTTGCAATCCAGCGGGTCATCCTCGTTGCAGACCGCGGGCTCTTGAGCCTCGACAACATAGGCGAGCTGACCGCAATGGCGGACCGGGGCGGACGGCGGCTCGAGTTCATCCTGGCCGTTCCGGCCCGCCGCTATGCCGACCTCGCTGAAACCTTCCAGGCGCTGGCCTTCGATGAAGAGGGCTTGGCAGAGAGCCGCTTTGCGGAGCATCGGCTGATTGTGGCCCATGACCCCATCCGGGCGGCTGAGCAGGGGGACCGGCGGCGCGCCCGCATCGCCGAGCTGGAAGCCATGGCCGAAAAGATGGTCGGCAAGCTCGACGCTCAGGATGCTGGCAAAACCGCCAAGGGCCGTCGCGCCTCTGATCGTGGGGCGTATAGCCGCTTCAGCCGCGCCGTCGCGGAAGCCGAGATGACGCGCTTCCTCAAGGCCGACTTCACGGCCGAGCGGTTCAGTTGGTCGATCGACGACGATGCCGTGGCCCGAGCCGAGCTGTTTGATGGCAAACTTGCGCTGATCACCAATGCACCGGATCTGACGCCGGCCGAGGCTGTCGCGCGATACAAAGGCCTTGCAGACATCGAGCGCGGCTTCAGGGTCCTGAAGTCCGATATCGAGATCGCGCCCGTCCATCACCGACTACCCGACCGTATCCGGGCGCATGCACTGATCTGCTTCCTGGCCCTCGTCCTTTACCGCGTCATGCGCATGCGGCTGAGAGCAAAGGGCCACGGCGCAAGCCCCCGCACCGCGCTCGATCTGCTCACACGCATCCACAAACACACCGCCCATATCGGCGAGCGCACCTTCAAAGGCACCAGCAAAACCACCCAGGAGCAACTCGACCTCTTCGACGCATTGAACTTGCCAAAACCCGCCTGACGAAAATGTCGTCACAAAAACGCCCAACCCGCGTCAACAATATCAATAACTTGCGCGATTAACTGTCGAACTCCCGAGCCCCGGTAACGCCCGTCACTTGACGGCAAGCTTGTCCTGCGTCCGCGTCTC
>CAZPOK010000412.1:0-2052 GCA_964587905.1 uncultured Rhodobacterales bacterium | reverse complement strand
GGCGTGCGGCAGACGGCGAACGTGCTGGCCACCATCGACAAGGTGCGCAAGCAGGACATCGCCGTCGTCTTCATCACCCATAACGTGCGCCACGCGCTCGCGGTGGGCGACCGGTTCACGGTGCTGAACCGGGGCAAGACCCTCGGCACCGCGCAGCGCGGGCAGATCACGCCCGAGGAGCTCCAGGACATGATGGCCGGCGGGCAGGAGATGGTCGAACTCGAAGGGTCGCTCGGGGGCACCGTCTGACGCGTCACGGGCGGCGTTATCGCTCAGAAGAGGCGCGGGACAGGAGGAAACACGATGGATGGCGGGTATTTCGACGTCGAAAGCTGCGCGCTCGACGCGTTCCGTGATCTGACGGAGCGAACACTCGATCCGGGCGCGCTGGCGTCCGCGGCGGCGGTGCAGGACAACGTGCCGCTCTACGACATGGCGGATCTCGAAGCCGTCCTTGGCGACGCGGGAGGGCGGCAGGCGCTCCTGTCGGAATGGGCGCGGGTTCTGGGGCAGCTTTCCGGCGTCCTCGTTCTGAAGGGCGCTTATGCCGACACCGGCGTTCTGGACGACGCGACGGCGGCCTATGAACGCGTCATCTCGCGCGAGGCCGAATCGGGCGGCGGAAAAGGCGACCACTTCGCGGCGGCGGGATCGAACGCGCGGGTCTGGAATTCCTTGCAGAAGCTCTGCGAGGAGGACCCCTCGCTCTTCGCCCGCTACTTCGGAAACGTCGCAATCGCGGCGGTCTGCGAGGCGTGGCTCGGCCCGTTCTACCAGATGACCGCGCAGGTGAACCTCGTGCGGCCCGGCGGCAAGGCGCAGGAAGCCCACCGTGACTATCATCTCGGCTTCCAGACAGAGGCGGTCGCCGCCCGGTTTCCGGCGCATATCCATGATCTCTCGGCGGCGATGACGCTGCAGGGCGCGGTCGCCCATTGCGATATGCCGGTCGAGAGCGGACCGACGAAGCTGCTCCCGTTCTCGCAGCTCTACCGGCCCGGCTACATGGCCTACCGGCGCGACGATTTCCGCGCGTATTTCGAGGAGCGGCATGTGCAGCTTCCGCTGGAGAAGGGCGACGCGCTGTTCTTCAACCCTGCGCTCTTCCATGCCGCAGGCGAGAACCGGAGCGCGGACATCGCTCGGATGGCGAACCTCCTGCAGGTGTCCTCGGCCTTCGGGCGCGCGATGGAAGCCGTGGACAGGGAAGGCATGTGCCGGAGTCTCTACCCAGCGGTCCGGGCGCTTCTCGACGAGGAGCGGCTCAGCGCGGACGAGGCGGATGCCGCGATCGCCGCGGCGGCGGAGGGGTATTCGTTCCCGACGAACCTCGACATCGATCCGCCGGTCGGCGGCCTCGCGCCCGAGACGCAGGCGGCGCTTTTCCGGCGAGCACTTGGCAACCGGATGCTCCTGGAGGAGTTCGAGACAGAGTTGTCGCGCCAGACCGCGCGGCGGGGAGCCTGACGGAGGAGGATCGCTTGGCAGATCTGCACATCCGGCCGGCGGGTCACCGAGGCAAGGTCCACGCGATCTCGCCCGCAATGGCGGGCTGGTCCTATGTCGGCTTCGATCTCTACAGGCTCGACGCGCAGGAGGTCATATCGGACGAGACCGGCGGGCGCGAGGCGATCCTCGTGCTCGTCGAAGGCAAGGCGCGCATCGGCGCGGACAGACGGGACTTCGGCGAGCTTGGAGACCGGATGGACGTCTTCGAGAAGCGGCCGCCGCATTGCGTCTACGTGCCGTCGGACAGCCGCTGGGAGGCCGTGGCGACAACGCAGTGCACGCTCGCTGTCTGTACCGCGCCGGGGCAGGGCGGGCATGCCGCGCAGATCATCGGGCCCGCGGGCATCTCGCTGGCCGAGCGGGGGCGGGGCACCAACACGCGCCATATCCACAACATCGCGATGGAAGATCGCGACGTGGCCGACAGCCTCCTCGTCACGGAAGTCTACACGCCGGCAGGGCACTGGTCCTCCTATCCGCCGCACCGGCACGACGAGGACGACTATCCGCGGATGACCTATCTCGAGGAGACCTACTATCACC
>CAZPOK010000411.1:0-2072 GCA_964587905.1 uncultured Rhodobacterales bacterium | reverse complement strand
GTCCGGCGCGACCCGTCCTCGCGCGGCTCGGCGTCGATGGTGATGGCCTGCGCGGGGCAGATCGCCTCGCAGAGCTTGCAGGCGATGCACCGCTCCTCGCCGTTGGGATAGCGGCGCAGCGCGTGCTCGCCGCGGAAACGGGGACTGAGCGGCCCCTTCTCGTGCGGGTAGTTGAGCGTCGCCTTTGGCGCGAAGAAGTAGCGCAATCCCAGCTTGAAGCCTTTGAAGAAGTCCACGAGCAGGAAGTATTTGCCCGCGCGGGTCCAGTCGATTGCGGTCATGTCAAGCTCCCTCGACCGGGTCGAGCCGCGTCTCGGCGGCGTTCTGGTGCCCGGCCCATTTGGTCTCGTAATCGCTCTGAAGCGGCGACCCGACGGTCAGCGCGGAGGTCGGAAGCCGCTCGACCTCGTAGTAGAGGTAGAAGCGCCGCGGCGGGATCTTGCCCTTCAGCCGCAGCCGCTTGCCGGTGAGCGCGGGGTCGCGGAACGCGACGGCGTATTCACCCTTGCCCGGCGCCTTGGTGATCCCACGGCAGTCGTGCACCTCGCAGCCCGCCCCGCGCCGCCAGAAGGTCCAGACGAGATCCGGATTGAACTGATAGAGCCCATGGCCCGGCCAGCCGTTCATCCCGTTGGCCGAGACGAAGCGCCCCGCGGGCTTCAGCATATGGAACACGTTCCGGAGCGCCTGCGGCACGTCGAAGACGTGCTCGATGGTGCCACCGTCGAAGATCAGGTCGAACTGGCCGTGCAGCGCGTCGGGCACCGGCCGGTTCAGGTCGTGGAGGATCGACGCCCCCTCGAAATCCGAAAAGTCGAGCGCCTCCATCCCGCCGAAGCCGAGCTTGCGCATCAGCGTCTCGCAGAAGCCGTCCTCCTGGGTGTAGTCGTCGATCTCGCCCCCGAGGCCGTAACGCGCCATCGCCTCGGCGTAGAGCGGGCGGAATTTCTCCTCAACCCGGAATCCGTGGCGGCCGAGCATCAGCGTCCGACCGGCGGGCCGGACCCGCGTCGAGAGCTCGGCGAGCCGTTCGAAGAGGACGTAGTCGACCCCCATCCGCGATTAGCCTCCCATCGCCCAGCGGGCATACAACCCGCCGAACAGTCCGAAATGCGCGAAGAAGGACACCAGCACCACCCATCCGAGCGAGAACGGCAGGAACACCTTCCAGCCGATCCGCATGAGCTGGTCGTAGCGGTAACGCGGCGTGATGGCCTTGACCAAGGCAATGAGGAAGAAGAAGAACGCCATCTTGCCCACCATCCAGAGCGCGCCGTCGGGCAGCCCCGGAATGGGCGACAGCCAGCCGCCGAAGAAGAGAAGGCTCATCAACGCGCACATCAGGAAGATCGAGATGTACTCCCCCGCCATGAACAGCAGGAATGGCGTCGAGGAATACTCCACCTGATAGCCCGCCACGAGTTCGGATTCCGCCTCCGGCAGATCGAAGGGCGGACGGTTCGTCTCCGCCAGCGCCGAGATGAAGAACAGCGCCACCATCGGCAGATGCGGCAGCCAGTACCAGCCGAGAAGACCCCAGCCGGTGTCCTGCGCGGCCACGATGGCGCCGAAATTCATCGATCCCGTCGACAGGATCACCCCGATGATGATGAGACCGATCGACACCTCGTAAGAGATCATCTGCGCCGCCGACCGCAGGCTGCCCAGGAACGGATACTTCGAGTTCGACGCCCAGCCCCCCATGATCACGCCGTAGACGTGCAGAGAGGAGATCGCGAAGACGTAGAGGATCGCAACATTGATGTCGGCCAGCACCCAGGTCTCGTTGAACGGGATCACCGCCCAGGCGATCATCGCCAGCACGAAGGACAGCATCGGCGCCAGCAGGAACACGAACCGGTCGGACCCCGCGGGCACGACGATTTCCTTCAACACGTACTTGAGCGCGTCGGCGACCGTCTGCAGCAGTCCGTAGACGCCGACGACATTGGGGCCCCGGCGCATCTGCACGGCAGCCCAGATCTTCCGGTCCCCGTAGACGAGGAAAAGAAGCGAGCCCATCACGAAGCCGATCATCAGGAGACACTGCGCTGCGATGATCAGCGCGATCC
>CAZPOK010000410.1:0-2075 GCA_964587905.1 uncultured Rhodobacterales bacterium | reverse complement strand
GGATTTTCAATCCACTGCTCTACCCCTGAGCTACCCGGGCACGGGTGAGGGCGGCACCCTCGGGTCGCGACGTTCTAGACAGAGCCCGCGTGGCTGTCCAGAGGTTGGCGGCGAAAAATCAGTGGCGCTTGCGGATGTCGTCATCGCGGTCGTCCGATGCTTCGGTCTCGTCCGCCTCGATCTCATCGGACGGGATCGCGTAGCTGCCCTTCAGCCATCGGCCGAGGTCCACGTCGGCGCAGCGGCGCGAGCAGAAAGGGCGGTACCTGGGGTCCGTCGCCTTGTCGCAGATCGGGCAACTCATGACAGCGCCTCCCCGAGCGGCAGGCGCTCGCGTTTTCTCTGCAATTCGAAATGACCGAGAGGAGTCCAGCCCGCGAACGCCGTTTCCAGAGGGTCGGTCCGGAAGGCGCTCTTGAGCGCTGTTTCGATCTGTCGCCGGTCACGCTTGGGCGACGGTGCGAAATCGATCGTGATCACGCCGCCAAGACCGAGGCAGCGCAACGACCGCGGCAGCGCGCGCGCCGCCGCGATGTTCGCCTTCAGCCCTGCGGCGGGCGAACTGTCTGACCCGGTGTTCACGTCCACCGCGACGAACGCCCGCGTGGGCTCGACGATCATCGACCCGCCGCCCGAGAGCGGCACCGGTTCCCGCAGGCGTGCGATCGCCTCGAGGATCTCGTGCCGCTCGAGCGCGCCCGGCGCGCGGTCCACCTGATCCGCCGCCCACTCGCGCCACGCGAGAACATGAGGATCGTCGCCGTCGAGAAGACGCTCCGGCGTCTTCCCCCCGGCGTCCGACAGGACTGTCGCCGCGGCCTCGGACATGGATGCGACATCGTCGAGGATGTCGTCGTCGCTCGCCGTCCCGGCGGCGGAGCGGAGGATCAGACCCGCGCCGTCCGGCAGATCGACGGATCTTGCCAACAGTGTCAGCGCGTCGCTGCGTGCATCGTCCCCGATCGCGCGGGAGACGTTCGCGCCCGGTGCCTCAGGGGTGACGATCGCGTAACGGCTCTTGAAGAGGAGCCGGGTGGTGACGGGAACGGCCTTGCCCGGCTCGGCGTAACCGGTGACCTGGACGAGGATCGGCTGTCCGGGCGCGATCCCCTTGGTCTGGCGCAGGTAAGCGGATTGTCCGTCCGGCAGGCTCAGCATCACGCCGCCTTGTCCCTTGAGCGGCCGTCCGGCGATGCCGCGGTAGACCGTGCCGGGGGCAGGGCGGTCGGGTGGCCCCTCGACGAGCAGGTCGTCGAGCTGACCGTCGACGACGAGCCCGGCGACCTTTCGGCCGTCGATCTCGCCGAGGACGATAGTACGGCCTTTCACGAGACCTCTCCATAAAGCGGATAGCCGGCTGCGACGAGCATCTGCGCGGTCTCGACAAGGGGCAGGCCCATGACCGCGCTGTAGGAGCCCTGGATCCACGGGATGAACGCGCCTGCCGGTCCCTGAATGGCATAACCGCCCGCCTTGCCCTGCCAGTCCCCGCTCGCGAGATAGGCATTGAGTTCCTGGTCGGACAGGCGCTTCATTCGGACAGTCGTCACCACGTCCCGCTCCCATTCGCTGTCGCGTCGGCGCATGGCCACCGCAGTGATCACCTTGTGGCGACGGCCCGCCAGGCCCAGAAGGAATTCGGCGGCCTCGCCGGCATCGGCAGGCTTTCCCAGGATTCGGCGACCGCGCGCCACCGTGGTATCGGCGCAAAGGACGATTTCGTCGGGCGCGCAATCCATGGCCTCGACCTTCTCGCGCGCGATGCGCCGGCAATAGTCCCGGGGCAACTCGCCCGTCATCGGGGTCTCGTCGATGTCGGGCGGGCGCACCTCGTCGGGGACGACCCCGAGTTGCCCCAGAAGCTCCAGCCTCCGCGGGCTTCCGGAGCCGAGGACAAGCCGCATGGGCAGCGGCTTACTTGAAACGATAGTTGATCCGACCCTTGGTCAGATCGTAGGGGGTCATCTCGACCTGCACCTTGTCGCCGGCCAGAACACGGATGCGGTTCTTGCGCATCTTGCCTGCCGTGTGCGCGATGATCTCATGGCCGTTCTCGAGTTCGACCCGGAATGTCG
>CAZPOK010000409.1:0-2107 GCA_964587905.1 uncultured Rhodobacterales bacterium | reverse complement strand
CGGGCTGCTGAGTATCACGCCCACGCCCACGCCGGGCGTCTTCCCGGGACTGGACGAGACCGACTATTTTGTTATCCGCACTGATGACCCGAACCGCATCCAGCTCGCCACTACTGCGGCGAGAGCGACTGCAGGGACCGCCGTGCTCCTCGGCGACCCCGCCGCACCGGGCGCTACCGGCGAGACTGGCTTCGGGACCGCGGGCGGCGCCGCCACCAACGACAAGAGTTTCGACCTCGGGGCGGTCGACGGCGATGCGGACTCCATCCGCCTCGACAACCCCGTCCTGTCGGGTACCGGGATCGATTTCGCGCTGATCGGCAGCACCTTCGAGCTGGGCCAGGCGGTCGTCTACGACGCCAACGGGGGGACGCCGATCGGCGGTCTCACGGACGGCGACACCTACTACATCATCTCGAGCACCAACCAGTTCAACCTGCAGGGCGACCTGCGGCTGGTAGACGAGCAGATCGTGCAGCTGGCGGAGACCGAGGCGGAGGCCCGGGCTGGAGTCGCGATCGATATTGATCCCGCTGCGGCGAGCGGCTCGGGTCATCTGCTTCGCGCCAAGCACATCATCGATTCCGGGCGCACTACCGGGCTTGGCATCCAGGCCAACCTGTCCAGCAGCGATTCCGTTTCATCCACCGCGGGCTTCACGGTGAAGGAACCCCCGGCCGAAAATGAAGACCCGACCGATGAACCGCCGGAGGACGCAAAAAAGAAGGACGGAACCAAGTACGACAAGAGCCAGTCGTTGTTCGAGAATCTCTTCGACAAGCTGACCAAGGACTACAGCGAGAACGCCGACGCCGGCGGGACGAGCAGCGCCACCTCCAGCCTGCAGCTGGCGGCCGCGGTCACGTTCTTCCTGGGCGACCACGACGTGAACGCATTCGCGCGGGGAACGGCGGACCTGCAGTCGGACGAGGACCTGGAGGTCATCGCCACCATCGAGGAAGAGATCAACCTCGACGCGGAATCCAAGGTCACTACGGAGAAGAAGGACGATGGTTCCTCAAACAGCGCCATCAGCGCCGCGATCATCGTCGGACTGTTCGACAACCAGGCGAAAGCGACCGTCGAGTCCGGCGCCCGCCTGGACGCGCTGCGCGCCACGCGCGTAATCTCCGACATCACCTACCCGTTCCTGCAGCGTCCGGATGAGTTCATCCCGGCGAATCTCGGCGAGCTCATCGACGGGCTGAAGGACATCGGCACCATCAAGAGCTTCGGCAAGGTCGTGCTGAACAAGGGCAAGGGGCTGGGGGATTTCCTGAAGAAATCCCTGGGGCTCGATAAGTCGCTGGACAGCTTCTTCAATTCCTGGGCAAGGGCGACCGGCAAGGCGGGCGGCACAGCCATTTCCGGGGCGGTGAACTTCCTCAAGTTCACCAACGTCTCCGAGGCGATCGTCGAGTCCGGCGCGAAGATCAACGCCGACGAAGGTTTCCGCGATCCGGATACCAACAACGAGGCCTTCGACCCCGGCCAACAGGTGGTCTCCATCGAGGCGACCAACTACGCCCAGCTCATCAACGTGACCGGCTTCTTCGATTTCGGCGTCAGCCTCGAAGGGGTGAAGGTCAATGCGGCCGCCAGCGAGTCGGAGGATGGCGGCGTGGGCGGTTCCATCTTCCTGGCCTTCATCGACAACACCACGACGGCCCTGGTCGATAGTGGCGCATCGGTGTTCAGCGGCCAGAGCGGCGGTTTCAACATGAAGGCCGAAGAGGCCATGTTCAGCGGCACCTTCACCCAGGCCGGGGCCAAGTCGGGCAGCTACGCCATCGGCGGGTCGTTCTCCTATTTCGACCAGGACAGCGACAACCTCGCTCACCTGGCGAGCGGCGCTGAGGTAACAGGTCGTAACCTTGTCGTTTATGCAGGCAATTTGGAAACCCAGGCGAACTGGGCCGGCGGGGTGGCGACCGGCGAATCCCTCGGCGCCGGGATCGCCGTGGCGATTAACCAGGTCGATCGCCGAACCCGGGCGCTGATCGGCGAGGAAGAGAATGATCCGTCCGCCGATATCAATATCAACGTCCGCGCCCGCAGCCATGCGCGTCTCTGAGTACCCTTTCACTAGTCGACCCTCCCCCTCGAC
>CAZPOK010000408.1:0-2122 GCA_964587905.1 uncultured Rhodobacterales bacterium | reverse complement strand
TACGTGCACCGCCTGATCCAGGGCGAGCACGAGAAGCGGATCGAGCAGCGGACCACGCGTCCGCGGCCTGCGGCGTAAGGAGGACGACGATGCCCTGGGACAGAAACCGGATGGCCGAACGGGCCGCAGAGGAACTCGAAGACGGGATGTACGTGAACCTCGGGATCGGCATCCCGACGCTCGTCGCGAACTACGTGGGCGATAAGGAGATCACGCTACAGTCCGAGAACGGGATGCTGGGCATGGGTCCATTCCCCTTCGAAGGCGACGAGGATCCCGACCTCATCAACGCCGGCAAGCAGACGATCACGGAACTGCGCCGGACGTCCTACTTCGACAGCGCCACGTCCTTCGGCATGATCCGGGGCGGCAAGATCGCCGCGGCGATCCTGGGCGCGATGGAGGTGGCCGAAAACGGCGACCTCGCGAACTGGATGATCCCCGGCAAGCTCGTCAAGGGCATGGGCGGGGCGATGGACCTCGTGGCCGGCGTCGGGCGTGTCATTGTCGTGATGGACCACACCAACAAGGCGGGCGAGTCGAAGGTGCTGAAGGAATGCACGCTGCCGCTCACCGGCGCGGGCGTCGTGGACCGGATCATCACGAACCTCGGCGTGCTCGACGTCGTGGAGGGAGGACTGAAGATCGTGGAGCTTGCCGACGGCGTGACCGAGGACGACCTGCGCGCCGCCACCGAAGCCACGATCGTCTGAACGGAGGCTTCCGGCCTCCCGCCCTGCGATCAGCCCCCGCGCCCGCGCACGAAGACGCAGCCGTCGGTAATCAGCTCCGGCGGCGTCTGGCAGAGCCCTTTCGCGATCAGCCACGCGGCAAGGACCTTCGGTACGTAGTCCCGCGTCTCGGCAAAGGGCGGCACGCCCGCGTGTTCGCGGACCGCCCCCTCTCCGGCGTTGTAGGCGGCGATGGCGAGAAGAGGATCGTAGCCGAACTCCCGCAGGAGGAAGTCGAGATAGGCGACCCCGCCGCGGATGTTCTCCTTCGCCTGAAAGGAGTCGGAGACGCCGAAGCGGGCGGCCGTCGCGGGCATGAGCTGCATGAGGCCCTGCGCGCCGGCGTGGCTGACCGCCCCGCCCCGTCCCGCCGATTCCACCGAAATGACGGCGAGCACCAGCGCCGGCGAGACGCGCGTGCCGACGGTGGACGACAGGATCTCGATCGCGTGCCGGTCCGCGATGGCCCGGAGCGTCTCGAGTCGCGGCTGTGGCGCGCCTCTGCCCACGGGCGCGCGGGACAGGGCCACCACCGCATCCTCGAGCCTGCCCGGGCTTGCGTTGAGGAGGCTCGGAGAGACGGCGTCCCAGAACCACGCCAGCGCGCCGATGCCGTCCCCCGGGTCGGAAACCGGCGCCTCCTCGTCCGCGTCGGGGCGGCCCGCGGCGCGGGGCGGGCGCAGCATGAAGGACGGCTCGGTGATCTGGACGGTGATGCGCTTGCCCGCCCCGGGATCCGGCGGCGTCACGCGCTTGAAGGAAAACTCGGGAAACGGCGCGGGGTCGTCCGCCACGGCCGGACCGGCCAGAAGCGCTGCGAACGCGATCGCCGCGAGTCGCATGGTGAACATGGGCTTTCTGCTCGCCTCTGAATCTTTGAGCGCATGGTTGCAGAAAACGCCGTTCAAAACCAGTCCTGCACCCGCCATTGTTCCCAAAGCGTAAACCAGGCGGCCAACTTCGGCCCGAGAGTCCCGCCGCCACGGAGCCCGGATGTTATTTTTTTCCTTACCCTTCAGGGCATTGAAGAATTTGGCGCGGATTTTCCAGGTCACTACAAAAAGGTACGAACCGCGCCAAAGTCTCGCCCATATTCGGGGGCCATATGCGGTCATGCCAAGACGCACAGGGCAAGACAGAGTGAATGTCCCGACCGCGTTACGGCTTGAAACTGAGCGTCAATTTAACGGAGGGACACATGAAACTGTTCACACTTTGGAAGAACTTCAAGAACGACGAATCCGGCGCCGTCACGGTTGACTGGGTCGTCCTGACCGCAGCTCTCGTGGGCCTCGGCCTCGCCGTGATCCTGGCGATCCAGCCGGGCATCACCGACGCGGCGGATAAAATCAATACTGATCTCGGAGCAGCCGGCACGGATATCGTTATCG
>CAZPOK010000407.1:0-2124 GCA_964587905.1 uncultured Rhodobacterales bacterium | reverse complement strand
ACCGCGCCGGAGCGCGCCGCGGAGGTGATCCCCTCGGCCCGCGGAGAGCTCGAAATCACCTCGCTTCTCGAAAGCTACCTTGCCGATGGCGAACTGACGGTGGAACTCATGGGGCGCGGCTACGCCTGGCTCGACACCGGGACGCATGCCTCGCTTCTCGATGCCGGCAACTTCGTCCGGACCCTCGAGGAGCGGCAGGGCGTGCAGATCGGCAGCCCGGACGAGATCGCACACGAGCAGGGCTGGATCACGCAGGACGTGCTGCGCGACGCGGCGGAGAAGTACGGCAAGAGCGCCTACGGCGCGCACCTGAAGCGCCTCCTGCGCGGCGAGTAGCACGCCGGCTTTCGAAACTGCTGTTGCAGCTTTCGCTTCTGCGCTAAAACGAAAGCGCATAGCGGAGTCGAGCCATGACCTCACAGGGCAGTGCGCTGAAGGCGCGTCATGCGGAGATCCTGCGTCACCTGCGCGAAAGCGGGCGTCTGCAGGTCGAGGCGCTGGCCAGTTTCCTCAATACGACGCCGCAGACGATCCGAAAGGACCTGAACCTGCTCGCCGGCGAGGGAAAGATTCTCCGGTTTCACGGCGGCGCTTCGCTTCTGGCCGGAGTCGAATACACTGCCTTCGAGATCCGAAAGGAGGTCGCCGCCGCACAGAAGGAGCGGATCGGCCGTGAGGTCGCGCGGCGGATCCCGAACAACTGCTCGATTCTCCTGAACTCCGGCACCACCACGGAAGCCGTGGCACGCCATCTCGCGCACCACGCGGGTCTGATGGTCGTGACCGACAGCGTGCATCTCGCCGATCGTCTCCGCACCTATTCCGGTCTCGAGGTCGTCGTTCCGGGGGGGCGCGTGCGCCAGTCCGACGGCGCGATCCTGGGCGAGGCCGCCGTCGACTTCATCCGCCAGTTCCGCGCCGACTACGCGATCGTGGGCGCCGCGGCGATTGGGGAAGACGGATCGCTCCTGGATTTCGACCTCCGCGAGGCCTCGCTCGTGCGCGCGTTCATCGGGTCCGCCCGCCGTGTCGTCCTCGCCGCCGACAGCACCAAGGCCACGCGGACAGCCCCGGTCCGGACCGGCCATCTCGAACAGGTGCATGAGTTCATCACCGATGACGGCTGCCCCGCGGAGCTGCGCAGGATGTGCAGCGACCTTGGTGTCAGTTTGATTGAAGCGGGTTAGGATCGACGTGTTGCCGATTCTCTTGACTTGAGGGTTCGACTGAAGGACCATTCGAAAAAAACGAAAGATAAACCGCGCCCGAACGATTCGGGATGCGACGTGCCGAAGCGCTAAGGGAGGGGCCAAGGCATGATTCATGTGCCGCTGCGAATACTCGCGGCCGTCAATACCGTCCTGCTGCGAATCGGGCGCAACGTCGCCTGGGTGGCGCTGGCGCTCATGGTCGTCGTGATCCTTCTGCAGGTGTTCTTCCGCTACGTGCTGAACAGTGCGCTCGCCTGGCCGGACGAGGCGGCGCGCTTCCTCATGCTCTGGATGACCGGGCTCATCGCGCCCTCGGCATATCGCTGGGGCGGCTTCGTGGCGATCGACATGCTGCCGCTCGCGCTGCCGCGGCTCCTTGGCCTGCTCCTGAACCTCGTGCTCCTGCTGATCTCTCTGTCCGTGCTCGCCATGGGCCTGAAGTTCGGCTGGGACCACACGATGGGCTTCGGCGGGAATTTCAATTCATCGTCGCTCCGCATCCCGCTCGACCTGTTCGGCGGCGAGATGGTGCGGGTCAAGCTGCGCTACATGTATGCTTCGCTCCTGACGGGCATGGCGCTTCTGTTCCTCGTGAACATCGAACTGATCCTCCGGACCCTCATGGCGATCCTGTCGCCCGACCGGGACACGCCGCCGACCGACGAACCGGTGGGCCTCCCGATGGAGGCCGAGTGATGCTGATCTGGTTCCTGCCGGTCTTTCTCGTCCTCCTGATGGTCGGGCTTCCGGTCTTCTTCGCGCTCCTCTTCGCGCCCGGCGTGCTGCTCTGGCTCAACGGGCAGGAGCGCGACATCGCGCTCCTCTACCGCAACCTCTACAACGGAATGGACAGCTTCCCGCTGATGGCGCTGCCGTTCTTCATGCTCGCGGGCGAGGTCATGAACCGCGGCGG
>CAZPOK010000406.1:0-2128 GCA_964587905.1 uncultured Rhodobacterales bacterium | reverse complement strand
CGCTCGCGGCAGTAGATCTTGCCGACGCCGGGCAGGGTCACGGCGCCGCCGCCCGAGACTTCCTTGGTGATGATGTCGGTGATCGCGTCGAGCGCGGCGCCGGCGGATTTCTTGTCGGACCCCATTTCTTCGGCCAGAGCGGCGACGAGCTGGGTCTTGGTCATTGGTTTTGCCATTTTCGGTCTCCTCGTTCTGCCCGTGCGTTGGGGCGCGTTTGGTCAATTTAGCGGCATCTTGATAGCCGACACAACGGCTTGTGTCAGTAAAATAACGCCTCTCCTGCATTTTGTGGCAGTTTTGAGCCTCTCACAGGAACGCGGTCTCCTCGAAGGACCGCAATTTCCGGGAATGGATGCGTTCGAGCGGCATGGCACGAAGCGCTTCCATCGCCCTGATTCCGATCAGGAGATGGCGCGTCACCTGCGTGCGGTAGAAGTCCGACGCCATGCCGGGAAGCTTCAGTTCGCCGTGCAGCGGCTTGTCGGAGACGCAGAGCAGCGTGCCGTAGGGCACCCGGAAGCGGAAGCCGTTGGCGGCGATGGTGGCCGACTCCATGTCGAGCGCGATGGCGCGGGATTGGCTGAGCCGCTGGACCGGGCCCGACTGGTCGCGCAGTTCCCAGTTGCGGTTGTCGATGGTGGCCACGGTGCCGGTGCGCATGATGCGCTTGAGCTCGTAGCCCTCGACCTTCGAGACCTCGGCCACGGCGGTCTGGAGCGCGATCTGGATTTCGGCGAGCGCGGGGATCGGCACCCAGACCGGCAGGTCGTCGTCGAGGACGTGGTCCTCGCGCAGGTAGGCGTGGGCGAGCACGAAGTCGCCCAGACGCTGCGAGTTCCTGAGGCCCGCGCAGTGGCCGACCATGAGCCAGGCGTGCGGGCGCAGGACCGCGATGTGGTCGGTCGCGGTCTTGGCGTTCGACGGGCCGACGCCGATGTTGACCAGCGTGATGCCGGCGCTGTTGGCGCGCTTGAGGTGATATGTCGGCATCTGCGGCAGTTTCGCCGGCTGCGGCAGCGGGTCATCCGGACCGGTGATCTCGACGTTGCCGGGGCCGACGAACGAGGTGTAGCCGGTTTCCGGATCCGCGAGGGCGGCGCGGGCGAAGGCCTCGAACTCCTCGACGTAGAACTGGTAGTTCGTGAAGAGGACGTGGTTCTGGAAATGGTCCGGCGCGGTCGCGGTATAGTGCGCGAGGCGGGCGAGGGAATAGTCGATGCGCTGCGCGGTGAACGCGGCGAGAGGCCCCGATCCGTCGGGATGGTGGAAGCCGAAGCCGTTGACGATGTCGTCATGCGTCGTCGTCAGGTCCGGCACGTCGAAGATGTCGCGGAGCGAGAAGTCGAGAACGCCCTCCTGCGGCACCGTGATCGCCTCGCTCGCCACGGCGAAATGGACCGGCATCGGGGTGTCCGAGGCGCCGATGACGACGGCGACCTTGTGGTTCTCGATCAGGAGGCCGATCTGCTGGGCAAGGTAGTTCTCGAAGAGATCCGGGCGCGTGATGGTCGTGGACCATGTTCCCGGCGCGGAGACGTAGCCGAAGGAAAGCCGGCTGTCGACGAGATCGAAGCTCGTCGTCGTCAGGCGGATCTCGGGATAGAAGGCGCGGACGCGCGAGTCCGGCTTGCCGGATGTCAGCGTCTCCTGAAATCGGTCGCAAAGGAACCGGGTGGCGATGCGGGACAGTTCCTGCAGGCGCGCGACGGCCTTCTGGGGATCGGTGAAAGCTTCGGGGGCGGGAGCCTCAGGGAAGACCACTGGCAGGTTCCGTTCGGCGAAATTCATGGAGTATCCTCGAAGAGATCGGTGAGTTCGAAGCTGGTCACGTCGACCAGTCCGAGGTCGGATATCCGCAGTTCGGGGATGACCACAAGCGCCAGCAGGGAATGTTGCATGTAGGCGTTGTTGAGGGTGCAGCCGCACTCCGCCATGGCCTCGACCATGGCCTGCGCCTCCGCGGCGACCTCGGCGGCGGGGCTGTCGGACATGAGGCCGGCGATGGGAAGACGGACGAGAGCGATCTCGGCTTCGTCCTTCCAGACGGTGATGCCGCCGCCGACCTCGCCCAGGCGGTTGGCGGCGGCGGCCATCATGGCGCGGTCGGTGCCCACCACGATCATGTGGT
>CAZPOK010000405.1:0-2148 GCA_964587905.1 uncultured Rhodobacterales bacterium | reverse complement strand
TGGGCCGTTTCCCGAAGCGCCGGCCGCGCCGGCACGGTCTCGAACTCGAAGCCGGCTAGGTCGTGGAGCGTTTTCGCCGTCGGCCGTCTTCGCTGACAAGCCGTGCGAGGCGGCGGATTCTGAGGGCGCGGTTGAATTCTCCGCCGAAGATCAGGACGAGCGCCGCGAGATACATGAAGTAGAGAGTGGCCACGATACCGGCCAGACCCGCGTAGTAGCTTGAATAGCTGGCGTAGTTGCCAAGATAGAACGAGAAGGTGGCCGCCAGCACGGCCCAGAGGGAGAGTGTGAAGAGAACGCCGGGCCAGATGTTCGCGAACCGACTGCGTCGCGCCGGCAGGAACACGTGCGCGACGAGCAGCGCGGCGATCAGAATCACGATGGCCGCCGGGTATCGGATCACACCCAGCGTCACCGATGCGGGCTCGAACCGTGGGATCACATCGTGCACCAGCGATCCGGCCCACGGCGCGAGAACCAGCAGGTAGCCGACGAGCACAAGCGCAAGTCCGGCCACAACGACGACTGAGACCTGCACGGCGTAAAGCTTCACCGTCGATCTGGTCTCGTGAATTCCGTACGCCCGGTTGAGCCCGACCCGGACGCCATCGACGCCGCCGGTCGCGAACCAGATCGTCAGCAGGATACCGATGCTGAGGACACCGCCGCGCGGCACCGTCATCACGTTCTCGACTTCGGCCACGATGGGCTCGAGCAGCTCCTGCGGCACGATCGCGATCAGGAACTCGATGAGCGTGTCGGCCATGCTGCGGTCGCCGATGAACGCGGTCAACGCGCTCGTGAAGATCAGAAACGGGAAGATTGCGAGGAGTGCCCGGAAGGCGATGTTCCCGGCCAGGCCGAACGCGTCGTCGCTCCAGAGGCGGAGCCCCGATTCTCGAAGCACGGCCCATAGCGCGCGCCATCCCGTCGCATGAAAAAGATCCTCCGGATGGTCCGAGAGAACCCCGTGCGACAGGAGCGCATCGCGCCCCGATTCATGATCCGACTCGGCCTTCATGCGTTCACCTTATCGTTTCGGACGGACGTCTTCCGCTGTATGGTCACGGCCGGACCTCGACCGCCGCCTCGGACCTCGCGCCGAGCGGCATGGATCCGGCTCGACGCGCCCTGGACGCTGTTGCGTCATCCGGCAGGCGGCCTTTCATTTGTCTCGGCCGCTCCGATCCTCGATGACGGCAAGGGCGTCGCGCATCGCCTGGGCGAAATCCTTGCTGTCGTAGATGTCGTTGTGTCCGACGCCCGGTATGACGCGGTCGAGAACGAGATCTCCTGACGCGCGCCGAAGCGCCTCCGTACGCCGGGCCGGGACGATCTGGTCGCGTTCGGCCGCGATGATCGCGACGTGCGCCGACGACCCATCAACGGCCTCCGCCACGTCCATTCGGTGCCGCAGAAGCTGGCGAACCGGAAGCCAGGGATAGAGGTCGCCGGCGAGCGCCTCGATCGAATCGAATGGCGTGACGAGGATCATGCCGGCGACGGGGCGACGGCTGGCCAGATGCGCCGCCGGTCCTGCTCCGAGGCTCAGTCCCACGACGACCGTCCGGTCGCCATCGCGTGGAGCGATGATCTCGTCGAAGATGAGTTCGGCGTCGTCGAGGATGACCTCGGCACTCGGTCGGCCGGCGCTCGGTCCGTATCCACGGTAATGGACGGTAACGATGTCCCGGTTCGGAAAGAGCGACCTGAGGTAGATCGCGAGGAGGTCCGCATCCCATGCGTTCCCGCCGAACCCGAGAACCGGAGCCGATCCTTCCGGCGGGGCGCGTTCGGCAGGCAGTACGACGCCGACCAGCGCACCGACATCCGGAACCTCGATCGAGACACGCTCGGCGTCCGCTGGCAGGGAGACCGCTCCGCTTGCCATCAACCATCGCGGAAACAGCAGCCAATCCTGGACCGCGGCGATCAGCAGGACGAAGACGAGGTAGAGAGCCGCAAGGCCGGCCGCGATCTTCAACAGTGTCATGGCCTTCATAGATGCAGGAACTCACCGCAAAGTCGAATAGCGAGCCTCCAATCTGTGGAGCACGCCAAGCTGGAACGGATAGATCCGTTCAGCGCGCGACGCGCGCGTAGTGGTCTCATTCGAAAGGTGATGAACTTTGGGCACACCTTGGAGAA
>CAZPOK010000404.1:0-2172 GCA_964587905.1 uncultured Rhodobacterales bacterium | reverse complement strand
TGGGACGGCGTGAAGTCGGTCGACGTCTTCGGGGCGGTGGACTCGGCCGGTTTGGGGGCTTCGGGGGCGTCCGGTTTCTGACCGGGCTCGTTCACTCTGCTTTTAGAAAACATCTCTCGCTGCCTTGATGTAGGTCATCGGGTTGACGGGCTTTCCGCCGATCCGCACCTCGTAGTGGAGATGGGTGCCAGTCGAGCGGCCGGAATTCCCCATATCACCGATCCGGTCCCCGCGCGAGACCCTTTGACCCACCTTCACGCGGATGTTCGACATATGCGCATAGCGCGTTTCGATTCCGAAGTCGTGCTTGATCTTGACCAGCCGGCCGTAGCCACCCTGCCAGCCCGCATGCGACACCACTCCGTCGGCGGTCGCGTGGATCGCCGTGCCGTAGGACGATGCGAAATCCGCGCCCTCGTGCATCCGCACGCCGCCTGTCTTGGGGTCGCGGCGGTTTCCGAACGGGCTCGTGAAGCGGTAGGCCGCCAGAACCGGCTGTGCGAACGGCGTCTTCTGCACCGCGATGCGGTAGAGGTTCAGCGCGTCCAGCCGCTGCAGGATCGAGTTGGCGCGCAGGCTGTCGGGATCGGGTGCCTGACCCTTCGTCGAGAGCGTGAGCGGTGTCAGCGGGCCGCCCTGTCCGGAATAGCCGCGGCGCACCGTCTCGATGATCGAATCGGACGGCAGACCGGCGGCCGAGAACATCTCGTCCAGCGGTTCGAGAGAGACGGCGACCGCTTCCTCGAGCTGCTTGAAGATGCGGTCGTTCCGCTCCTCCACGAGCTGCGCCTCGAGCTCCATGTCCTCGATGATACGCGACGCCTCGCTGGCGGTAAGCGTGAGGCTGTCGCGCTCGGACGCGGTGTCGCCGAGCGCGGCGGTCAGGAATTCCACGGTCGCCTCGACGTCGCGGAGGCGGGCGAGTTCGTCGGCGACGGGCGCGGTCGCCTCGTCGAGCTGCACGGCGAGGAGTTCGGCCTCGCCGCGGGCCGTGTCGCGCTCCCTCATCGTCTCCCGCAGGGTCGCCTGTATGACCTCGATTCCCTTCTCGAATTCGCGGCGGCGGTTCTCCGACGCCAGAAGGAGGGTCTGCATGTCGGAGACTTCGGCAAGCGCGGAGGTGAAGCGCTCGTGGGCGAGGCGGGCCTCCTCGGCCCGCTCGTCGCGTTCGGCGGCGAGGGCGTTCAGGCGCTCCTCGTACATCTGCTGCTGGCGTTCGGCCTGTTCGCGGAAGTTCCCGGCGCCGAGAGCGTTCATCAGCACGACCGCCGAGGCGACGATCGCCCAGGCGACCAGGGTGATGCCGCCCGTGGCCGCGATGATCTGCGTGCCGGTCCCGAGCCGCACGAAACGCGTCTCGCTGTCGGATTTCAAGAAAAGGCGTCGTTCCGGAAAAGAGCGCTCAAGCCGCGCCGCGATCCTCGTCGCTATCGATGCTCGCAAGTGACCTGTCCGTTCTGCTGTCCCAACGTCCCCCGCGCTTTCCCCAGGCCGCACGAAGGTTCAGCACCGTTGTTAACGGCGGGGTCTGAATCGGGCAACAATTTTGACCGATTTTTTGGCTCTGTTGCGGCAACGCCCGGATTTTCGGCAGAAATTCGCCGAAACCTGTCAAGGATTCTGGGTGAGCGGCCAGTAAAAATCCGGTGGCAGTCCCGCTTCGGCGCGTTTTTCCTCGTTGAAGGGCGGCTTCAGCGTACCGTGGAAATACCGCCGGACGAGATCGTGAAAGACATCCTTCGGGTCAACGTTCTCGCGACCGCAGAGGAAGTGGAACCATTTCGATCCGTAGGCGACATGGGCCACCTCCTCGGCGTAGATCGTCTCGAGCGCCGCGACCGCCGGATCGTCGCCGGCCTTGCGGAAGATCTCGATCATGCCCGGGGTCACGTCGAGCCCGCGCGCCTCCAGCACCATCGGCACGACGGCGAGACGGCCCATCAGATCCTCCGCCGTGTCCTCGGCCGCGCGCCACATGCCGGCATGGGCGGACAGGGCGCCGTAGTGGCTGCCAAGGGCTTCAAGGCAATCGCACATCAGGTTGAAATGTTTCGATTCCTCGTCGGCCGCCTTCACCCAGTCGTCGTAGAACCCGGGCGGCATCCGCACGTCCGTGAAGCGCGCGATGATGTCCCAGTGCAGATCGACGGCGTTGAGCTCGATATGCGCGAC
>CAZPOK010000403.1:0-2175 GCA_964587905.1 uncultured Rhodobacterales bacterium | reverse complement strand
CATCGACCAGGAAATCAAAAAGATTGTCGAATCCGCTCAAGAATGCGCTTCCGGCATTGTCTCCGAAAACCTTGCTGTCCTGGAATCTCTGACCGACCGTCTGCTTGAGGATGAAACGATCGATCGGCAGGAATTCGACAAGTTTCTCGAAGACAATCCCTTGAAATTGCCGGAAGAGGCCTGTTCGGAGATGCAAATCGGCACAGGGAAAGGGCCGGAGGAGGGATCGGCTGCAACGGAAGTCGAAGAGCGGGAAAAAAGCCAGGAAGGCGATGAGTGAACAAGAAAGAGAACAGATATCGCAGGCAATCAAACGCCTTAGGGCCTTAATTTTCTCAGGAAAAAACAGATTTTTAAAAATACGCCCAGGCCAGGGTAGACTTTTGTTACCCCTAAGAGTAGCAAAATTCTCCTTGCTCAATAGAAAATGGATGCTAAGGTTTAATATGGTCAATTTGAGTCGAAATTCCACGATGTTGCCGTCAATTTTACGAGTGGCGGGCAACAGACGTTCACAACCAGCGAGGAGGCAAGCCGATGACAGACGACAAACAAAAAGATCCGATCAAGGAACATGAAGAAATCATCGTTAATGTCTGCGAGGAGTGCGGAACGCGGTATTCCTATGAGGAAGCCAAGCAGAAAAACATGACCTGTTGCGGGAAGCCGCTGACGCAGCGAAAAGAGAGGGTCTCGACGCCGATGGGTCCATGATCGGGTAAGCACTTGAGATTTCCCCGCAGGCGGGAAGTAATGTGACCCTGTCGCTCGCCTGGTGTTAGTAGAACCGGATAGGAAAAGAAAGGAGACGTTATGTCAGACGAATACAAAGATCGTTTCTCCGAAGCTTCAAAGGAACTCCCGGAAAAATCGGGATATGTCTGTGAAAGCTGCAAGACCAAGTACGACAAGGACGAAGCTAAGAAAAAGGACATGAGCTGTTGCGGCAGAACGATGAAAGAGATGGTGGAAGAGGGATTCGGCCCGTAAAAGAACCCCGCTTCTCCACCCATTGTGCCTGCCTGCCAGGCCTTGAATGATAATTTGGTGCAAAAAGGCGGCTTCTCGGGCCGCCTTTTTTATAAAGAAAGGATAGCTGAACGATGGAAAAGAAAAAAGCGCATGAAGAGAAGCTTCAGGCCCAGTTGGACGAATGGGACGCCAAAATCGACACCCTGAAAGCCAAAGCGTCCAAGGCCGAAGCCGACGCCAAGGTTAATTACCACGAAACCATCGAGGAACTCGAAAAAAAACGGGCCGATGCCAAAAAGCGACTGCAGGAATTCCGCGAAGCCAGCGATGACGCCTGGACCGAATTGAAAAGTGGTCTTGATAAAGCCTGGTCCAATCTCGGTTCAGCGGTCAAGTCCGCGACTGAAAAGTTCAAGTAAACCAAGGCTATTGAGCGGCGTTGGAGAATGTCCTTTTGGTATCCCCCCTGCAGAGAGGAAACAGATGATGCGTAGGCATATAATCAGATGGTCATGGGCAACCTTCCTGTCCATGGTGCTGGTCTTGTCCGGAGCAGCCGTTGGCGCCGCCGGGCAGCATAAACAGAAAGAGCAGGATGCAGCCACAGCCGCTGAAGTCCAGGAAAAAGCAGCGGCAACCTATCAAGCGATGAAAGAATATTCCGCGGAGCAGAGAGATGAGGCGATTGCCGCAGCGCAGAAAAGGCTTCGGCAGCTGGATGCCCGTATCGAAACCATGCAGCAGAATCTGGATGAAAACTGGCAGGAAATGAGTCAGGCCGCGCGGCAGAAGAGCCGGGCGACCATGGACAGGTTGCGCCAGCAGCGCCGGGAAGTCGCAGAATGGTACGGCGGCATCCAGCACAGCTCGGCAGAAGCCTGGGAAAAGGTGAAGAAGGGGTTTGCGGCGAGCTATGATCGGCTTGAAAATGCCGTTTTTGAGGCGAGAAAAGAATTTACCGAGGGCGGCGAGCAGAAGCAGAAAGGGAGTTCTGATCAGCAGGGGGACTGAAATGTCCCTGGAGTGGCTGCGTTTCCCAGGGTGCGCGTGTAGGAGCGGTCTCCTGACCGCGAATTAACACTCGGTTGGGACTGTCCCGGGTTTGTCGGTCTGTGTCCGGCTTTGGTTCGCTGGCCGGCCTGTCAGCTTTTAAAACCGGCGGGTCGCGTCCCGCCAGACGCCATACTCTTTTGCTGGCCCAAA
>CAZPOK010000402.1:0-2175 GCA_964587905.1 uncultured Rhodobacterales bacterium | reverse complement strand
TCAGCTCTCGATCAGATGGAACCCTCTGATCTCTACGTCGATGCTGGTCAGCGCCGTTGCGAAGCCGATGATGTCGAGGTCGCCTGAAGGTATCCGCACCACCGTCTCGATCATATCGTCGACTATGCGTGTCGCGACGGCCGCATTCACTGTCACGGGTGCGAGCTGATTGCGAATGAAGTCCATCGTCTCTGTTTCGTTCTCGAGCCGTCCGATCGAGAGGAAGCGGTTCGCATCCTGGACAATGCGGGTCGCACGGGCCTGGTTGTGAAAGAGCATCGACGCGTCAGCGATCAGGCAGAATATGAAAAGAAACGCCGGCAGCCAGAGAACCGACTCCACGGTGACCGACCCGTCTTCGCCCCGAAACCTCCGGATGGAAGAGATGGGAGACCGAGACATCGCGATCACCCCCTCATCCTGAAGTATTCGGCTTCAAAATTATTCTCCATCCCCGTCGCGCAGAAGCTGAAGTTCATGTTCGATGTCCCGTCGATGCGACCGCCGGCGACGATGGATGCGCCCTGGATGCCGTCCGCACTGGCTGCGAATTCCACGTTCCCTGCTGCGAGGATCTGGCTGCCGTGCATTTCGAGCGAGGCCGCCACCTCGACGCCACCCCACGTGACGAGCTGCGCGCCTCCCCCGCTCGCGCAATCGTCCGGCTCTCCGAGAATGAGGTTGTTCGGAGCGCGCATGGATTTGGCGCTCGTATCGGTCGTCAGGATCAGGGCATTCCGGAATTCTGCACCATTCTTGAACGTGATCTCGCAATCCGAAATGAAGACGATGTTCTCGTAGATACCTGCGTTGAAGGCGAATTTCCCGCAGCCCCAGCGCTCGTGTATGCGCCCCTGGATGAAGTCGGCAGGATCCACGGTCTTCTTCTTGATCCGCTCGGAAATGTAATCGTCGATATAGGCGCGTGCATAGACACTATCCGGATCCTCGAGGCCCTGGAGGATATCCTCCAGGCGCCCCAGGATCTTGATCGTGTATTTTCCTTCGCGAAGTGCCTTCTCGAGCCCCTCGTTCTTTTCCTCGTCGAGGCCATTGTTGGGGACGACGAGGTCGTCCATGTCCGGCATCGAGACGATCGTCCCCGCCTCGAAGAAGTTGTTCTGGTTAATCTCGACATGCGTGTTCGAGTGAATGCAGAAGCCGTTGAAGTAGGAATTGTTCGACTGGATATCGACGACCTTATCGGCGACGAAGCCTTCGCGCAGGCAGACCGGCCGGTAAGTCTCGAAGACGGAGGTCCGCACCACGTCCCATTCAGAAATCCCCACAAATTGCATCAGGATCGATGAGACGGGATTGGCCTGACTGGCCAGCCGGTCGGTCTTCACCAGCACTGCATCGAAGGCGTCGTCGTCGATTTCGAAGCGCTTCGCAGTGAAGTCATAGCGACCGAAGTGGATGTCATCTGCCGTCAGCACCTCTCCATGCACGGTCGCGGGAAGGGTCTTCTCGGCGACCCCGATCGCCTTCTTCCTCGCCTCGTCGACGCTGTGAAATTCCCGGTGCACGAGCGCTGCATGGGCCGCAGAGTCGGCCGCGACCTGAAGTTGCGTCCGCACCGCCATCAGGTTGGCCACGTCGATCGCGATTGCCCCCATCATGCAGGAGGCAACGAAGAGGAACATGCCCAATATCGTTATGCCGCCCGCTTCTGATGCAATCACGCTTTCATCCTTGCCGCAAAGATTGGACATTTCAGAACTCCACTATCTGCTGCGAGCCAACCACGAGGTCGAAATCCGCAAGGGCGGTCACGAAACCGATGACCGCCAGGTCGCGCGACGGTATGCTCGTCGATGTCGAGATCAGGCCGTTGTCGACTGTCGTCTTCGCTTTCACCGCGTCGCTCATCGAAGTTGCGGCGGACGTAATGAAGTCTTCCGCCGCCGCAGCACTGGAAAGCTGCCCGATCGCAAGTTGCCGATTGGCGTCTTCCACGATCCTGTACATTCGCGCCTGGCCGTTGAAGATCAGTGCGAGATCCGCGATCACGCAGAAAAAGGCGACGAAGAAGGGCAGCCAGAGTGTTGCCTCCACTGTCACCGCACCCTTCTGCGATTGAACAAAGCCTTTCGGTGTCTTCAGTGACCTGAACATCCGACGTCCCTTCATTTGCCCGCATCTGGACGAGCTCATGCCGCTACTCTCCATGGA
>CAZPOK010000401.1:0-2186 GCA_964587905.1 uncultured Rhodobacterales bacterium | reverse complement strand
GAATGGAGGATGACATGAGATATCCGATCATCGCGGCAGGACTCCTCGCAACCACTCCCGTGGTCGCGCAGACACCTGTCCTCACCGTCTATACCTACGACAGCTTCGTCACCGAATGGGGCCCCGGCCCCGCGGTTGAGGAGGCCTTCGAGGCGACCTGCGGCTGCGACCTGCAGTTCGTCGGCGCCGGCGACGGCGCGTCGCTCCTCGCGCGGCTTCGGCTCGAAGGCGCGCGCACCGAGGCCGACATCGTGCTCGGTCTCGACACGAACCTGACGGCAACCGCCCGGGACACCGGTCTTTTCGCGCCTCACGGACAGGACGACATGACACTCGACCTCCCCGTCGAGTGGACCGACGACACCTTCCTGCCGTTCGACTGGGGCTATTTCGCCTTCGTCTACGACCAGGAGCGGCTCGGAGCCGTCCCCGCCACCTTCCGCGAGCTCGCCGACAGCGACACCTCGATCATCATTCAGGATCCGCGTTCCTCCACTCCGGGACTGGGCCTTCTCCTCTGGGTGAAATCCGCCTACGGCGACGAGGCCCCCGACATCTGGGCGGGTCTGCAGGACAACATCGTGACGGTCACGAAGGGCTGGTCCGAAGCCTACGGGCTGTTCCTCGAAGGCGAGTCGGACATGGTCCTGTCCTACACGACCTCGCCCGCCTACCACCTCATCGCCGAGGACGACCCGACCAAGGCGGCGGCGCCGTTTCAGGAAGGCCACTACATGCAGATCGAGGTCGCCGGCGCCGTCGCCGATTCCGACCAGCCCGATCTCGCGCGGCAGTTCCTCGCCTTCATGCTGACGGACGCCTTCCAGTCGGTCATCCCGACGACGAACTGGATGTATCCCGCCGTCACGCCCGAGGCCGGACTGCCGAGCGGGTTCGGCACATTGATCACGCCCGAGACCGCGCTGCTCTACCCCCCCGAGGACGCCGCCACCGCCCGGGACGAGGCGCTGGCCGAATGGCTCGCCGCGCTCTCGAACTAGGCGCGGGTCCGGGACTGGGCGCGGCGGGGATCGCCGCCGCGCTCGTCCTCGTCCCCCTCGCCGCCGTCTTCCTGCGCGCCGAGGTCACTTCGCCCCTCGGTCCGGCCGACTGGGCGGCGGTGCGCTTCACCGTCGTGCAGGCGCTGATCTCTGCCGCACTCTCCACCCTTCTGGCGATCCCTGTCGCCCGCGCCCTGGCCCGCCGCCGCTTCCCCGGCCGGACGCTCCTCATCGCGCTTCTCGGCGCGCCGTTCATCCTGCCGACGATCGTCGCCGTCCTCGGTCTGCTAGCCGTCTTCGGACGCGCGGGCATCCTCAGCGACACGCTGGGCCTCTTCGGACTTCCGCCCGTGCAGATCTACGGCCTCCACGGCATCGTCCTCGCCCACGTCTTCTTCAACCTGCCGCTCGCCACCCGCCTGATCCTGCAGGGCTGGCTCGAGGTCCCGGCGGAGCGCTTCCGCCTCGCCGCTTCCCTCGGTCTCGACGCGCGCGACGTCAACCGGCTGATCGAGCGGCCCATCCTCCGCGCCACCCTTCCCGGCGCCTTCCTCGTCATCTTCCTCGTCTGCACGACGAGCTTCGCCGTCGCCCTCGCGCTCGGCGGCGGCCCGTCCGCCACGACGATCGAACTCGCCATCTACCAGGCCTTCACCTTCGACTTCGATCTCGACCGCGCCGCCCGCCTCGCCGTCGTCCAGTTCGCCATCGCGGCCCTCGCCGCCGCCCTCTCTTTCCGCCTCGCCCGCTTCGCCGCGCTCGGCGGCGGGCTCGACCGCCCCGTCGAACGATGGGACGCCCGGACCCCCACAGGCCGTGCGCTCGATGCCCTCGTCGTTGCCCTCGCGGCGCTCTTCCTGCTGATCCCCCTCGCGATGATCGTCGCCCGAGGCTCCTCGGCCCTCGTCTCGCTTCCTCCGGTCGTCTGGCAGGCCGCGCTCCGCTCCATCGCCGTCGCCCTCGCGTCGAGCCTGCTGGCGACTGCCGGAGCGCTCGCGATCGCCCTCGCCGTCCATCGCCTGACCCGTCGCCAGGCCACCGTCGTTGAAGGCGCGGGTTACGCCGCCCTCGCCGTCTCGCCACTCGTCATAGGCACCGGGCTCTTCATCCTGCTCTTTCCCGTGGCCGACCCCTTCGCCCTTGCCCTGCCTGTGACGGCGGTGGTCAATGCGCTGATGAGCCTGC
>CAZPOK010000400.1:0-2187 GCA_964587905.1 uncultured Rhodobacterales bacterium | reverse complement strand
AGGTGCATCTCGACAGCGGCATCCGGTCGGGGCAGGACGTGCTGAAGGCGATGGCAATGGGCGCCAGGGGCACCTGGATCGGCCGCGCCTACGTCTACGGGCTCGGCGCGATGGGCGAGGCGGGCGTGACCCGCGCGCTCGAGGTGATCCACAAGGAGCTCGACACCACGATGGCGCTATGCGGGCATCGGGACGTCGAGGAGGTCGACCGCGACATCCTTCTGGTGCCGAAGGGCTTCTCGGGCGACTGGGCCTAGAACGCCGGGACCTCCCGGCCCCTCAGCATCGCCGCGAGCATCAGGGGCACCGACACCAGAAGCACCGCGACCAGCGCGAGCGCGATCCTCAGCGACGTCGCCTCGGAGACGAAGCCGATCATCGGCGGCCCGATGAAAAAGCCGAGGAACCCGATCACCGCGGCGCGGGAGATGGCTCTGGTCCGCTCCGACGGGCGTGCGTGCTTGCCGACGAGGGCCAGCGCCATCGGCGCGAGAACCGAGACACCGAGGCCCGACAGGCCGAAGCCGAGGTAGGCCACGCCGGGCGTCGGGGCGAAGGCGGCGAGCGCCATGCCGGCCCCGGAAAGCGCGGAGGCGCCGACGAGAACCGGCGTCTCGCGGACACGCTCCGCCATGAGCTGCCCCGACAGCCGTCCGATCCCCATGGTGAGCCCGAGGATCGCCGGGCCGAAGGCGCCTTCCGCCGCGCCGCCGCCCAGCGTGCGCTCGATGTGGAGCGCGGACCAGCCCTCCATCGCGTTCTCCACGAGGAAGGCGACGAGCACGATGCCGCCGCCCCAGGCGACGAGCGCCGCGGGAAAGCGGGCATCCTCGGGGCCTGCCTCGGCCGTCTCGACCCGCACCACCATGAAGGGCGCGGCGAGGGCGACGACAAGAGCGATCCCGGCGAAGACCGCGACGGGCGGCAGGCCGGCCTCCCGCGCCAGGCCGGTCGCGACTGCGGCGGCGGCGTAGGCGAAGGAGAACATCGCGTGGTTGAGGTTCATCAGGCTGCGCCGGGCGCGGACCTCGATCTCGGAGACGCGGGCGTTCATCACGACGTCGCAGAGACCTGAACAGACGCCGACGGCCGCCATCGCGGCGGCGAAGGCAAGAGCCGTGGGCGCGATCCCCGGCATCAGGAAGGCCACGGTGAGCGACACCGCCCCCGCCGGCAGCGCGAAGCGCCCGAGCCGCGCGTCGACCAGCGGCGCGAGCCACATCGCCGTCAGAAGACCGAGCGACGCGCCGAGCAGGAGCGCGCCGAAGAGCGCGTCCGAGGCGCCGAGACCCGCCTTGATCACCGGCACGAAGGCCGCGAAGGCGCCCCAGCAGAGACCGAGCGTCGCGAAGGCGAGCGCGGGCGCGCGGGACAGGCGGAGGCCGGAGCGGAGCGACATGCGCGGGCTGTCTCACGCCGCCCGGAGCCTCACAAGAGGATTCTTCGGAATGCCTCTTCCCAAGGCGCGCGTTCTCGCCTATACGCCGCGCCTCATGGGCGGACACCCTTGGAGGCCGCCCCTTTTACATATTGGAGACTACCCATGGCTGGCGAGATCCCGGATCTTCACGCCACGGTACGGACGGGGACAGGCAAGGGGGCCGCCCGTCAGGCTCGCAGAGAGGGCAACGTACCTGGCATCGTCTACGGCGGCGGCGCAGATCCGCTTCCGATCAACATCCCCTTCAACGCGCTCGTGAAACGGCTCAAGCAGGGCCGGTTCCTGTCCACGCTCTTCAACATGAAGGTCGAGGGCGAGGACGACGTCCGCGTCATCTGCCGGAGCATCGAGCGCGACGTCGTGAAGGACCTGCCGACGCATGTCGACTTCATGCGGCTGAAGCGCACCTCGAAGATCGCGCTCTTCATCCCGGTCGAGTTCATCAACCAGGAGACGGCTCCGGGCATCAAGCGCGGCGGCACGCTCGTGACGGTGCGCGCGGAAGTCGAACTCAAGGTCACGGCGGGGGATATCCCCGATCACATCACGGTGGACCTCGCGGGCCGCGACATCGGCGATACCATCCACATCTCGGACGTGACGCTGCCCTCGGGCGCGAAGCCGACGATCGAGCGTGACTTCGTGATCGCCAACATCACCGCCCCCTCGAGCCTCCGCGGCGCGGGTACCGAGGAAGAGGGCGAGGGCGAAGCGGCGGAAGCCGCCGAGGCCGAGGAGGAGTGATC
>CAZPOK010000399.1:0-2190 GCA_964587905.1 uncultured Rhodobacterales bacterium | reverse complement strand
AGCCGGTCGACGACCTCCTCGTTGCGGGCCTCCTCGCGCAGGCGCGGCTCGTCGACGAGCGCCTTTTCGATCGAGACGGGCTTCACCCCTTCGACCGGGATCATCTTCGACAGCCGGTCGACCTGGCCGTAGGGCATCTGGAGCACGCGGCCCACGTCGCGCACGGCGGCCTTCGACAGCAACGCGCCGAAGGTGATGATCTGCGCCACCTTTTCGGTGCCGTAGCGCTCCTGCACGTAGTGGATGACCTCTTCGCGGCGGTCCATGCAGAAGTCGATGTCGAAGTCGGGCATCGACACCCGCTCGGGGTTCAGGAACCGCTCGAAGAGGAGCGAGTACCGCAGCGGATCGAGGTCGGTGATCGTGAGCGCGTAGGCGACGAGCGAGCCCGCGCCGGAGCCCCGTCCCGGACCGACGGGGATGTCCTGCGCCTTGGCCCACTTGATGAAGTCGGCGACGATCAGGAAGTAGCCCGGAAAGCCCATCTGCTCGATGATGCCGAGTTCGAAGTCGAGCCGCGCGGCGTAGTCCTCGACCGGCGCCGCGTGCGGGATGACAGCGAGACGATCGTCCAGTCCCTGCCTCGCCTGACGCCTCAGTTCCTCGATCTCGTCCTCGGCGAACCGCGGCAGGATCGGCGCGCGCTTCACCGCCATGACGGCGCAGCGGCGGGCGATCTCGACGGTGTTCTCGATGGCCTCCGGCAGATCGGCGAAGAGCGCCGCCATCTCGGAGGGCGACTTGAAGTAGTGCTGCGGGGTCAACTGGCGGCGCGGCTCCTGCTGATCGACATAGGCGCCGTCGGCGATGCAGATCAGCGCGTCGTGCGCCTCGTACATGTCGGCCTTTGGGAAATGGACGTCGTTCGTGGCGACGAGCGGCAGATCCATCGCATAGGCCATCTCGACATGGCCCCGCTCGGTCTTCGCCTCCGCCTCGGGCAGCGCCCCGCCCTCGCCCGGATGGCGCTGAAGCTCGACGTAGAGCCGTCCGGGCCAGATCGCGGCGAAGCGCTGAATCAGGGCTTCGGCTCTCGCGCGGTTGCCCGCCTGGAGGAGCCGCCCCACCGGGCCGTCGGGACCGCCCGACAGGCAGATCAGGCCGTCGGAATGGCGCTCTAGTTCTTCGATGGTGACGTGCGCAACCTGCCGCGACGGATCGAGATAGAGGCAGGAATTGAGCTTGAGAAGGTTTTCGTAGCCGGTCTCGTTCTGGGCGAGAAGGACGATCGGCGCGGGCGGCTTCTCCCGCTCGCCCGGCTGGACCGGATCGTGGCTCACCGAAACCTGGCATCCGACGATGGGCTGGACGCCGGCTCCCGACGCCGCCACCGAAAACTCTAGCGCGGCGAACATGTTGTTCGTGTCGGTCACCGCGACCGCCGGCATGCCCGCTCCGGCGCAGAGGCCGGGCAGCGACTTCAGCCGCACGGCGCCTTCGAGGAGGGAGTATTCGGTATGGACGCGGAGATGAATGAATCGGGGGGCGCTGCTCATGAGCGGAACGGTACCCGAGCCGGTCGACGGGGGGAACAGCCCATGAACAACCGCCCACGGAAATCGGCATTCTCCACATCTGATCCACAGATCCGCCTCCGACCCTTGACACGGCTTGCCTGATGACGTCGCGCGTGCTGCAAGATCACATGGCACACGTTCCCGTTGATCTTCTGTTCTCGACACTCGCCGACCCGACCCGCCGCGCGGTGATCGAGCGTCTCGTGCACGGGCCGGCGCCGGTGAAGGAGCTTGCCCGGCCGCACGAGATGGCGCTTCCCTCCTTCCTGCAGCACATCGACATTCTGGAGACGCGCCGCCTGATCCGGACCCGGAAGATCGGCCGGCAGAGGATCTGCCAGCTGGAGCCGCTCGCGCTCCTGCCGATGGAGGTCTGGCTCGACCGCCAGCGGCGGAACTGGGAGCGCCGGCTGAGCGACCTCGCGGCGGCAGGCGCTGAAGACCTCGATCTCTGGCAGAACGGCTTCAACGGGCTGAAGCAGGAACGGACCTGACGCGTGCACCCGCAGGCCCTCTTGCCAAGACGGGAAAATCCAGCTTTCATCCCGGTTCGGACAGAGGGGGCGCCCGTCTACGCCGCATCGACGGCGCGCCGAGAGACCCTGAGCACCCGGTAAGGCGGCGGGTTTTCACATGGAGATCACGTTTCTTCTGAACGGAGAGACAGTGCGCG
>CAZPOK010000398.1:0-2197 GCA_964587905.1 uncultured Rhodobacterales bacterium | reverse complement strand
TTCCGATCTCCCCCGCGCCTCCGAGGGGGAGGTAGATCAGCCGGTCTTTGCTCATGCTGCCCCGTTTGCCTTGTTGTGTCGGTGGATCACGGTCAGGCCGTGCATGGTGATGTCGTCTTCGACGTCGTCAAATAGCACATCGCCCTGCGAGAACAACGGCGCAAGCCCGCCCGTTCCGATGACCCGCATCGGCGTGTCATGCTCGCCCTTGATCCGGTCGGTGATCTCGCGGATGAGGCCCACGTAGCCCCAGAACACGCCCGACTGCATGCAGGCCACCGTGTTCGTTCCGATCACCTTCTGCGGCTTCGTCACGTCGACATGCGGCAGCGCCGCCGCCGCCATGTGGAGCGCCTCGAGAGAGAGGTTCACCCCCGGCGCGATCACGCCGCCGATATAGGCGCCGTCGGTGTCGACCACGTCGAAGGTCGTGGCCGTCCCGAAGTCGACCACGATCAGGTCGCCCCCGTGCCGGTCGAAGGCGCCCGCCGTGTTCACCAGGCGATCGGGCCCCACGGTCGTCCCCTCGTCCACGCGCGGCGGCACCGGAAGCAGGCAGTCGGGCTTGCCCACGACGAGCGGCCGCGTGTCGAAATACCGGTCCGCGAGGACGCGCAGGTTGAAGACCACCCGCGGCACCGTCGACGAGATGATGACCTCCCCGATCGCCATGGGGATGCCCTTGTGCGCCATCAGCGTCGAGAGCCAGACATAATACTGGTCCGCCGTCCGCTGCCATTCGGTCGAGGTGCGGAAGGTCGCGAGGAAGCGCTCGCCGTCCCAGATCGAGAAGACGGTGTTCGTGTTGCCGGTGTCGATGCAGAGGAGCATGTCCCCTCCCCTTCAGAAATAGACGTCCGCCGCCGGGATCACCTTCCGCCCCGCGCCGGTAATGAGCACGAGATTTCCTGCTTCGTCCACCGTGTCGAAGAGGCCGGTGATCTCGTCGCGCGCCGTGCGGGCGGTGATGATCTCGCCCAGCTTCGCGGCGTGCTGGAGCCAGTCCTCCCGGATCGCGTCGAACCCGAGCCGGTCGAGGATCGACTCTTCCGTCGCGTAGTGGCCGGCAAGGACGGTGAGGAAGGTCTCCGGGTCCACCTCCTCGCCGTGGTCGGCAAGGCAGACCGGCGGGAACCGCGCGTCGCCGGGGGTCTGCGGCATGGCAAGGAGGTTCACGCCGATCCCGATGGCAAGCCAGTCCACGGCCCCGCCCTTGCCCGTGCTTTCCAGCAGGATGCCCGCCACCTTGCCGCCGTTCAGCAGCACGTCGTTCGGCCACTTGAGCGCGAGCGAGGCGTCGCGGACATACATCGATAGCGTGGCACGAAGCGCATTGGCCGCGAGGAACGACCGGAGCGCCGCCCACGACGGCTGCCCGCCCGGCCGCATCACCAGCGTGGCGGCGAAATTGCCGTTCGGCATTTCCCAGGCCCGGCCCCGGCGCCCGCGCGCCGCCGTCTGCCTCCGCGCCATGATCCAGGTTGGCCTGTCGAGACGGTCCGCGATCCGCGCGGCCTCGGCGTTGGTGCTGTCGACCGCATCGAGAACGATGCGGCCGTAGCCTCCCGGCCAGAGGTCAGTCGACAAGGGTCGCCGCTGCGGCAGCCGCGGACCCCTCGATCCCGAAGAGATTCACGATGCCCACAACCATGATCGCGGCCGAGACGACGAGCATACCCCAGAGGATCGGCGATCCGCCGCCGTCGAGGCCCTCGCGCTCTTCCCCGAAGTACATGAAGAAGACGATGCGGAGATAGTAGAAGGCCCCGATCACCGAGGCGATCACGGCGAGAACCGCGAGCCAGACGAGGTCCGCCTGCACGGCGGCGAGGATCACGTAGTACTTCGCGAAGAACCCGAGGAACGGCGGCACGCCGGCGAGGCTGAAGAGCAGCACCAGCATGGCCATCGCCTGCGTCGGGTTCTTCTTGGAATACATGTTGAGGCTCGCGATGTCGGTCACCGGCTGGCCGTCCTTCTCCATCGACAGGATGAAGGCGAAGGTGCCGACGCTCATCGTCACGTAGATCGCCATGTAGATCAGCATCGCCTGCACGCCGAAAGCCGTCCCCGCCGCCAGCCCCATGAGCGCGTAACCCATATGCGCGATCGACGAATACGCCATCAGGCGCTTGATGTTCGTCTGCCCGATCGCCGCGACGCCGCCGAGGAACATCGACAGCACCGACAGGACCGC
>CAZPOK010000397.1:0-2209 GCA_964587905.1 uncultured Rhodobacterales bacterium | reverse complement strand
TCGACTTGCGCTTCGGCGAGGCGAAGGTCGCCTGCTGAAGCTGGTAGAAGCCGTCGATCACCACCCGCTTGAGGTCGTCGGGCATCGCCATGAACGTCTCGTTGTTCATGAACCAGAGCGCGCCCATGTAGGCGTGACCGTCGAGCGTGAGGTAGGTCAGGCCCGCGTCGGGGAACTTCATGCCCATGATGTCGGTGATGCCGTTCTTGGACCCCTCCACGACGCCGGTCTGTAGCGAGGTGAAAAGCTCCGGCCACGGGATCGGCGTAGGCGACGCGTCGAGCGCCCGGACCAGTTCCTGCGGCAGATCGGCGACGACGGTGCGGATTTTCATTCCCGAGAGATCATCGGGCATCTGCACCCGGCGCTCGGTGTTGGCGAAGTTGCGCCAGCCGCCTGTGTTGCCGATGGTCATGAGCCGGATCGCACCGCCCGAATTCTCGAGCGTCATCTCTTTCATCGTGTCCATGAACTCGGTGCCGTTCGCCAGAACCGTCTCGGCGACCCGGTCGTCGGCCATCAGGTAGGGCAGGTCGAGCACCTGCACGAAGGGGAAGATCCCCGCCGCGCCGCCGGAGGTCGAGATGTAGATGTCGATGGTGCCGTCGGCGACGCCTTGCAGGCACTCCGCGCCGTTCGCGCAAAGCTGCGTACCGATGAAGAGCTCGACGCCGATCTGACCGTTCGAGGCCTGCTCGACGAAGTTCTTGAAGACGACGAGACCGTCGTAATCCTCGTCGTTCTCGTTCGAGTTGGCCGTCGCGCGGAGCGTGTACTCCTGCGCGAAGGCGGGAAGCGCGAGCGCTCCCACGGCGGTCGCCACCGCCAGGGATTTCAGCGTGGTCTTGAGCATGGGATCCTCCTTGTTGATTTCCCTGTTGGTCGTATCACTGCACGAAGCCCGCCCATCGCGGCACGGTCATGGAGATCGCGGGGACGAAGGTGATCAGGAAGATCACGGCGATTTCGACAGCGAGGAACGGCAGAATGGCCTTCGAGATCGTCTCGACCTTTTCCCTCGATACCTGCGAGGCCACGAACAGCACCAGGCCCATCGGCGGTGTCGCCAGACCCACCGTGAGGTTGACCGACATGATGATGGCGAAGTGGACCGGGTGGACGCCGAGATCGGTGAAGATCGGCCCGAGGATCGGCCCGAGGATGATGATCGCCGGCCCCGCGTCGAGGAACATGCCGACGACGAACAGAAGGATGTTGATCAGGAACAGCAGGATCAGCGGGTTCTCGCTGAGCCCGAGGATCCAGTCGGCGAGAAGCTCAGGCGCGTGGCTGAGGCTCACCACCGTCTTGAAGGCGACCGCGGCGCCGACCAGCAGAAGCACCGTCGCGGAAGCGAGCGAGGACTTCATCAGCACTTCGGACAGGTCCGACAGCTTCATCGAGCGCAGGACGAAGAACGACACGATGAGCGCGTAGAAGACGGCGACGGCCGAGGCTTCCGTGGGCGTGAAGACGCCGATGAGAATGCCGCCGAGGATGATGATCGGGGTCTGAAGCGGTGCCACGGCCTTTTTGCAGACGACCCGGAAGTCGTGGCTGACGGAGTGGCGGATGCGCATGAGGATCAGGTGGGCGACAGGCAGGAACAGGAGGAAGACCAGCCAGCCGTTCACGTCGATCCCGCCGGCGAAGGACCCGACGCCGAAGAACACCGCGGCGAGGACGCCGGCCACGTTCATCCGCAGCAGGATGAAGGACACAGCCGATTCGAGCCTGCTGATCTCCTGGCCCCTCGACACGATCCGCTCGGCCTTGGGCAGGTCGTAGCGATCCGCCAGCAGGCGCACCATGAGCATGAGGCCGAGCCCCACGAGGATGCCCGGCACGATGCCCGCGAGAAACAGCGCCGCCACGCTTTCGCCCATGACGTAGGCATAGATGATCATGATGCCCGAGGGAGGGATGATCGGGCCGATGACCGAAGACGCGGCGGTGATGGCGGCGGCGAATTTGCGGGAGTAGCCGTTCTTTTCCATGGCCGGGATCAGGGTCGAGCCCAGCGCCGACGTATCCGCGACCGCAGAGCCGGAGAGGCCGGCGAAGAGGATGGACGACAGGATGTTGACGTGCGCGAGACCGCCGCGGAGGTGCCCCATCAGCGCCTGCGAGAATTCGACGAGGCGCACCGTTATCCCGCCGCGGTTCATGACCTCGCCCGCGAGCATGAAGAACGGCAGCGCCATCAGCG
>CAZPOK010000396.1:0-2230 GCA_964587905.1 uncultured Rhodobacterales bacterium | reverse complement strand
AAGTTCAACGGCATGTTCGCCGTGGCCATTCACGAACGCGACAGCGGGCGGGTCGTGTTCATCCGCGACCGCTTCGGGATAAAGCCGCTCTACTACGCGGAGACCGGGAAAGGCGTGCGCTTCGCCTCGACGCTTCCCGCCCTGCTGCGCGCGGGCGGGATCGACACCTCGATCGACCGCGTCGCGCTGCACCACTACATGACATGGCACGCCGTGGTACCGCCGCCGCGCACGATCCTCGCCGGTGTGCGGAAGCTGCCGCCGGCAACGATCCGGATCTACGAGCCCGACGGCCGGCACAGCGACACGACCTACTGGACCCCGACCTTCGAGCGGACGCCCGAGGACGCGCGCCGGTCGGTCGAAGACTGGGAGGAAATCCTGCTGGAGTCGCTGCGCACTTCGGTGCGGCGGCGCATGGTGGCGGACGTGCCGGTGGGGGTTCTGCTGTCCGGCGGCGTCGACAGTTCGCTGATCGTCGGTCTGCTGGCCGAGGAGGGCCAGACCGGGCTCGCCACCTACTCCATCGGGTTCGAGGAGGCGCATGGCGAGAAGGGCGACGAGTTCACCTATTCGGACCTCATCGCCGAGCACTACGGGACGAACCACCACAAGATCTTCATCCCGTCCGAAGAAATGCGTGAGAACCTGCCGCTGGCGATCCGGGCGATGTCGGAGCCGATGGTCTCCTACGACAACATCGGGTTCTTCCTGCTGTCGCGCGAGGTGTCGAAGACGATCAAGGTCGTGCAGTCGGGCCAGGGCGCGGACGAGGTCTTCGGCGGTTATCACTGGTATCCGCCGCTGAAGGACACCAACGACGCGGTCGGTGCCTATGCCGAGGCGTTCTTCGACCGGACGCATGCGCGGTTGGCCGAGCACCTCGCCCCCGAGCATCTGGCGGACCGCGACGAGAGCATCGCCTTCATCGAGGAACACTTCGCCCGCGCCGGTGCAAGCGATCCTGTCGACAAGGCGCTCCGTCTCGACACCAACGTCATGCTCGTGGATGACCCGGTCAAGCGGGTCGACAACATGACGATGGCGTGGGGACTCGAAGCGCGGGTGCCGTTTCTCGACCACGAGGTCGTCGAGACGGCAGGGCGAATGCCGTCTGCTCTGAAACTCGAACAGGGCGGCAAGGGGATCCTCAAGAAAGCCGCGCGGCAGGTCATCCCGAACGACGTGATCGACCGGCCGAAGGGCTACTTTCCGGTGCCGGCACTCAAGTACATCGAGGGACCGTATCTCGACATGGTGCGCGACGCGCTGACGTCGGAGGCCGCGCAGAAGCGCGGGCTGTTCCGGGCCGAGTATCTGGACACTCTTTTCGCCGCGCCGAAGGAGCACATCACCACGCTCAGGGGCTCGGAGCTATGGCAGGTTGCGCTTCTGGAGCTCTGGCTTCAGGCGCAGGAGATCCGCCCGTGACGCGGCGCGACCGGTCGCGGCATACGCAGGCGCACCAGCATCGGCTGGAGCGGCTCCGCCGCGAGACCGCCGCGCCTCCGCCGGTCAGCAAGGCAGCGCGGTCCAACGCTTCGATCGACTGTGGCTGGGGCCGGCTGATCTTCGGAAACACCTTCACCGAACCCAAGGACCTTGCCGAGACGCTCGAGGCCGAAGGGCCGGACCGGCGCGACATCGCCTTCTACGTCCGCGACCCGCATGTCGTGCTCTCCGAAGCGCCGCAGGAGCTGTTCCTCGACCCGTCGCATACCTACAGGCTCGACCTCACGACGTACCGTGCCAAGCACCGGAAGTCCGGCGGCTTCTTCATCCGCCGCCTCACGACCGAAAAAGACGCCGAGGCGATCAATACGATCTACGCGTCGCACAGGATGGTGCCGGTGCCCCCGTCGTTCTTCTGGTCCAACCGGGACGCACGCGCCATCACGGTGCTGGTGGCCGAAGATTCGGAATCGGGCGCGATCCTCGGCACGGTGATGGGTGTGGGACACGGACGGGCCTTCGACGATCCCGAGAAGGGCTCGTCACTCTGGTGCCTCGCGGTCGCTCCTCAGGCCCCGCATCCCGGTATCGGCGAAAGCCTGGTTCGGCGCCTCGCCGAGCACTTCAAGGCGCGTGGCGCGGCGTTCATGGATCTGTCGGTGATGCATGACAACGCGGAGGCCATCCGGCTTTACGAAAAGCTGGGGTTCCGGCGCATCCAGGCCTTCACGATCAAGCGGAAGAACCCGATCAACGAGCCGCTCTTCGTGGGCGAGAC
>CAZPOK010000395.1:0-2233 GCA_964587905.1 uncultured Rhodobacterales bacterium | reverse complement strand
GCGCCGGAGTTGTCAGCGACATCCAGATTGGTCTGCATCTGGATCATGTGGTTTCTCCCGACCTTTGGGACCGCTCTTCAGGCATTGGCCCCAGGGTTTCGTTCAAACCGGATTGTGGGAGGGCCTCAGGCCGTCACCACCTCCCAGCGTTTCGATTTCGAGACCGGGGCGCATTCCTGAATGCGCACCATGTCGCCGGTCTTGAACTGGTTCTGCGGATCGTGAGCCCGGTACTTCTTGGACTTCCGGATCGTCTTCTTGAGAACGGGGTGCGTGAAGCGGCGTTCGACGGAGACCGTGACGGTCTGGTCGTTCTTGTCGCTCGTGACGGTGCCCGAGAGGATACGCTTCGGCATCGATTACGCCTCCGACGTCTGGTTGGCGGACGTCACGTCCGACGCGGCCGCGGCCGCCTTTTCGTTCAGGATGGTCTTCACCCGCGCGGTATCGCGCTTGACGGCGCGCATGCGGGCGGTGTTCTCGAGCTGAGACGTCGCCTGCTGAAAGCGCAGGTTGAACGACTCCTTCTTGAGCTTTGCAAGTTCGTCCCGAAGCTGGTCGGGCGTCTTGTCGCGCAGTTCCTTGGCGTCCATCGCCAGTCTTCCCTTTTCAACACCAGGAGGCCCCGTGGGGGTCACCTCTGGCCTGGTGGTTTCGAAGATGAGCGCGCCGGATATCCCCAACACGCCGGCAAAGCAACCCCCCGCGACACCGCGGGGGGTGATTTTCTTACCAGTCCTCGCGGGCGATCGTCCGGGTCTTGATCGGCAGCTTCATCGCGGCGAGGCGGAGCGCCTCGCGGGCGATCTGCTCGCTGACGCCGTCGATCTCGAACATCACCCGGCCCGGCTTGACCTTGGCCGCCCAGAAGTCAACAGAGCCCTTGCCCTTGCCCATCCGGACCTCGGTGGGTTTCGACGTGACCGGCACATCCGGGAAGATCCGGATCCAGACGCGGCCCTGACGCTTCATGTGGCGGGTCAGGGCGCGGCGCGCGGCCTCGATCTGACGTGCGGTGACGCGCTCGGGCTCGACCGCCTTCAGGCCGAAGGTGCCGAAATTCAGGTCGGATCCGCCCTTCGCCACGCCCTTGATGCGGCCCTTGTGCATCTTGCGGAACTTCGTGCGCTTTGGTTGCAGCATCTCTCTGTCTCCTTAGCGGTCGCGGCGGCCGCCGCCGGCGCCACGAGGCGCGGGGCCTTCCTGGAGCTCCTGCTGGCGACGATCACGGGCCGACGGGTCGTGCTCGAGGATCTCGCCCTTGAAGACCCAAACCTTGACGCCGATGATCCCGTAGGGGGTGGTGGCTTCGGCGAGCGCGTAGTCGATGTCCGCGCGGAGTGTGTGCAGGGGCACCCTGCCCTCGCGGTACCATTCGGTCCGCGCGATCTCGGCGCCGCCGAGGCGGCCCGCGACGTTGACGCGGATGCCGAGCGCACCCATGCGCATGGCGTTCTGCACCGACCGCTTCATCGCGCGGCGGAAGCTGACCCGGCGCTCGAGCTGCTGGGCGATGCTCTCGGCCACCAGCTGCGCGTCGAGTTCGGGCTTGCGGACCTCGACGATGTTGAGGTGCAGTTCGCTGTCCGTCATGTTGGCGAGCTTCTTGCGAAGCACCTCGATGTCGGCCCCCTTCTTGCCGATGATGACCCCCGGACGCGCCGTGTGGATCGTCACGCGGCACTTCCGGTGCGGACGCTCGATGATGATCTTCGAGATGCCCGCCTGCTTGGCTTCTTCCCGGATGAACTCGCGGATCTTGACGTCCTCGAGCAGGAGGTTGCCGTAGTCCTTGGTGTCGGCGTACCAGCGGCTGTCCCAGGTGCGGTTGACCTGGAGGCGCATGCCGATCGGATTGACCTTCTGACCCATTACGCTTGCTCCTCGACCTGGCGGACCCTGATGGTGAGTTCCGAGAACGGCTTGATGATGCGCCCGAACCGGCCGCGCGCCCGCGGACGGCCGCGCTTCATCACCAGGTTCTTGCCCACGAAGGCCTCGGCGACGACGAGTTCGTCGACGTCCAGGTTGTGATTGTTCTCCGCGTTCGCGATCGCGGACTGAAGGCACTTCTTCACGTCCTGGGCGATCCGCTTGTTCGAGAAGGTCAGATCGGCGAGCGCCTTGTCGACCTTCTTGCCGCGGATCATCGCGGCGACGAGGTTCAGCTTCTGCGGCGAGGTCCGGAGCATGCGCGCCTTCGCCATCGCCTCGTTCTCCGCCACGCGGCGGG
>CAZPOK010000394.1:0-2235 GCA_964587905.1 uncultured Rhodobacterales bacterium | reverse complement strand
TCGCCTTCGTGGTCCGAGCGTTTGCTCTCGCCGGGGATGTCGTCGATCTTGAGATAACCGCTGAACGCCATTTCGCTATCCTTTCTGTGCGAATTGTCCGAATTCTGGCCGTTTCAGGCCTTTAGACCCCCGTCACTCGACAGGCTTCGGGAGGCCGGGGTCGCCTCCTGTGCCGCAGATGCCGGTGACGGGGTGCGCATGTTACGACCCCTTCACCGACGGAAGTTCCGACACCAGCCTCAGGCTCGCGTTGATGCCTTCGAGCTGGTAGTGCGGGCGAAGGAAGAACCGGGCGTTGTAATAGCCCGGACGTCCCTCGACGCTGTCCACCTGAACCTCGGCTGCCGCGAGGGGCCGCTTCGCGCGCGCCGCCTCGTCGGCCATCGCGGGGTTCGCGAGGACATAGCGGTTGATCCACTCCGAGAGCCACTTCTCCATGTCGCCACGTTCCTTGAACGAGCCGACCTTGTCGCGCGCGATCGCCTTGAGATAGTGGGCGAACCGGCTGACCGGGAAAAGATAGGGCAGGTTCGCCGACAGCCGCTCGTTCGCCTGGGCGTCGGGGTCCACGAGCCGTCCGGCCCGAGTCTCGGCGTCCTGGAGCGAATGCGCGCCGATGAAGGCGGCGACATCGGTGTTCTTCCGGTGCAGGACCGGCATCATGCCGAGCTTGGCGAGTTCCGCCTCGCGCCGGTCGTCGATGGCGATCTCGGTGGGGCACTTCATCGCGACCGAGCCGTCGTCGGTGGGGAAGGTGTGCACCGGCAGGTTCAGCACCGTGCCGCCGGATTCCACGCCCCGGATCTGCGTGCCCCAACCGTAGAGCTTGTGGCTCCGGTTGATGTTCACGCCCATCGCGAAGGCGGCGTTCATCCACACGTAGTGATCGTGCTTGCCGTCGATTTCCTCCTCGAAGGCGAAGCCCTTCACCGGAACGGTATCGGCGCCGTAGGGCAGGCGGGCCAGAACCCGCGGCATGGTCAGGCCGATGTAGCGCGCATCCTCGCTTTCGCGAAGCGACTGCCAGCTCGCGTAGTCGGGCGAGGAGACGATCTGCTCGAGATCCTGCGGGTTCGGCAGCTCCTGCCAGCTCTCCATCCGGAAGAGCTGCGGGGCCGCTGCGGCGATGAACGGCGCATGCGCCGAGGCCGCGATGCCGGAGAGGTTGCGGAGAAGCCCGACATCCTTCGGCTTGTGGCTGAACTCGTAGGAGCCGACGATGGCTCCGAAGGGTTCGCCGCCGAACATCGAGTACTCGTCCGAGTACACCTTCTTGAATATCGGCGACTGATCCCACATCTGGCCTTCGTAGTCCTCTAGATGGTCGGCTAAATCGTCCTTCTTGATGTTGAGTACCCGAATCTTCAGCTTCTGGTCGGTCTCCGTATTATTTACGAGATAGTGGAGTCCTCTCCACGTCCCCTCGAGCTCGCGAAGCTCCGGCGCGTGCAGCACCTCGTTCATCTGCTCGGTCAGCAGCGAGTCGATGCCCGCGATCAGCGACTTGATCGACTTGACCGCGTTGCTCGAGATCGTGGCGCTTCCCGAACGCTCCTGCGCCGCGAGGGCGAGGTTCGAGACGAGCGACTTCAGCTTGTCGCTTTCGGTCTCCTTGACGCGGAAGTCCTTTTCGAGAAGTTCGCTGAACTCGCCCAGATCGAGCGCTTCGGCTTCGGCGGCGCCGCCGCCGGCCTGTTCTTTGGCGTCGGCCATCTTATTCCTCCTCGCTCTTGGTGTTCGCCATCGCCGCCTCGGCGGCCTGGGCGAGCAACGGTTCGTTGTTGAGAAGCTGGGCGATGCGTTTCTCGGCATCGACCTTGCCGTCCATGTAGCTGAGCAACTCCTCGAGCTGACGGCGCATCTTGAGAAGCTCCGACAGCGCCGGCACCTGCTCGGCGATCTTGTCGGGCGCGAAATCGCTCATGCTCTTGAAGCTGAGGTCGACGAAAAGCTCCTCCTCGCCCTCCTCGCCTTCATCGGAGGGCAGCTTGTTGGGCACCCGGGCCTTCACCCGCGGCGCGAGCGCCTCCATGAATTTTCCGAAGCGGCCCGCGTCCGTCTCGACGAAGGAGCGGTCGTTGATCGGCTTCGACGCCTCCTTCGTCTCAGACGCGCCGGCGAGATCCGCCATCACGCCCATCACGAACGGCAATTCTATCGTGGTGGGACTGCCGTAATGCTCGACGTCGTAGGCGATCTGGACGCGTGGCGCCCGGTTTCGCTCGATCACCTTCT
>CAZPOK010000393.1:0-2236 GCA_964587905.1 uncultured Rhodobacterales bacterium | reverse complement strand
AGGGCGACATCATCCACAAGACGATCGCCATCGAAAGCGGCGCCCATTTCGAGGGCTCGGTGCAGCGTCAGGAAGACCCGCTGAGCCAGTCGGGCGGCGTGACCCGTCCTACGGCGAAAGCCACCAGCGGGACGGCGGCGGAGACCAAAGCCTCCTGACGCAGTCCGATCATCCGGAATTGAAAGCGCCGCAGCCCCCTGCGGCGCTTTCGCATTTCCGGGCAAAACCCGCGTGAGCGGCAAAGGCAGTCCCGTCGAGACGCGGCATGCCATGCCTCGCCCTCCCGTGCTGTCTCAGACTGGATCGTAGAGGGCCCGCCGGTAGAGGTGCCACGTGGCGTGGCCGAGCACCGGCAGCACGACGAAAAGCCCCAGGAACAAGGGGATCATGCCGAGGAAGAGGAGCGCTGCGACGAGCCCGGCCCAGGCGAGCATCGCCGCGAGGTTCTGCGCCACGGTCCGCACCGACAGGATCATCGCGGTGACGAAATCGATCTCCTTTTCGAGAAGAAGCGGCAGGCTCACAACTGTGATCGCGAATACGAAGAAAGCGACGGCGGCGCCGACGACGACCTGGGCTGCGATCATCGTGAGGCCCGTCGGGGTCAGGAAGGCCTCGTAGGACGAGCTGATGTTCGTCAGCGTGGACAGGCCCATGAAGAGCGCGAAAAGCATGTGGGCGAAGAACGACCAGAACAGGAAGACGATGACGAGGATCGCCCCGATCCACGGGATCTGCCGGTCCTTCTCGCGCACCACGACGCCGAGGATCTCGGACCAGACGAGCGGTTGGTCGGCCTCCAGCCGGCGACTGACCTCGTAGAGCCCGACCGCGGCGAAGGGCGCGACGAGCGGAAACCCGAGCGACATCGCCAGGGTCCAGACGAAGGTGTTGGCGCCAATCAGCAGGAGCACGAACCCGATCAGCACGTAGAAGGCGGAGAAGAACAGCCCGAACGCCGGCGCCCGCTGGAAATCCCTCACTCCGCAGCGCAGCGACGCGAGGATCTCGCGCAGGGTCAGGTGGCCGATCTCCGGCAGCGGCGACGGGTCGACGGGTATGTCGGTCATGGTGCTCCCTCCTCCTCTCGGGATCACGGGAGCCATCGTGCCGCGAGGACGACGCCGCCGTCAATCCTCGGCGCGCGCCTCCGCCCGGCTCTTGCCCGAGACCTCGAGCGCGAGCGTCGCCGCCATCAGCCCGTCGAGATCCCCGTCCAGCACGCCCTGGGTGTCGGAGGTCTCGTAGCCCGTCCGCAGATCCTTCACCATCTGGTAGGGCTGGAGCACGTAGGAGCGGATCTGGTTGCCCCACCCCGCCTCGCCCTTGGCATCGTGCTGGGCGTTGATCTCGGCGTTCCGGCGGTCGAGTTCCATCTGGTAGAGCCGCGCGCGCAGTGCGTTCATCGCGGCCTCGCGGTTCTGGTGCTGCGACTTCATGGAACTCGTCACGACGATGTTCGTCGGAATGTGGGTGATCCGTACGGCCGAATCCGTCGTGTTCACGTGCTGCCCGCCCGCGCCGGATGCGCGGAAGGTGTCGATCCGGATCTCGTTCGGCGGGATGTCGATCTCGATGTTCTCGTCAACCACCGGATAGACCCAGACCGACGAGAACGAGGTGTGCCGCCGTGCCGAACTGTCATACGGCGAAATCCGGACAAGCCGGTGCACGCCGCTTTCGGACTTCAGCCAGCCGTAGGCGTTGGGTCCGGAAATCTTGTAGGCCGCCGATTTGATGCCGGCCTCTTCGCCCGGGCTCTCCGAGATCAGCTCGACGGTGTAGCCGTGCTTCTCGGCCCAGCGGACGTACATCCGCGCGAGCATCGCCGCCCAGTCGCAGCTTTCGGTGCCTCCGGCGCCCGAGTTGATCTCGAGGAACGTGTCGTTGCCGTCCGCCTCGCCGTCGAGCAGCGCCTCGATCTCGGCCTGCCCGGCCTTCTCCTTGAGCCGCTTCAGCGCGCTCTCGGCGTCCTCGACGATCTCCTCGTCGTCCTCCATCTCGCCAAGCTCGATCAGCTCGACGTTGTCGCTGAGTTCCCGGCTCATCGACGTCACGCGCTCCACCGAATCCGCCAGCATCTGCCGGTCGCGCATCAGCTTCTGCGCCCGTGCGGGATCGTTCCAGATGTTGGGGTCCTCCGTCATCGCGTTGAATTCCTCGAGGCGATGACCCGCGGTGTCCCAGTCCATCCTCTGCTTGAGGAGCGACAGCGACTTCTTGATCGCGGCAACCG
>CAZPOK010000392.1:0-2258 GCA_964587905.1 uncultured Rhodobacterales bacterium | reverse complement strand
ACCCGGTCGTCGATCCGGGTGTGCAGCCCGAAGGTCAGCCCGTAGCCCTTCGCGTTGATGTCGGAGACAACTTCGTCGATCCGGTCTGCGCGGAACGTCGCGACGTGGAGGACCGGGCCGAAAACCTCCGTCTCCAGGTCACCGATCCCGCCCACCCGGATCATCGCCGGGCCGAGAAACGCGCCGTCCTCCGGAGCCTCCAGTTGCCGGATCAGCCGCCCCTCCGCCCGCGCGGCATCGACATGCGCCTGGATCTCGTCGCGCGCGGGGGCGGAGATGATCGGGCCGATATCGGTCGACACGTCCCACGGGTCGCCAAGGCGAAGCTCCTGCATCGCGCCCTCGAGCATCCCCAGAACCCGGTCTGCCACGTCCTCCTGCACGTAGAGGCAGCGCAGCGCCGAGCAGCGCTGACCGGCGGAGCGGAAGGCCGACATGACGATGTCGCGCACCGCCTGTTCGGGAAGCGCGGTGGAATCGACGATCATCGCGTTGAGGCCGCCGGTCTCGGCCACGAGCGGGGCGAAGGGCGAGACGCCCCCGGCCATCGCGCGGTTGATCCGCTGCGCGGTCGCGGTCGAGCCGGTGAAGACGACGCCCGCGATGCGTCGGTCGCCGGTGATCGCCGCGCCCACGGACGCGCCGGTCCCGGGCAGAAGCTGCAGCGCCGCGCGCGGCACCCCGGCCTCGTGCATCAACTCGACGGCACGGGCCGCGATCAGCGCCGTCGCCTCCGCCGGCTTCGCGACGACCGCGTTCGCTGCCGCCAGCGCCCCCGCGATCTGTCCGGTGAAGATCGCGAGCGGAAAGTTCCACGGCGAGATGCAGGCGATCGTGCCGCGCGGCGCGCCGCCGCCGGCGAAGCTCGCGTAGTAGCGCAGGAAATCGACCGCCTCGCGCAGTTCGGCCACCGCGTCGGGCAGGCCCTTGCCGGCCTCGCGGGCGAGAAGCGCGAAGATCTCGGCGTGATGCTGCTCGTAGAGATCGGCGGCACGATTGAGGATCTCGGCCCGTTCCTCGGGCGCCCCCTGCCAGACCCGGGCGGAGGACAGCGCCGTCTCGATATCTGCCGCGCTCGCGTCGGAAACACGGCCAACCACGTCGCCTGGTCGAGCGGGGTTGTGGACCTCGTGCGGCGCCTTCGGCGCCGAAGTACCCGCGAGAATGGGTCCGGCCTGCCACAGCTCGGTCCGGAACGTGCCGCGCCCGGCGTCGATGCGGGCAAGCTCCGCCGGGTGGTGCAGGTCGAAGCCTTTCGAATTCCTGCGGCGCGGCTCGAAGAGATCGGCGGACCGCTCCACCCCCGGCGGCGGCGGCGGTGGCGCGAGGTCGAGCGCTGTGAACGGGTCGGCGGCGACCTGCACGGCGGGCACGGTGGTATCGATCACCTGATTGACGAAGGAACTGTTGGCCCCGTTCTCGAGCAGCCGCCGCACCAGATAGGCCAGCAGATCGCGGTGCGCGCCGACGGGCGCATAGATCCGCGACCGAGCGGCGTTGCGCTTGCGAAGGATGTCGTGCAGCGCATCGCCCATGCCGTGGAGGCGCTGGAATTCGTAGTCGTCCCGGCCCCCCGCCATCTCGAGGATCGCCGCGACGGTGTGGGCGTTGTGGGTGGCGAACTGAGGATAGAGCCGGTCGGTCATCCCAAGCAGCTTCTCGGCGCAGCAGATGTAGGCCACGTCGGTCGCGGCCTTGCGCGTGTATACCGGAAAACCCGCCAGCCCCTCGACCTGCGCACGCTTGATCTCGGTGTCCCAGTAGGCCCCCTTGACGAGCCGCACCATCATCCCGCGGTCCTGCGTCTCGGCCAGCGCGTGCAGCCAGTCGATCAAGGCCGGAGCGCGCTTGCCATAGCCCTGCACGACAACGCCGAAGCCGTTCCAGCCGGCGAGCGAGGGGTCAGACAGCACCGCCTCGATCACGTCGAGCGAAATCTCCAGACGGTCGGCCTCCTCGGCGTCGATGTTGAGGCCCATGCGGGCGGCCTTCGCCTGCCGCGCGAGCGACAGGACCACCGGCACCAGCTCCGCCATCACCCGGTCGCGCTGCGGCTCCTCGTATCGCGGATGGAGCGCGGAGAGCTTGATCGAGATGCCGGGGTTCTCGCGGATGTCGTCGGAGCGGCATTCGGAGGTCAGCGCGTCGATCGCGCCGCGATAGGCCTTGAGGTAGGCGGCGGCGTCGGCCGACGTTATCGCCGCCTCGCCCAGCATGTCGTAGGAGAAGGTGAAGCCCTGCGCGGCCTTGCCCCGGCC
>CAZPOK010000391.1:0-2267 GCA_964587905.1 uncultured Rhodobacterales bacterium | reverse complement strand
TCTCCATCGCGCGGACCTTGCCCCACTGTTCGCCGACGACGAAGATGTCGCCCTGGCGGAGCGTGCCGTGCCGGACGAGAACAGTCGCGACAGGGCCCCGTCCGACGTCGAGCTGAGCTTCGATCACGGCGCCTTCTGCGCGGCGGTCGGGGTTGGCCTTGAGCTCGAGAATCTCGGCCTGCAGCGCGATCGCCTCGAGGAGTTCGTCCAGCCCCTGACCCGATATCGCAGAAACCTCGACGTCCTGAACGTCGCCGGACAGCTTTTCGACGATCACCTCGTGCTGGAGGAGGTCCGTCCGCACCTTGTCGGGATTGGCGCCCGGCTTGTCGACCTTGTTGATCGCGATGATCATCGGGACATTGGCGGCCTTGGCGTGATTGATGGCCTCGACCGTCTGCGGCATCACCGCGTCGTCTGCCGCCACGACCAGCACCACGACATCCGTGACCTGCGCGCCGCGTGAGCGCATCGAGGTGAAGGCGGCGTGACCGGGTGTGTCGAGGAAGGTCAGCGTGGCCCCCGAGTCCGTCTGGACCTGATAGGCGCCGATGTGCTGGGTGATCCCGCCCGCTTCGCCGGCCACGACCTTGGTCTTGCGGATGGCGTCGAGAAGCGACGTCTTGCCGTGGTCCACATGGCCCATGATGGTGATGACCGCCGGACGCGGCGTAAGAGCCTTCGGATCGTCCTCCTGCGCCTGGAGCACGTCTTCCACGTCGGCATCGGAGACACGTACGACGTTGTGGCCGAACTCTTCGATGATGAGTTCCGCAGTATCGGCGTCGATGGTCTGGTTCTGCGTTGCCATGATGCCGTTCTGCATCAGCGCCTTCACGACGTCGGCCACGCGCTCGGCCATGCGGTTGGCGAGTTCGGAAACCACGATCGCTTCGGGCAGGCGAACGTCGCGCACGACCTTTTCGCGCTCGGCATGGCCGCCCATCGCCTTCTGGCGGGCGCGTTCCTGCTTGCGCTTCATCGCGGCGAGCGACCGTTGCCGGCCGCCTTCGCCACCGGTGAGCGCCTGATTCAGCGTCAGCTTGCCGCCGCGGCGGCTGCTGTCGTCGCGCGCCTTGCCACCCTTGTTGTCCCGCCGGACGTCGCGCTCCCGGTCGACCTTCCGCGGAGCCGGCTTCGCGCCGCCCCGAGCGGCGGGGGCCTCCTCCGGTGCGACAGCGGGGGCCGCGGCCTTTTCCTCGGCCTTGCGGGCACGCTCCGTTGCCTCCCGGGCTTCGCGCGCCTCTTCCTCGGCCTTCTCTCGCGCGCGCTGTTCGCGCTCGCGCTCTTCCTGTTCCTTGGCCTCCATTTCGGCCCGGCGGCGCTCGCGCTCCTCGGCGCGCGCCTTCTCCTCGCTCTCGCGGGCTTCCTGCTCCTCGGACTCGCGCGCCTTAGCGGCGGCGAGCGCTTTCATGCGCCGCTCGAGCTCGGCCTCGGAGATGCCGGCGGGGCGTCTGGACGGATCGCCGGAGGCGGGCGCCGGCGCCGCGCCACCCTGCTTCTGCGTCGCTCCGGGCTTCGGCACCACCACGCGCTTGCGCTTGGTCTCGACCACGACGTTCTTGGTCCGGCCGTGGCTGAAGCTTTGCTTCACCTGTCCGGGCCGCGAGCCGCGGAGACCCAGTGTCTTCTTGCCGTCAGTATCGCTCATATGGTCTTCTTCACCTTTCCGGTGGCAGCGCCACCGCCATCTTCGCGAACGCCCGAGAGCCGCACAGCGTCTTCCCTGAACCTGTCAGCGAGGCCGCCTGCGGCAAGCGCCGCATGTATCACATGTTCACGTCCGAAAGCCAAACCCAATTCTGACGCGCTCAGGACGCCAAAAAACGATCCTTTGCCCCCCGGTGGACGGAGCTTCGATTTGCCCCGGTCCGACCCGTCGGACGCCTGCAGAAGGATGGCCGCCTCTCCCTTCGCGAGCCAGTCCTTCACCTTCTCGAACCCGGTCACCGCCTGTCCCGCCTTGCGGGCCATCGAGAGGAGCTCGACCGTTCTGCGGACGAGACCCGTCTCGACCTCGCCGATCAGATCCCCGGGCAGGGTCACCTGCCGCTTCGCCGACCGCGAGAAGAGGTTCTTCTTCACCGCTGTCTCGAGCGCGGCGCGATCCGCCGAAACCCACATTCCGCGTCCCGGCAGCTTGCCGAGCAGATCGGGGACGACCACGCCGTCGGGCGACACCGCGAAACGGATCAGGCCCCGCTTCGGGTGGGTCTCGCCGGTCGCGATGCAGCGACGTTCGGGGTCGTCCCGTGTCTTGTCCCGTC
>CAZPOK010000390.1:0-2276 GCA_964587905.1 uncultured Rhodobacterales bacterium | reverse complement strand
CGATCGTCCCGACGTTCACGTGCGGTTTCGTCCGTTCAAACTTTGCCTTTGCCATGATGGCCTCCTTGTGTTCGCCGGCGGACGCTTACGCGTACTTCGCCTGGATCTCTTCGCTGATGTTCTGCGGAACCGGCTCGTAATGGTCGAACTGCATCGTGAACTGCGCGCGGCCCGAGGACATCGAGCGCAGGTTGTTGATGTAGCCGAACATGTTGGCGAGCGGCACGAAGGCGCTGATGACGTTGGCGTTGCCGCGCGTGTCCTGCCCCTGCACCTGCCCCCGGCGCGACGTCAGGTCGCCGATGATGGAGCCCGTGTATTCCTCGGGCGTCACCACCTCGACCCTCATGATCGGCTCGAGAAGCTTCGCGCCGGCCTTCCGCAGGCCTTCGCGCATGCACATCCGCGAGGCGATCTCGAAGGCGAGGACCGACGAGTCCACGTCGTGGTACTTGCCGTCCGCCAGAGCGACCTTGAAGTCGATCACCGGGAAGCCGGCGAGCGGACCGGAGTCGGTGACCGACTGGATGCCCTTCTCGACGCCCGGCACGTATTCCTTCGGAACCGCGCCGCCGACGATGCGGCTTTCGAACGTATACCCCTCGCCTGGCTCGGTCGGAGAGATCACGAGCTTGACCTCGGCGAACTGGCCCGAGCCGCCGGACTGCTTCTTGTGCGTGTAGGTGTGCTCGATCTCGTGGGAGATCGTTTCGCGGTAGGCCACCTGCGGCGCGCCGATGTTCGCCTCGACCTTGAACTCGCGCTTGAGGCGGTCGATCAGGATGTCGAGGTGAAGCTCGCCCATGCCCTTCATGATCGTCTGGCCCGACTCGATGTCGGTCTCCACGCGGAAGGACGGATCCTCGGCCGCGAGACGCTGAAGGCCCTGGGACATCTTCTCCTGGTCAGCCTTCGTCTTCGGCTCGACCGCGATCTCGATGACCGGATCGGGGAAGGTCATGGTCTCGAGAACCACGGGCTTGTTCGGGTCGCAGAGCGTGTCGCCCGTCGTGGTGTCCTTGAGGCCCGCCAGCGCGATGATGTCACCGGCGAACGCCTCGGTGATCTCTTCCTGCTTGTTGGCGTGCATCATGACCATGCGGCCGATGCGCTCCTTCTTGTTCTTGGTCGAGTTCAGCAGCTGGTCGCCCTTCTTCATCGTGCCCGAGTAGATCCGGGTGAAGGTGAGCGTGCCCATGAAAGGGTCGTTCATGATCTTGAACGCCAAGCCAGAGAACGGCTGCTGATCGTCGGCCGACCGGGGGAGGTTCCGGGTCTCGGTCTCGTCGCCGGGCTCGAAACCCATGTAGGCGGGCACGTCGAGCGGCGACGGCAGGAAGTCGATGACCGAGTTGAGAAGCGGCTGGACGCCCTTGTTCTTGAAGGCCGATCCCGCGGTGACCGGCATGAACGACAGCGACAGCGTGCCCTTGCGGATCAGCTTGCGAAGCGTGTCCACGTCGGGCTCCTCGCCCTCGAGATAGGCCATCATCGCGTCGTCGTCCTGCTCCACGGCGAGTTCGATGAGCTTGCCGCGCCACTCCTCGGCCTCGGCCTTGAGGCCGTCGCGGACGGGCTGACGGGTCCAGGAGGCGCCGAGATCCTCGCCCTTCCAGGTCCATTCTTCCATCGTGATGAGGTCGATGATGCCCTCGAGCTTGTCTTCCGCCCCGATCGGCAGCGCGATCGGCGCGGGCGTGGCGCCCGTGCGGTCCTTGATCATCTTGACGCAGTTGAAGAAGTCCGCGCCGATCTTGTCCATCTTGTTGACGAAGACGATCCGCGGAACCTTGTAGCGGTCGGCCTGGCGCCAGACGGTCTCGGTCTGCGGCTCGACGCCGGCATTGCCGTCGAGCAGGCAGATCGCACCGTCGAGCACGGCGAGCGAACGCTCCACCTCGATGGTGAAGTCGACGTGTCCGGGGGTGTCGATGATGTTCAGGCGGTGCTTTGAGCTGGCCGGCTCGGTGCCGGTATAGGTCTTTTCCCAGAACGTGGTGGTCGCGGCGCTGGTGATCGTGATGCCGCGCTCCTGCTCCTGCTCCATCCAGTCCATCGTCGCGGCACCGTCATGCACCTCGCCGAGCTTGTGGGACTTGCCGGTGTAGAACAGGATCCGCTCGGTGCAGGTGGTCTTGCCTGCATCGATATGGGCCATGATCCCGAAGTTGCGGTAGTATTCGAGCGTATAGTCGCGTGCCATCGGATGATGCCTCTCGGGTTACCAGCGGTAGTGGCTGAACGCCTTGTTGGCGTCGGCCATCTTGTGGGTGTCC
>CAZPOK010000389.1:0-2282 GCA_964587905.1 uncultured Rhodobacterales bacterium | reverse complement strand
TCGTCGCGTTCATGCCGTGGAACGGCTACAACTACGAGGACTCGATCCTGATCTCCGAGCGCATCGTGCGCGACGACGTCTTCACCTCGATCCACATCGAGGAATTCGAGGTCGCCGCCCGCGACACCAAGCTCGGACCGGAAGAGATCACCCGCGACATCCCCAACGTCGGCGAGGAAGCGCTGCGCAACCTCGACGAGGCGGGCATCGTCTATATCGGCGCCGAAGTGGGTCCGGGCGACATTCTCGTGGGCAAGATCACGCCGAAGGGCGAAAGCCCGATGACGCCCGAGGAGAAACTGCTCCGCGCGATCTTCGGTGAAAAGGCCTCGGACGTGCGCGACACGTCGCTCAGGCTCCCGCCGGGCGATTACGGCACGATCGTCGAGGTGCGGGTCTTCAACCGCCACGGCGTCGAGAAGGACGAACGGGCGCTCCAGATCGAGCGCGAGGAGGTCGAGCGTCTGGCCCGCGACCGGGACGACGAACTCGCGATCCTCGAGCGCAACATCTACGCGCGTCTCAAGTCCATGGTCCTCGGCAAGACCGCCGTGAAGGGTCCCAAGGGCGTCAAGGCCGGCTCGGAGATCACCGAAGAGCTTCTCGAAAGCCTCTCCCGCGGCCAGTGGTGGCAGCTCGCGCTCGGCGAGGAAGCCGAGGCGCAGGCGATCGAAGCGCTCAACGGCCAGTACGAGGCGCAGAAGCGCGCCCTCGACCACCGCTTCGAGGACAAGGTCGAAAAGGTCCGCCGCGGCGACGATCTGCCTCCGGGCGTCATGAAGATGGTCAAGGTCTTCGTGGCGGTGAAGCGCAAGCTTCAGCCCGGCGACAAGATGGCCGGACGTCACGGCAACAAGGGCGTCGTCTCCAAGGTGGTCCCGATCGAGGACATGCCGTTCCTGCAGGACGGCACCACCGTCGATCTGGTGCTCAACCCGCTCGGCGTGCCATCGCGCATGAACGTGGGCCAGATCCTCGAGACGCACATGGGCTGGGCCGCGCGCGGTCTCGGCATCAAGGTCGAGGAGGCGCTTCACGAGTACAGGCGCTCGGGCGACATGACACCTGTGCGCGACGCCATGAAGATCGCCTATGGCGACGACGTCTACGAGGAAGGCATCAAGGGCATGGCAGAGGGCGCGCTGATCGAGGCGGCCTCGAACGTGACCCGCGGCGTGCCGATCGCGACGCCGGTCTTCGACGGCGCCAAGGAAGGTGATGTCGACGACGCGCTGGTGCGTGCCGGTTTCGACACCTCGGGCCAGTCGGTGCTCTACGACGGCCGGAGCGGGGAGCAGTTCTCGCGAAAGGTCACTGTCGGGATCAAGTACCTCCTGAAGCTCCACCACCTCGTGGACGACAAGATCCACGCGCGCTCGACCGGGCCCTACAGCCTCGTCACGCAGCAGCCTCTGGGTGGCAAGGCCCAGTTCGGCGGCCAGCGCTTCGGGGAGATGGAGGTCTGGGCGCTCGAGGCCTACGGCGCGGCCTACACGCTGCAGGAGATGCTGACCGTCAAGTCGGACGACGTGGCGGGCCGGACCAAGGTCTACGAGTCCATTGTCAAGGGCGAGGACAACTTCGAGGCCGGCGTGCCGGAGAGCTTCAACGTTCTGGTCAAGGAAGTCCGGGGCCTCGGCCTCAACATGGAACTCCTGGATGCGGAGGACGAGTGAGGGCGGTCACGCCCTCCTCAATCCCACTGAATTACAAGGACGCACGATGAACCAGGAACTCACCACGAACCCGTTCAACCCGCTGGCCGCGCCCAAGACGTTCGACGAGATCAAGATCTCGCTCGCGTCTCCGGAGCGGATCCTCAGCTGGTCCTACGGCGAGATCAAGAAGCCCGAGACGATCAACTACCGGACGTTCAAGCCCGAGCGTGACGGCCTGTTCTGCGCCCGGATCTTCGGGCCGATCAAGGACTACGAGTGCCTCTGCGGCAAGTACAAGCGCATGAAGTATCGCGGCGTCGTCTGCGAGAAGTGCGGCGTCGAGGTGACGCTCCAGAAGGTGCGCCGCGAGCGGATGGGCCATATCGAGCTCGCCGCGCCCGTCGCTCACATCTGGTTCCTGAAGTCGCTTCCCTCCCGCGTCGGCCTCATGCTCGACATGACGCTGCGTGATCTCGAGCGGATCCTCTACTTCGAGAACTACGTCGTCATCGAGCCGGGCCTCACCGACCTCACCTATGGCCAGCTGATGACCGAGGAGGAATACCTCGACGCGCAGGACCAGTACGGCATGGACGCCTTCACGGCGAACATCGGCGCCGAGGC
>CAZPOK010000388.1:0-2297 GCA_964587905.1 uncultured Rhodobacterales bacterium | reverse complement strand
TCACCTCCTCGCGCCGCTCGTGCTCGAAATCGACGTCGATGTCGGGAGGCTCGTTCCGGGCCTCGGAGACGAAACGCTCGAAGACCATCGTGCCGATCTCGGGGGAGACGGAGGTGACGCCGAGGCAGTAGCAGACGACCGAGTTCGCGGCCGACCCGCGGCCCTGGCAGAGGATGCCGCGGGAGCGGGCGAACTGCACGACGTCCTGGACGGTAAGAAAGTAGGGTTCGTAGCGGAGCTTTCCGATGAGGGTCAGTTCGTGTTCGAGCAGGGTCCGCACCTTGTCGGGGGCGCCGGAGGGGTAGCGCCACGCGAGACCCTCTTCGGCGAGGCGGCGGAGGCGCTGGGCGGCGCTTTCGCCGGGAGCGACTTCCGAGGGGTATTCGTAGCGCAATTCGTCGAGGGAGAATGTGCAACGGGTCGCGATCTCTCCGGCCCGATGGACGGCGTCCTCATAGCCTTGGAAGAGGCGCAGCATCTCGGCCTCGGAGCGGAGGCGGCATTCGCCGTTCGTGAGTGCGGCGCGGCCGAGATCGTCGACCCGGCGGCCGGTGCGGATGGCTGTCAGGACGTCGGTGAGGCGGCGGCGGCGGCCGTGGTGCATGAGGGGCGAGGCGGAGGCCGTGACGGGGATGCCGAGTTCGCGGGCGGTCCGGGCGAGGCCGGCGAAGCGGGCCGGGTCCTGCCCGTCGTAGCGGGGGACCATGAGGAGGTGGCACTGTCCGGGGAAGCGGCGCACGAGGCGCTTCGCCTGCGGGGTCCAGTCGCGGAGGCCGGTGCGGGGCGGGTGGATGAGAAGTTCCATTCCCTCGCCCCGATCGAGCAGGTCCTCCATCCCGAGATCGCAGGTGCCTTTTCGAGAGCGGAGCCTGCCCTCGGAGATCAGTCGGCAGAGCCCTCCCCAGGCGGCGCGATCATGGGGGAGGGCGGTTGCGGCAAAGCCGCAGCGGAGAACAATGCGGGCGCCGGGGATCAGCCGGGTGGCGGTGCGGATGTCGGCGGAGGGAGCCGGTTTGGGCGGAACAGTCTCGAATCCGGCGATTGGCTGGGGAGTGTCCTCGTCAAAGGAGGTGCCGGATTTCCGGCGGAGCGTGCCGCCGGGGTAGTCGTCGGCCGGCCCTCGGGGACGCCAGCCGTTGGGGAGGGCCGGGCCGATGGGGCCGTCCACCTCCGCCTCCTCTCGGAGCCGGACCTGCCGGGCGATCTCGCGGGCGTGGGTATGGGCACGGACGATGCCGGCGACCGAGTTCTCGTCGGCGATGCAGAGGGCAGGGAGGCCGAGAAGGGCAGCGCGCTCGACATACTCCTCGGGGTGGGAGCCGCCGGTGAGGAACGTGAAGTTCGAGGTGATATCGAGTTCTGCAAACATGGGACTCGCGACTATATTCACGTTTTGTTCCCGTGTGGAGTCGCGACTGCGTGAGTAGATCAGCCGGTCTTGCGGAGCTTGAGCATCAGGTAGCGGTTGTTGGCGAGGAAGGCTTCGGAGGTGCGTCCATCGCCGCGCAGGCGTTCGTCGAGACGGCGGCGGCGGCGGTCGCTGACCAGTGTCCTGAATGCACGGATCAGGAGCCAGCGCGTCTTGGGGCGGCTGGCGGCGAGTTCGTCGTCGATTCGGGTGATCGCCTGCCCGAAGACGCGGAAGAGCGCGGCCTCGAGATCGATCGAGGGGGCGACGGCTTCGGTGATGTCCTCGTCGTAGAGGACCTCGACGGGAAGTTCGGCAAGCGCGTCATGGAACCGTCGGATCGAATGGCCGCCGCCGACGATGCGGACCTTGCCGCCGCCCCTGAAGCTCTCGGACCGGAAGCAGTCTGCGATGAGGACATGACCGCCTTCGGCGAGGAGGCCAAGCGCTTTGGGCAGCGATTGGTCGAGGGGAATGTACTGGAAGCTTTCCGAGAAGAGGCAGAGGTCGAAGCGATCCTCGGATCGGAACTCCTCGAAAGTCGTCTCGTGCACTTTCGCGCCGGGCGCGTTTGCGCGGCAGTGCGCGGCGAGGAGCGTGGAGGGGACGACGATTTCGACCTCGTGGCCGAGAGCGGTAAGTTTCCTAGCCGTTTCGCCCGCGCCGCCGCCGATATCGAGGATGCGGAGCCCGGCACCGGGCAAGAGACTGAAGAGCTTTTCGGTATAGGCCGCTTGGGCGCGTCCGAGATTCTCGGCCGAGACGTCGAGGCCGGTCCAGAGCCCGTAATGCAGGTTCTCGGCACCGGTGAGCCACCGGATGAAGCCGAGGCCAACGTCGAGGCCGATGGCCTTGGTGTCGAGCGTGTCTGACATGGGCGGGGTTTAGC
>CAZPOK010000387.1:0-2303 GCA_964587905.1 uncultured Rhodobacterales bacterium | reverse complement strand
CGCGCCGGTCGTGCTCTCGCCCGGGTCGACCGGGGTGATGATGGATGCGCATGCCCAGAACATGCATGTAGGTGGATCCAAGGGCTCGATCTCCGGCAATTACGCGATGCAGAATGCCGACGCGCTGATCGTCATCGGCAGCCGCGCGGTCTGCCAGGCGGATTGTTCGGGTGTCGGCTATCCGAATGTCGAAGCGGTGCTGAACATCAACGGCGATTTCGATGACCTGACCCATTACGCCAACACGGTCGGCCTGCCGGGCGACATCACCGCGGTCATCGACCTGCTGTTGGCCGAGCTGGGCGAAGACAGCGGCATCGGCATGCGCAAGGAGTGGGGACGCGACTGCGCCGCCAAGAAGGACGAATGGACTGCCTTCAAGGCCAAGCGCATCCATGCCGCGCCGATCGAGGACGAGGTCTGGCAACGCCCCGTGCTGACCCAGCCCGCAGCGATCCATACCGTTGCGACCTTCGCCAACGAGACCGGCGCGATCAAGTTCTTCGATGCCGGCGACGTTCAGGCCAACGGGTTCCAGATCGTCGAGGATGACCAGCCGGGCCAGACCTATACCGAAACCGGCGCGTCCTTCATGGGTTTCTCGGGATCCGCGCTTCTGGGCGGGGCGGGCGTCCGCGACGCGAAATACGGCATCGCCTTTACCGGGGACGGGTCGTTCATGATGAACCCGCAGATCCTGATCGACGCCGTCGAACACGGGGTGCGCGGCATGGTGGCCCTGTTCGACAACCGTCGCATGGCCGCGATCACCGGGCTGCAATACGACCAGTACGGCCGCGAGTTCAAAACCAATGACAGCGTTGCTGTGGACTATGCCGCGATGGCGGCCTCGGTCATGGGCGTCAAGGCGGTCTTCGGCGGGCATTCGCGCGAGGACCTCGAAGCGGCGCTGGCCGAGGCCCATGCCCATGACGGGCTCTCGCTGGTGCATATCCCGGTCTATTCCGGGCGCGACCCGATTGCCGGGATGGGGGCCTATGGGTCCTGGAACGTGGGCAACTGGGTCGAGGACGTCCAGGGCGAATACCTGAAAGCAAAGATTTAAGGGAGGCAGGCATGTATCAGGATATCAATCTCTTCATTCGAGGAGAGTGGACACCCGCCTCGGACAAGGCGACCAAGACCGTTACCGACCCGGCCACGGAGGACGTGCTGGGAACCATCGCGGCCGCCACCGAGACGGATATCGACGCAGCCCTGGACGCCGCGCAGGCGGGATTCGAGGTCTGGCGCAAGACCGGCACCTGGGACCGGGCCGCGAAAATCCGCAAAGCCGCCGACCTGATCCGTGACCGCCAGGCACAGATTGCCGAGCTGATGTCGCTGGAAACCGGCAAGCCCGTGGCCGATGTCGCCTATTACGGCGTGACCACCGGCATTAAGGCTGGCAACGAAGGTGTCGTGGAAGCCTATAAGCCTACTGGCTTTGACGATATCCCCGAAGGTCTGAAAGACCCCGAGGGCAATTGGTTCGCCATCCATTTCGGCACGCTTGGCCTGTTCGTGAATGTCGACGCACTCGCCGGTGCGCCCGCCGCGTGTCTCGAGGATTGGGCCGGCTGGCCATGCCGTCGGTATCATCGTCCGAACAGGAATGCCGCGATCGCCTGCTTCAGCTCGGCTGCCTGCAGGTCGAGACTGTGCTCCGCCGACTGGTCGTGCAGTGCTTGCGCCAAAGCCTCGCTTCGCGCCCGCCGCCTCGCGACGATCATGGCGAGTTGCTCGAACAGCTCTTCGCTCTGGGCGATGATGGGGGTGAGCTTGTTCTTGGGGATTTCGATCAAGCGGACATTGGTGATGGCCTCGGCGGTGGCGTAGCGGCGCTCGCCGGTCAGCAACGACATTTCACCGAAGCTCTGGCCGCCGCCGAGCCGCTCCAACTCGTGCCGTTGGTGGTCGAAGCGGCGGCTGAGCGAGACGATGCCGGTGATCACGACGAACATCGAATCCCCGCTCTCGCCCTGCTCGACGATGATGTCGCCGATGCGCACGTCACGCGGCTCCAGTCCGTCGGCGAGCGCCGTGATATCGTCCACGCTCAACGGCGAGAAGACCGCGATGTCGCGCAGCAAATCCTCGATCCTCGGGAGGCTCACGGTCGGCAGAATGCTCTGCCGGGTTTCGATCTCGTAGGTCTCGGCGGCAGGACAGATCCCCACGTCGCCGAGCCGCTCGTGAATCTTCAAGAACAGCTCGTCCATGGCGGCATAGCGGTACGAGTAATCAGGAAAATGCACGAACACCATATACTTGAAGGGGTGGGTTCCGAGGTCGGAAAAAGA
>CAZPOK010000386.1:0-2313 GCA_964587905.1 uncultured Rhodobacterales bacterium | reverse complement strand
GACGACGGCGCCCAGGCCCTGGGCCGCCTCGGCGTCCGCCACCGTCCGATCGGGATCGACAGCAAGGGCACCTCGCCTTTGCGCGACGCCCTGCTCGTGCGCTCCTACCGGCGCGCGTTCCGCGCAGAGGCGCCGGACCTCGTTCTCGGCTACACGATCAAGCCCAACATCTACGGCGGTCTCGCGGCGCGCTCGCTCGGGGTGCCGTTCGTGCCGAATGTCTCCGGCCTCGGCACCGCGTTCCTGAGCACGGGCGCGCTTGAGGCGGTCGTGACCCGGCTCTACCGGGCGGCGTTCCGGACCCTCCCGCATGTGGTCTTCCAGAATCCCGACGACCGCGACCTCTTCGTGGCGCGGCGGATCGTGCGCGCCGACCAGGCGGTGCTCGTACCGGGGTCGGGGGTCGATCTTGCGCATTTCGCGCCGACCCCGCCGCCGGATGCGGGGCAGGGGCCGGTGACCTTCCTGCTGATCGCGCGTCTCTTGCGCGACAAGGGCGTGGAAGAGTTCGTCGAGGCCGCACGGCAGGTGCGGACCCACCATCCCGGCACGCGCTTCCAGCTCCTGGGCGCGGTCGGCGCCGAGAACCGCACCGCCATCGACCGCGAGACGGTCGAGGCTTGGGTTGCCGACGGCGTGGTCGAGTACCTCGGGAAGACCGACGATATTCGCCCACTTGTCGCGGCCGCCGATTGTGTTGTGCTGCCCTCCTACCGCGAGGGGACGCCGCGGACGTTGCTCGAGGCGGCGGCGATGGGACGGCCCTGCGTCGCCACGGACGTACCGGGATGCCGCGAGGTCGTTGAGCACGAGGTCACCGGCTATCTCTGCCGGGCGAAGGATGCAGGCGACCTCGCGCGCGCCCTCGAGCGGATGATCGAGGCCGGACCTGACGGCCGGGCGCGGCTTGGCGCGGAGGGCCGCCGCCGGATGGAGCGCGTATTCGACCAGTCGATCGTCGTCGACACCTATCGCGATCTCATCTCCGGGATCGGCCGCACACCGCCCGGCTGAAAGCCACCGCGCTGGCCGGGGTCACCGGATCCGGCGCCGCCGGTCGCGCAGCAGGGCCGCCAGATGTTGCATGCCGCCGGGCCGGGTGAGCTCGCGGAGATAATGGCGTCGCCGCTCGGGGTCGAGAAGCGCGGCGCGGCCGTGATGCAGAAGCCAGTCGATCGTGTCGCGACGTCGCTGCGCCGCGGGGCGGCCCAGGGTCAGGAGGGCGCGCTCGGACCAAAGGCGCGCCGCGATCGGCAGGTCGGCCCAACCCTCCGGCGCGAAGATCGCGGTCGCAAGCGCCTCGAGACCGGCCATCGCGTCCCGTGCCGCACCGCCTCCAAGCCTGCCGCGCGCGATTTCAATGTCGTCGCGGCACAGGACCTCCGACATCACCTGGAATTCCAGGCAGTCCCGCAGCGACACCTCGAACCGGCGATGCCGGCCCGACGCCAGCTGCCCGTGAAGGATGAGGTGCACGAGGCGGTCGGAGCGCGACGGCACGTGCAAGCCGGGCGGGTCGGACGGCATCGATCGCCCCAGAATCTCGCCCGCGGGAAGCCGCGCCGCGATGTCGGGTGCGCCGATTGCGCGATGGAGTTCCACCTGTGCCGGCCAGTCGGGAAAGAGGAAAGGCGGCAGGTGATGATGGTCGCGCGCGATGATCTCCGGGATGTCCGCCTCCGCGCCACCGAGCGCCTCGAGGATGCGCCGTCCGTGCGGCAGGTCGTGGTCCGCGAGGAGCAGATCGAGGTCGCTGATGTAGCGGTGGCCGGGCAGAGGGTGCAGCGGGACCAGCAGCTCGGCGCCACCCTTGAGTGCGACCGTCTTGATGCCGTGGTGCGCCGCCGCCGCGCCGATCGTCCGAAGTTGCGCGAGAAGCGCCGCGTTCCGCCGCAGGTTTGCTTTCTGCATCTCCGCGAAGAACACCCACAGATCGTGCGGTAGCAGCGCTGCGAGCTCTGGTCTCCCGTGGAAGGCGGTAGCGAGGACCGTGTGGACGTGGTGAGTGCAGGCGATCTCGGCGATCGCCGAAGGCGCGCTCTGCCGGAGATCCTCCCCGAGCGCATGGGCGGGGCGGGATCCATTCGCGCAGGCCAGAAGCCGGAGCACGGCCCGATGTGCGGCAGACGGACACTGCAGAAGCGGATCCATTGGCCTCGACGTTCCCTGGTTAACTCGGGATCAGCCTAGCCCCGGGGAGATCGCGCGACCAGTGGTCTCGCCGCGGAGTGGGTCGTCGGTCACGGTCATGGGACGCTTGCGTATCGCTTCGAGCGGCTACCGAAGCGCGATCGGCCGTCGCGAACTGGACGC
>CAZPOK010000385.1:0-2326 GCA_964587905.1 uncultured Rhodobacterales bacterium | reverse complement strand
CATCCGCGAGGTCATCATGTTCCCGATGAACCAGCGCGCCGAGGATCTGATGATGGGCGCGCCCTCCGAGCCCTCGCCCGGGCAACTGATGGAGCTGGGGCTGCGGGTGGTGCCGAAGGACTGACGATGGCGCGCGATCCCGGCGAGGTGCTGGAGGGCTGGTCCCCGCCGCCCGTGCCGGGCCCCGACCGGATGGCAGGGCGGTACGCGAAGCTCGAGCGGCTCGACCCGGAACGCCACGCCGCCGATCTTTTCCGGGCGAACAGCGCCGATGACGCGATCTGGGATTACCTGCCCTACGGACCGTTCGGGACGCACGCGGACTATCGCGCCTGGGTGGCCCGGGTGGCGTCAGGCGCCGATCCGATGTTCTACGCGATCCGCGACATCGCAACCGGGCGCTGGTCTGGCGTGGCGAGCTGGCTGAGGGTCACGCCCGCGGCCGGGACGATCGAGGTCGGCCACATCAACTTCGCCCCCGAACTCCAGCGCACGCGCGCCGCGACCGAGGCGATGTTTCTCATGATGCGCTGGGTCTTCGAGGCGGGGTATCGCCGCTACGAATGGAAGTGCAATGCGCTCAACCTCGCCTCGCGCCGGGCTGCGGAGCGGCTGGGCTTCAGCTACGAGGGCATTTTCCGGCAGGCGGCGGTGATCAAGGGGCGGAACCGCGACACCGCCTGGTACGCCTGCATCGACCGCGAGTGGCCGGCTCTCGAGGCGGCTTACACGGGCTGGCTCGACCCGGCGAACTTCGACGGGGACGGGCGCCAGCGGCGGGCGCTGAGGCGCCTGACCGCTCCGTTCCTCGCTGCGCGAGATCCGGCGCTTCACACCTAGACGATGCCCGCCATAGCGATCCGGTCGTCGATGAGCGCCGACAATCCCGCGATGGCGGCGTCCGTCGCCTCACCTGTCGTCCTGCTGATCCTGAGTGCCGCCGCAGCCTCGCCGAGCGCGTCGTCCCGCGCGGAGAGCGCGATGCCTTCGAGAAACCGCGCGGCGTAGTCGAGCGCTTCGGCGTCCGGTCCGGCCGAAAGCAGGTCCGCGGCATGGCCGAGATCGTCGCGGTACGCGATCGGATCGGGCGTCACGGCGCCTTCGACCACCGCGCGCGGACCGATGGGGCGCGCGTCAGGCGGGAGATGCGTGAGCACCGCCGACTGGAAGACGGCGAGCGAGGTCATCGGCTTGGCCAGAAAATCGTCCGCCCCGGCGTCGAGCGCGGCACAGCGGAGCGTATCATCGCCGGATGTCGCGAGGATGACCGGCACCCGCGGAGCGCCGCGGGCGAGGTCGCGGATCAGGCGCAGGCCCGATCCGTCAGGCAGGCCGAGGTCGATCAGCGCGATCGACGGGCGATAGACGGCGAGGTGGCGGGCGGCGGCCGAGAGCGAATCGGCGCGCCGGATGCGCGCGCCCGAGCGCAGGCAGAGAAGCCGCACCGCTTCGCAGGCGAAGCGGCTGTCTTCGACCACCAGCACCGTCTGGCCCATCAGCGGACGTTCGGCCGTGGGTCGGCGGGTCGGGATCATGTCGGCGGCAAGGTCAGGCATTTCGTTTCCCCCGGTCAGTGCATTCCCGAAGGATTAGGCCGGCGATTGGATAACGGCGGGTTAAGGGGGCGCGTCCTTTGGCCCCTTGCGGCCACTGCCCGGGCTTCCCATAACCCGGGAGAACGCAGGAGGTGCCGATGATCGGACGTCTGAACCATGTGGCGATCGCCGTGCCCGATCTCGAGGCCGCGGCGGCGCAGTACCGCGATACCCTGGGCGCCCGGGTGGGTGATCCGCAGGACGAACCCGATCACGGCGTCACCGTCGTGTTCATCGAATTGCCGAACACGAAGATCGAATTGCTGTATCCGCTGGGAGAGGCCTCGCCGATCAAGGGCTTTCTGGAAAAGAACCCCTCGGGCGGCATCCACCACATCTGCTACGAGGTCGAGGACATCCGGGCCGCGCGGGACCGGCTGACGACGGCCGGCGCGCGGGTGCTGGGCGACGGCGAGCCCAGGATCGGCGCGCATGGCAAGCCCGTGCTGTTTCTGCATCCCAAGGACTTCACCGGCACGCTCGTCGAACTGGAGCAGGTCTGATGGGCCCCGTCTCGGCGATCGTTCTCTACCTCGTGATCTGGTTCATGGTGCTTTTCGTCGTCCTGCCGATCCGGCTGGAGACGCAGGGCGAGCGCGGCGAGGTCGAGCCGGGCACGCCCGAGGGCGCGCCCGCGAACCTCGACATGTGGAAGAAGGCGCGGCTCGTGACGCTGATCGCCTTCGTCGTCTGGGCCGTGATCGCGGGGGTGATCCTGTCGGGCGTCATCA
>CAZPOK010000384.1:0-2334 GCA_964587905.1 uncultured Rhodobacterales bacterium | reverse complement strand
GGTCTGGATCCAGATCAGCACCGCCATCAGGAAGAAATTGTTCCAGAACGGGATCGTCAGCCACTGCTGCGGCTCGCCGTATGTCGGCGCGAAGGTGAGGGTGTCGATGATCGAGGCGATCGAAAGCCAGATCAGCCAGAGGCCGCCGGCCGCCACGAGGAGCCTAAGCGGAAGCAGCCAAACCGAACGGTCATGCCCTTGTGTCCACAGCGGCTTCACGAAGATCCACGCGACGTAGGCCACGATGGCAGCGAAACCGAGAAGGACGATCACCGGAATTATCTTGAGAAGCAGCAGCGCCCCGAAGCCGCCGTCGAGTTGCAGCCATATCGCGTTGAGGACACCGATCTGCGGCTGGTCGGAGGCGCGGGCCTCGTAGATCAGCTTGAAGATCACCGAGGCGCCGACGAACGAGATCGCCATCGGCATGAAGATCAGCGACTTTGCCAGATTGCCCCATGAGATCCGGTCGGTGAGTTGCGCCACCAGGAGACCGAACGCCGTCGACACGGCCGGCACGACGATGAGCCACAGCATGTTGTTGCGCATCGCCTCCCAGAACTTGGGCTCGCTCATCATCTGCTGATAGTTGGCGAAGCCGACGAAGGCTCCGCCCTGCGTGCGGTCGGTGAGCGATAGCCTCAGCGTCTCGACCACCGGATAGGCGAGGTAGAGGCCCAGCGCGAACATCGCGGGAAAGAGAAAGAGCCAGGGGCGGACCTGGTTGGCGCGGTTGATGTTGCGCCCGGCGTTCTTGCCCCTCGCCGGGAAGATGACCCGGTCCAGCAACTGGTTCGAAAAGTAGAAGTACCCGATGCAGCCGCCGACGCCGATCACGATCGTGATCAAACCCTGTATGGCCGGATTCATGCCGTCCTCCCCGCAAGTTGTCCTCGGCGGGGCCGGCTGCTGTGCCGGCCCCGCCTGTCGGTCCGCCGGGCGATGTGCCCGGTCGCGGCTCTTACGGCCAGGATTGCTGGATCTGCGACGCGACCTCCGATGCCTCGGCACCGCCCGTATAGTCGATCATTCCAGTCCAGAAGGTGCCCGCGCCCACGGCGCCCGGCATCAGGTCCGAGGCGTCGAACCGGAACGTCGTGGCGTTCCGCAGGACGTCGCCCAGCGCCCGGCGGGTGTCGGTGATGTAGAGGTCCGTGTTCACGCCCGTATGCGGGGTCAGAAAACCGCCGCCTTCCTGCGCCATGAAGACCTCGTGCGCGATCGGCGTCTTGAGGAACTCGACGAGCGCCATCGCGCCTTCCGACTCGTTGGTGACGGAGAAGAGTGTCCCGGCGCCGAGAACCGGCGACCCGAGATCCTGCTCCTCGTAGGCCGGGAAGTAGAAGAAGTCGACGTCGGTGCCCACCTCGGTGCCTTCGGGGAAGAACGCCGGGATGAACGATGCCTGGCGGTGCATGTAGCACTGCGGAGGCGCGTCGAAGAGGCCCTTCGGCGCATCGCGGAAGTCGGTCGAGGCGACCGCGCCCGCGCCGCCGGCGACGTAGTCGTCATTGCGCGCGAAGTAGCCGAACTCCTCGATCGCACCCACGACAGCGGGGTCGTCGAACGGAATCTCGTTGGTGACCCACTGGTCGTAGACCTCGGGCGGCTGAGTGCGGAGCATCATGTCCTCGACCCAGTCGGTCGCCGGCCAGCCCGTGGCCGCGCCCGACCCAAGGCCGATGCACCACGGCGTCTCGCCGTCGGCGACGATCTGGTCGGTCAGCGCCTTCAGTTCCTCCATCGTCTCGGGCACGTCGTAGCCGGCGTCCTCGAAATTCTCCGGAACGTACCAGACGAGCGACTTCACGTCCGCCTTGAACGGGAACATGTACATGCCGGTCTCACCGCCCTCGCCCTCGCACGAGCTGAGCGCGACCCAGGATTCGCCCGCCGCGTAATTCTCGGCCAGCCAGCTGGCGGTATCCTCGCCCAGTTCCGCGAGAAACCCGCGCTCGGCCATGTCGCAGGCCAGACCCGGCTGCGGGAAGACCGCGACGTTCGGGGCCGATCCGGCCTCGAGGTCCACCACGATCTGCTGCTCGAACGCGTCGGAGCCCGAGTAGCGGACATCGGCATTCGCCGCTTCGCCGAAATAGTTCAGAACGTTCTGGATCGCTTCCTGGTCCGGCCCGAGCCATGGGCCGAACACGGTGACCTGTTCGCCTCCGAGGTCGAAATCCTCGGCGAACTGGTTGTAGCTGTCCCAGTTGAAATCGCCCTCTCCGGGCGGGAACAGCAGATCCTGCGCCGAGGCTCCGCCCGCGACGAGGGCAACTGCCGCCGCTCCGGCGTACAGTGAGTATTTCATTGTAATCCTCCCGATTACGCGTG
>CAZPOK010000383.1:0-2341 GCA_964587905.1 uncultured Rhodobacterales bacterium | reverse complement strand
GCTACACGCTTCTGCAGGTCTCGGTGAACGACGTGGTGATGGTCTTCGCCTTCGCGCCGATCGTGGCCTTCCTTCTGGGCGTCACCGACATCGCGGTGCCATGGGAGACGCTGGTCCTGTCGGTCATCCTCTTCGTGGCGCTGCCCCTCGCGGCGGGTGTCCTGACGCGGGCGCGGCTCGGCAGCGCGGAGCGGATCGAGGCGTTCCGCGCCCGCGTCAAGCCCTGGTCGGTGATCGGACTCGTCGCGACGGTCGTGATCCTGTTCGGGTTGCAGGGCCAGGTGATCCTCGACCGGCCGCAAGTCATCGTGCTCATCGCGGTGCCGATCCTGATCCAGTCCTACGGCATCTTCGCCCTTGCCTACGCGGCGGCCTATGCTCTGAAAGTCCCGCACCGGATCGCCGCACCCTGCGCGCTGATCGGCACGTCGAACTTCTTCGAGCTTGCCGTGGCCGTCGCGATCAGCCTCTTCGGGCTGAACTCCGGCGCCGCGCTCGCAACCGTGGTGGGCGTACTTGTCGAGGTTCCGGTGATGCTCTCGCTGGTGGCCGTCGCGAACCGGACGCGGGCGCACTTCACCTGACCGAGAAAAGACTCGACAAAACCGGAATTCCCGTTATGTTTGCCCCATGACGACAACGAGCCCCACCGCCCGCGCACTCGCCGCACTCGGCCACGACGCCCGTCTCGCGATATTCCGCCTTCTCGTGAAGGCCGGGGACGAGGGGCTCAGGGTCGGCGACATCGCACAGCACCTCGGCTTCGCCCCCTCGACGCTCGCCCATCATCTCTCGACACTCGTCGATGCGGGCCTCGTCGTGCAGGAAAGACAGGGGCGCGAAGTGTTCAACAGGGTCGACTTTCCGGCGATGAACCGGGTCGTGACCTTTCTGACATCGGAATGCTGCGCGGGTGTGGCGGCAGGATCAGAGGACGCCGCGGCATGATCCGCATGCGTCTTCCTTTTTGCAAAAACAGAACGACTATTCCGGAGATCTGGATATGACCGATGCCTCCCTAACGCCACCGAAACCCGTTTCGGCGTTGCACTGGGTGTGGCGTCGTCAGCGCGTCTGGCTCGCCTCGGCGCTCATCCTTCTCGTGCTGGCGGTGTTCGATCCCGGACAGGCGGGCGCCAGCGTCGCATTCACGATCGATGCGCTCGCCGGCACCGCGCCGTTCCTGCTCCTGTCGATCGGGATCGCGGCCTGGGCGGGCGCGACGGGCGCCGACAACCTCATCGCCCGGGCCTTCACCGGCTCACCGCTCCTGATGATCGGGCTCGCCGCGCTTGCCGGGGGCCTTTCGCCGTTCTGTTCCTGCGGGGTCATTCCGCTGATCGCGGCGCTCCTCGCGATGGGCGTGCCGCTTTCGGCCGTCATGGCGTTCTGGCTCGCGTCGCCGGTGATGGACCCGTCGATGTTCGTGCTGACCGTCGGCGTGCTCGACTTCGACTTCGCGGTCGCGAAGACGGCGGCGGCGATCGGGCTGGGGATCTTCGGCGGGACCGTCGTCCACTTCCTCGGCGCGCATGGCGCCCTTGCCGATCCCTTGCGCGAGGGCATCGGCAACGGCGGATGCGGGGGTTCAAAGGTCCGGGCGCCAAAGCCGGTTGCCTGGCGGTTCTGGACCGACCCCGAACGCCGCGTGAAGTTCGCCCGCGAAGCCTGGAAGACAACCCTCTTCCTGGCGCAGTGGCTGACGCTCGCCTTCGTGCTCGAAAGCCTGATGCTCGCCTGGGTTCCGGCCGAGACGATCACCGGACTTCTGGGCGGCACCGGCTTCTCGCCGATCGCGCTCGCCACCGTCGTCGGCGTTCCTGCCTACCTGAACGGATACGCCGCGCTTCCGCTGGTCGGCGGGCTCATCGAACAGGGGATGGCGCCGGGCGCAGGCCTCGCGTTCCTCGTGGCGGGCGGCGTGACCTCGCTCCCCGCCGCGATCGCGGTCTGGGCGCTTGTCCGGCCGCGCGTCTTCGGTCTCTACATCGCGCTGTCGCTCTCGGGCGCCTTCGCGGCCGGCCTCCTGTTCCAGCTCTGGGTGGCAACCTGACAGAGAGCGGCGACCGTCCGCCACGGGCGTGAGCGGGCAGACCAATGACGACAGATGATTTCTGCGCGTCCAGCGTCTTCGGCGATGCTGCCGCCCTGCTGATCGGCCGCGTCACTACTGAACTGGGCGGGACCGCACCGGCGCATCGTGTGTGCGACCCTTACTCTCGCCCCAGGAATGACCGCGGGATGCCACGCGGCCACAGGTGGCAGAGGGTGACGGGCACTGTGTAACTCCATGTGTCACCTCACACATGGCAAAACCACAGTCAACCAACTGATTTCGTTA
>CAZPOK010000382.1:0-2356 GCA_964587905.1 uncultured Rhodobacterales bacterium | reverse complement strand
CCCTTGAGCTGGCGGGTCATCTGGTTGAAGAGCCGCCCCAGCATGGCGATCTCGTCGTCGCCCTCCTCCTCGACCACCTGCACGTCGAGATCCCCCGCGCCGACGCGCTGCGCCGCTCCGGCAAGTCGGCCCACCGGACGCGAAAGCCGCTCCGCGAACCACAGGCCCAGCCAGATCGAGGCGAGGATCAGGATCACCGCGAAGCCGATGTAGAGAAGCCCGAATTCGAAGACGAGCCGCCCGCGTTCGCTTTCGAGCTGGATGTAGAGCCGCGCGGTCTCCTCCGCGTCGTCGAGAAGCCCCAGGATCCGGCCGTCCACGGTGCGGCTGACGTAGAGAAGCCGGTCGGAAAAGCCGTCGAGCGACACGAGCGCGCGGAATTCGTCGACCGGGATGTCCTCGATGACGACGGCCTCGCCGGCTTTGGCGCGGGCGATCTCCTCGGCCGATGGCGCTTCGTAGTCGAAGAGGTATGACCGTTCGCCGCGCGCGCGGATCTCGGCACCGCTGTCGATCACGTAGGCCTCGCGCAGGCCGCGCTGGACGATGCTCTGGCCCTGCGTCAGGAGCTGGCGAAGTTCGCCGTCGGACAGGAAGAATTCCGCGCGGCGGGCCGCGTCGAGATAGTCCGCGAGCGCGTCCGCGTCCTCGATGAGCGCCGAGCGCTCGTCCTCGCGATAGGCCTCGGCGGCGGAAAGCGAGGCGCCGACGACCTGCCGGACCCGGTCCGAGAACCAGCCCTCGAGGCCGATGTTGACGGTGAGGCCGGCGAAGACAGCCACGGTCACCGTCGGGATCAGCGCGATCAGCGCGAAGAGGCCGGTCAGGCGGAGGTGAAGGCGCGACCCGGCCGACCGCGCCCGCCGGGCCGCGACCATGCGCGCGATCGTCCCCAGCACGAGCGTCGCGACGACGAGGACGTAGACCAGATCGGCCAGCAGGACGAGCCGCAGAGACAGCGCGGACGCGCCCCGGTCGAGCGGTCCGAGCACGAGAAAGGTCGCGAGAGCGAGAACCGGCCCGAGGACCACGAGGCCGAGCGTCGCGGCATTCTGGACACGGCGAAGACGCCGAAGCCGCTGGAGCCTGTCCCAAGTTGCCCGTCGTGCTGCGCCCGCCAAGGGACTGCCCCCGAGTGATGTGCCGCGTTTCGCGGCGACCGCCTGTATCCGGTGGCACGCGCCGACTCGTGCAGCGCTTCGGCCACTCTTCTGTGGCGTTTTTACATCAACTTGCGGCGCCGTGTCACGCGAATATCAAGATCGGTGATCTTCTTGCGCAAAGTATTGCGGTTGATGCCGAGCAGATCGGCACATTTGGCCTGATTTCCGCCTGTCGCATCGAGCGCGATCTCGATCAGCGGCGTCTCCACTTCGCGCAGGATGCGCTGGTAGAGGCCCGGCGGCGGCAACACTCCGCCGTGCAGGTCGAAGTACCGGCGCAGGTGCTTGGCGACGGAGGCGGAGAGCTTCTCGCCGTCGCCGCCGCCGACGAGCGGCTCGACCGCGGGCTGGTTGCCGAGCACGAGTTCCGCCTCGGCGCGCGAGATCGTCTCGTCCGACCCCGTCACCACGAGACGCCGGATCGTGTTCTCGAGCTGGCGCACGTTTCCCGGCCAGGAATAGGCCCGGACGAGATCGAACGCCGCCGGTTCGAAGCGTCGCAGCGGCATCCCGTCCCTCTCGGCGCGCCCGAGGAAATGCTCGGCGAGAAGCGGAATGTCGTCCACCCGCTCCCTCAGCGACGGCACGCTGATGGTGACGCCGCCCAGACGGAAGAACAGATCCTGCCGGAACGTGCCGCTTTCCATCCGGTGCGACAGGTCCGCCTGGCTCGTCGCCATCACGCGCGGCGCGTTGTCGGTGAAGCTGTCGAGCATCCGGACGATCCGCGCCTGCGCCTCCTCGTCGAGGTCGCCCACCTCGTCGAAGAGGATCGAGCCGTTGCGCGCCCGGCTCAGGATCGCCGCGGGCCCGTCCATGCTGGCAAGCTCGGCCGCCCCCGCGACCACGAAGGGCAAGGTCCGCCGGTCGGAGAAGTCGTGGATCGCCCGGGCGATCAGAGACTTCCCGGTCCCCGATTCGCCGTTGATCAGAACCGGAAGCTCGGTGTTCATCACCCGCGCCACCAGCCGGTAGAGCGCCTGCATCGCCGGTGTCCGTCCGACGAGCGGAAGATCGTCGGATTCCCTTTCCTCCTTCGGACGCGGCGCCGGGGCGCGGCGCTTGACCTCGAGCGCGCGGGCGGCGCGTTTCATCAGGTCCGGCAGGTCGAAGGGCTTGGGCAGGTAGTCGAAGGCGTCCGCCTCGGCCGCCTGGATCGCCGTCATGATCGTGTTCTGCGCCGAGATCACGAT
>CAZPOK010000381.1:0-2366 GCA_964587905.1 uncultured Rhodobacterales bacterium | reverse complement strand
CCGGCCGGGAACGGCGGCTTCATGCGCGGCATCCCCTTCTTGCCTTCGAGGCTTTCCAGGAGCGCCGTCTCTTCGCCGCAGATGTAGGCGCCCGCACCGTGGTGGAGATAGAGGTCGAAGTCCCAGCCCGATCCGCAGGCGTTCCGGCCCAGAAGCCCCGCGTCGTAGGCCTCGTCGATCGCGGCCTGCAGCGCTTCGCGCTCGCGGATGTATTCGCCTCGGATGTAGATGTAGCAGGTGTGCGCCTGCATCGCGAACGACGCGATCAGGCAGCCCTCGATCAGCGTGTGCGGATCGTGGCGCATGATCTCCCGGTCCTTGCAGGTGCCGGGTTCGGATTCGTCGGCGTTGACGACGAGATAGGCCGGCCGCCCGTCCGACTCCTTCGGCATGAAGGACCATTTCAGCCCCGTCGGGAATCCCGCGCCGCCCCGGCCGCGGAGGCCGGAGGATTTCATCTCCTCGACGATCCAGTCGCGGCCCTTCGCGATGAGGTCCGCGGTGCCGTCCCAGTCCCCGCGCGCCTTGGCCCCCGCGAGCGTCCGGTCGTGCGTCCCGTAGAGGTTCGTGAAGATGCGGTCTTCGTCCTTGAGCATGCCTGTTCCTCAGTCGTTCCGGCGTCTGCGCCAGATCTGAAACGTCACGATGAGCGCCCAGAGAAACCCGGCCATGGCGAGCATGTCGAAGAGGAAGACATAACGCGCTTCCCATCCCATCTCGCCACCGATCCACTGGGCCGCCATCCACAGCAACATAGTCGCCGCGATCACCACGGCGACCGTGCGCGCCTGACGGGCCGTCTGTCGGTCCTGATCCGGATCGTGCGTCATCGCATCACCAATCCCGCACGCGCGCGGTGGCGCTGCGAGGTTTCATCCATCCGGACGGCCTCGGCCGTCCTCCACACCATGCCCCCTCATCTGGAAGGGGCCTCCGACCCGAACGGTTCCCGTCGTTCTCGTGGGCCTCGCCACGGGCAGCGACCCGCCCGCGACTGCCGTTGCGTCACGCCGTCAGTAGACGTCGCCCTCGTCCACGCGCTGCGAGAAATCCGTCTCGCCGCCGGTGGCGAGCGTCTTCGCCTGCTCGACCCAGTTGTCGCGGCTGACGCGGCCCTTGAACCCCTCGAGGTTCTCGTCGACCCAGGCGATCTCCGCAGGCGTCCAGTTCGCGATCTGGTCGTAGTGGTAGAAGCCCATGCCGTGCAGCATCGTCTCGAGCTTCGGCCCGACGCCCTTGATCTTCTTCAGATCGTCGGCCGCGCCGCCCTTCGGCGCATCGAGCGTTGCGGGCTTGGCGCCTTCCGCGGGCGCCGCCGCGGCGGGCGCGGGTTCGGGCGCTGGGGCGGGCTCTGGTGCCGGTGCTGCGGCCGGTTCGGGCGCAGGCGCCGCCGCGGGTTCGGGCGCAGGCGCCGGGGCGGACTGCCGCTGGACCGGGGTCTGCGCGGGCGTGTCGGGCTTCCGGTGGAACGCGATGAACAGAAAAACTGCCACCACTGCGGCCACCGCCAGAGCGAGGAACAGCGCCGGAGAAAATGTGTATCCCCCCACAACCATCAGCAGCACGAACGCCAGGAAGAAAACCGCGCCCGAGATTGTCCCGACCAGCAACATGGAGTCTTGGGTCTGTTTCGTCATGTTTCGTTCTCCAAGTCCTTGAGAGTGCGTGTCCACTCCGACTTAGGTTGTAACGCGTCAGGTCCCGTCTGTCTCTCCCCCTTGGGAGAGCTTTTTGGCCTGCTCGACCCAGTCGTCGCGGGTGACGCGGCCGCGGAACGTCTCGAGGTTCTCGTCAACCCAGACGATGTCCGACTCCGACCAGTTCGCGATCTGGTCGTAATGGAAGAACCCCAGCGAGTTCAGCAGCTTTTCGATCTTCGGGCCGATGCCCCTGATCCTGGTGAGGTCGTCCGGCCCCTCGGGGCGCGGCACGGTCAGCGCTTCGGGCCGTGTGCCGGTGTTCTCGGGCACCACGCTGCCTTCGGCGGGCCGCCCGGTCTTCTCGGCCGCGGCGGGCGTCGGCGTCGGGATCGGCTCGGGCCGGACCGGCGGCTCCTCGGGCCCGGTGCCCTTGCCGAGCCACGGCGTCCGGAGCGGGACCTCAGTTCCGTCGATACGCTTGACGGTATCCCCGATCGATGTCGCCAAGGCGACCGAGGCGTTCTGCGGCTCGCCTGCCCCGTCGCCCGCGAGGCTCGTCAGCCCCGAGGCCGGCTCCGAGGCGAAGCGCCCGGTCTGCGGCCCCGGCACCGGAACCTTGCCCGCGGCCAACTCGTCGATGATCTGCGCCAGCCGCTCCGTCGTCAGGTCCTCGTAGTAGTCCTTGCCGATCTGCGCCATCGGCGCGTTCGCGCAGGCGCCGAGGCA
>CAZPOK010000380.1:0-2367 GCA_964587905.1 uncultured Rhodobacterales bacterium | reverse complement strand
AACAGCACGCCGCCGATCAGCGTGTAGTGCAGGTGCGCGACCACGAAGTAGCTGTCATGGGCTTGGAAGTCGAAGGGCACCATTGCGACCATGACCCCGGTGAGCCCGCCCATGACGAAGATCGCGAGCGCACCGGCCGCGTAGAGCATCGGCACCGAAAAGGTGACGCGTCCCACGAGAAGCGTAGCGATGAAAGCGAAAATCTGTACGCCGGTCGGAATCGCAATCGCCTCTGACGCGGCCGAGAAGAAGCTCAGCGAGATATTGGGCAGCCCCGTGGTGTACATGTGGTGTACCCACAAGCCAAAGCTGATGAACGCTGTCCCCACCGCCGATAGCACGACCCACGAATACCCGACCATCGGGACGCGCGCGAAGGTCGGCACGATGGTCGCCACGATTGCGATGGACGGCAGAAAGACGATGTAGACCTCCGGATGACCAAAGATCCAGAACAGGTGCTGCCACAGAAGCGGGTCGCCGCCGCGGTCCGGGTCGAAGAACGGCCAGTCGAACGCGCGCTCGACCTCCAGCAGCAGATCGCCAGCGATCAGCGGCGGGAAGGCAAACAGGATCATTCCGGCCACGACGAGGACATACCAGCAGTAGAGCGGCATGAGGTTCAGCCGCATGCCCGGTGGCCGCGACTTCAGGACGCCGACGATGAGTTCGACCGCCGCGGCGATCGACGCGATCTCGATGAACGACAGGCCCAGCAGCCAGATGTCGGCACCGATGCCCATGAGCTCCTTCTCCGAGCTGAGCGGCGCATACATGAACCAGCCGCCGGTCGGCGCCGCGCCGAAGAAGATCGACCCCGTCACGAAGACGCCGCCGATCACGAAGCACCAGAACCCGAAGGCCGAAAGCCTCGGGAACGGGAGATCCCGGTTGCCCAGAAGCTCGGGCAGCAGCATGATCGCGACCGCCTCGAACACCGGCACGGCGAACAGGAACATCATCATTGTCCCGTGCATCGTGAACGCCTGGTTGTAGAACTCCATCGAAAGGAAGTCGTTGTCAGGTACCGCAAGCTGCGTGCGCATCAGCAGTGCGAGCACCCCCGCGAAGGCGAAGAAGAAGAACGCGCCCAGAGTGTACCACTTGCCGACGATGTCGTTGTTGACCGCGGAAAAGTAACGCCATCCCGTCGGCTCCTTCCAGACCTCCGACAGCCGTGCGCGCTGCGCCTCGCGCAGATCTGGGTCGTCCTGCAGGCTGGGTCTGAGCAGGGGTTCCTTCATTGGAGCTCCGACAGATAGGCGGCGATGAGGCCGATGGCTTCGTCGCCCAGAACGTCGAACGCGGGCATCCGTACGCCGGGTTTCACATGCTGGGGCGCAGCGATCCACTCCGCCATCGCCTCGGCCGTGGCCGGCAGCGTGCCCGCGCCTATGGACAGGCGCGAGCCCACATGCGTGAGGTCCGGCCCCACGGCGCCAGCAGCCTCGGTCCCGCGGATCGCATGGCACGCGCCGCACCCGTTCGACAGGAACAGAGACGCCCCCCGCCGTGCCGCGTCGCTCTGCGGCGCGAGGGCCGGCCGCGCCTGCGCGGCGAGCCATGTCTGGAACGCGTCCGGTTCCATCACGATGACCGGAAAGGCCATCTGCGCATGCGCCTCGCCGCAGAACTCGGCGCATTGCCCGCGATAGATCCCCGGCTCGGTCGGCGTCAGCGTCATGCGGTTCACCCGCCCCGGGATCATGTCCATCTTGCCCCCGAGGCTCGGCGCCCAGAACGAGTGGATCACCCGCTCGGCAGTCAGCACGATCTCCGCCTTCCGGCCGGACGGCAGGCGGAGTTCGTTCGGTGTCGGCACGGGTTCGCCATCGGGGCCTTCATGCGAGATGCGCCACCACCACTGTTCGCCGCGCGCGTGCAGCGTCAGGTCCGGAGAGCCCGCCGTCATCTCCCTCAGCAGGACCAGAGACGAAACCATCAGGACGAAGATCGTGAGCGTCGGCGCGACGATGCCACCCCAGATGATCATCTGACTTGCTCTGCGCTTGGAATGTGTTCCCGGCCGGAGCGCGCCGGCATAGAGCGCAAGACCGACGACAACCGTCCATATCAACGCTGCCGCCGGAACCACGATCCAGAAGAGGGTGGAAACTGCTTCAGCGCCCTCTCCGGCGGAATCGAGCCACGACTGCTTGCCGGCACAGTTAGGAAGGCCGACAGCCCCAAGCGCGAGCACTCGGCATGCTCGGCACGATCTGAACCGCTGGCAGGGCGACAGTGCCTCCTTGGAGCTGTTCGGATATCAAGCGGCTACAGGAAGTGTCGGTTCCCTCGGGAGCCTCTCGCAGGGATCGACCCACACATCTGCGTGAAGCCCGGCCTCGCTACGAGCTCTGCAGGATT
>CAZPOK010000379.1:0-2373 GCA_964587905.1 uncultured Rhodobacterales bacterium | reverse complement strand
CACGCGATCATCGCCGAGATCGACGGCTACGTGAAGTTCGGGCGCGACTACAAGAACAAGCGCCGGATCACGATCGAACCCGCCGACGAGTCCTTCGAGCCCGTCGAGTACATGGTGCCCAAGGGCAAGCACATCCCGGTGGCCGAAGGCGACTTCGTCCAGAAGGGTGACTACATCATGGACGGGAACCCCGCGCCGCACGACATCCTGCGGATCATGGGGATCGAGGCGCTGGCCGACTACCTCATCGACGAGGTGCAGGACGTCTACCGGCTCCAGGGCGTGAAGATCAACGACAAGCATATCGAGGTGATCGTCCGCCAGATGCTTCAGAAGTGGGAGATCCTCGACAGCGGGGAGACAACGCTTCTCAAGGGTGAGCATGTCGACAAGGCCGAATTCGACGCGGCCAACGAAAAGGCGATCTCCAAGGGCGGTCGTCCGGCCCAGGGCGAGCCGATCCTTCTGGGGATCACCAAGGCCTCGCTCCAGACCCGGTCGTTCATCTCCGCGGCGTCGTTCCAGGAGACCACGCGGGTCCTCACCGAGGCCTCGGTTCAGGGCAAGCGCGACAAGCTAGTCGGTCTCAAGGAAAACGTCATCGTCGGGCGCCTGATCCCGGCGGGGACGGGTGGGGCGACCCAGCGCGTCCGACGCGTCGCGGCCGAGCGTGACCTGGCCGTTCTCGAGGCGGCGCGCGCCGAGGCGGAAGCAGCGGCCGCGCTCGCGGCGCCGGAAGAGACGTTCGTCGGCGAAGAGATCGACGCCGATCTCGTCGACACGCCGGAGAGCCGCGACTGATCGCGGCGTGCGCGAGTGATAGGGGCCCCCGCTTCGGCGGGGGCCTTTCTTTTGCGACACCGTCGAGCTGAGGATTGAAGGGAGCGGCAGCGGCCATGCGCGCAAATCCCGCTTCGCAGCGGGGCAGAAGCATCCGCCCACCCGCGAGTTCCGAATCCGCTTTTCGCCATGCGCGGCCACTGCTAGGCGAGCCGCATGACATCCCCCTCCGACAACACGCGCGGCGCGCTTCTGATGATGGCCTCGATGGCCGCGTTCACGCTCAATGACGCCTGCATGAAGGCGGTCGGGCAGGATCTGCCGTTCTTTCAGGCGGTCTTTCTGCGCGGGATGGCGACCACGGTGCTTCTCGTCCTGCTCGCGCACGTGATGGGCGGTTTGCGCTTCGATCTCTCTCCGCGCGACAAGGGGATAGTCGCCATCCGCTCCGTCGCCGAGGTCGGTGCGGCGTTCTTCTTCATCACGGCGCTGTTCAACATGCCGATCGCCAATGCTACCGCGATCATCCAGACCATCCCGCTCTCGGTCACGCTCGCCGGAGCGCTGTTCTTCCGCGAGCCCCTCGGCTGGCGCCGCTTCACCGCGATCCTCGTGGGGTTCGCCGGGGTCATCCTGATCGTGCGCCCGGGAACCGAGGGCTTCACGATCTACTCCGTCTACGCGCTCGTCTCGGTGCTGTTCGTCACGATCCGCGATCTCGCCACGCGGCGGCTCTCGCGCGAGGTGCCGTCGCTGACGGTCGCCGTCAGCGCGGCGGCGGGGGTCGCGCTCTTCGGCGCGATCGGCAGTCTCGGGACCACCTGGGCGCCGGTGACGCCCCAGCATGCGGCGCTCCTCGCGGGGGCCACGATTTTCGTCATCGGCGGCTATCTCTTTTCGGTGATGGTGATGCGGGTGGGCGATCTGAGCCTCGTCGCGCCGTTCCGCTACACCAGCCTGATCTGGGCGCTGCTCCTGGGGCTCTTCATCTTCGGCGACTGGCCATCGGTCCTCACCCTGATCGGCGCGTCGGTCATCGCGGGGACGGGCATCTACACGCTCCTGCGGGAGCGGCATCTGCGGCGCCGCGCCGTCATGCCGCTCAGAATGCGTTGACAGGGCGGGGATGCTGTTGACACCCCATCCGACTCCCCGTATATCGCGCGCACTCGGGCGACACGGGAGTTCTCCCACGCCTGTCACAGAACTGTAGTGGTCACGATCCGGCTCTTGGGCCCGATCCTCTGGAGACCCACCGCGTTGCGCCCGCGATCGGGGCGCATTGCGGTTTTTTGCGCTTTGCGGACGCGTGAGGCGCGCCGTCGACGAGCCGGGGTCGCGCGCCCCACTGAAAGTTGTTGCAACACGGGGAACGAGACCCAATGCCGACGATCCAGCAGCTGATCCGCAAGCCGCGGCAGCCGAAAGTGAAACGCTCCAAGTCGCTGCACCTCGAAGGGTGCCCGCAGAAACGGGGCGTCTGCACCCGCGTCTACACCACGACGCCGAAGAAGCCGAACTCGGCCATGCGGAAGGTCGCCAAGGTGCGCCTGACCAACGGTTTCGAGGTAATCAGCTACATTCCGGGCGAAT
>CAZPOK010000378.1:0-2380 GCA_964587905.1 uncultured Rhodobacterales bacterium | reverse complement strand
CTGCCGCAGGGCTACCAGATCAGCCAGCTCTACCACCCGATCGTGGGCGAGGGCGAGGTGCTGGTGGACATGGCCCCGGGGGTGGCTCGGAACGTCCGGATCGAGCGCATCCATCTCGAGCAGGACGCCGGCAAGTCGATCCACGACATGGACCCGGCGATGTCCTTCGTGGACCTCAACCGCACCGGCGTCGCGCTGATGGAGATCGTCTCGCGCCCCGACCTCCGCGGGCCGGAAGAGGCCGCGGCCTACGTGGCCAAGCTCCGCCAGATCCTGCGCTACCTCGGCACCTGCGACGGCAACATGCAGAACGGGAACCTGCGGGCGGACGTCAACGTCTCGATCTGCCGGCCGGGCGACTACGAGCGCTATCAGGAGACCGGTGACCACTCCGTGCTCGGCACCCGCTGCGAAGTGAAGAACATGAACTCGATGCGCTTCATCCAGGCCGCGATCGAGGTCGAGGCGCGCCGCCAGATCGGCATCGTCGAAGGCGGCGGCGCGGTCGTGCAGGAAACGCGGCTCTACGATCCCGACCGGGGCGAGACCCGCTCGATGCGGTCGAAGGAGGAGGCGCACGACTACCGGTACTTCCCCTGCCCCGATCTCCTGCCGCTCGAGATCGAGCAGGCCTGGGTCGACGACATCGCGGCCTCGCTGCCGGAACTGCCCGACGAGAAGAAGGCGCGGTTCGTGACCGAGTTCGGGCTGACGGAATACGATGCGGGCGTTCTGACGGCCGAAACCGAGGCGGCGGCGTATTTCGAGACGGTGGCCGCGGGCCGCGACGGCAAGCAGGCCGCGAACTGGGTCATCAACGAACTGTTCGGGCGACTGAAGAAGGACACCCGCGACATCACGGAAAGCCCGGTGTCCCCCGCTCAACTGGGAAAGATCATCGACCTGATCGCGACCGGCGAGATCTCCGGCAAGATCGCCAAGGACCTTTTCGAGATCGTCTACACCGAGGGTGGCGACCCCGCCCGGATCGTCGAAGAGCGCGGCATGAAGCAGGTCACCGACACCGGCGCCATCGAGGCGGCGGTGGACGAGGTCATCGCGGCGAATCCCGCCCAGGTCGAGAAGGCGAGGGCGAACCCGAAGCTCGCGGGCTGGTTCGTCGGACAGGTCATGAAGGCGACGGGCGGCAAGGCCAATCCCAAGGCGGTCAACGATCTGGTGGTGAAGAAGCTCGGCCTCTGACCGGGCGTCCGGGGCCGGACGGGGACTCACGCCTTCGCGTCACCTTGCGGTCGCATGACCATGGAGACTCGGGGCCGCTCGTGCCGCAAAAGAAAACGGCGGCCCGAAGGCCGCCGTTTCCAAATCTGTTCTGAGCCTCAGGCTTTCTTGCGGCGCTTCATCGCGGCAAGACCGCCGAGACCGCCAAGCAGCAGCCAGCCCGCGGCCGGAAGCGGCACGACTTCGATGCCGGCGAGCGCTGCGTCCGGAACGCCGGCCGGATCGTTCGACCCGGCGCCGACACCGAACACCAGCGACGTCACGCCCGTCCAGTTCGTCTCGTAGAACCTGTATCCGCCCATCGTCTGGAATGCATCGGTCGCCTCCACGACGGCGTCCGCACCGCCACCGCCAAAGCCGCTGAAGCCATCGCGGTTAATCCAGACCTGCACTTTCTCCGCGCCATCTGGACCGAAGAAGAGATCGAGGAAATGCAGTCCGGCTATGGTGACCGGCCCGGAGAATTCAATCCGCAACCTTTCCGCACGCATGTCGGTCGAATTCGAAATCTCGTCGTCCACGATGCCGAGACCGTCGATCTCGTCGGCGAGCGGCGAATCGAACGGCGCGCCGTCATAGGCCTGACTGAAGTTCAGGCTATCGGCGGGACGCCCCGTCACCGTCCACGTCTTACCGAAGACCGACCCCGATATGGACGACGAGTCCGCACCGGCGTAGGTTGCACTGTCAGTAAAATCGATCGTTGCAGCAGATGCCGTTCCTGCCGCAAGCGCCAACGCTGCTGCGCCGACCATAGTTCTGAGTCTAAACATGTAAGCCCCCTCTGGACTGATACTCAACATTAAAGGAGCGTAACGCACATCAGCGGCTGCTCCAAGGATTTTTGGCGAGTTTTCGCCATCAAACGGTCGACAAAGCGGCAAGTATCCGCGGTCAGCGAACAATCCACAGCTTTACGGCTCGGTGTTGCGCGAAGCGGAACAGAAGGAGCCGTGTCACCCTGCGTCACCCGTGTGGCGGCCCGGTCCGCGAGAGGAGAAGACCGGCAGGGAGGGAGGGAGGGAGGGAGGCAGCGAGGGAATCGCCGACCCTCGCCCATGCGCGCCCCGGCGGACTTGGCCCTGCGACACGCGCCTGCTAACGTCCGGGGGCGTCATCGATGGAGCCGCCCCATGTC
>CAZPOK010000377.1:0-2389 GCA_964587905.1 uncultured Rhodobacterales bacterium | reverse complement strand
CCGCCATGACCGGCAAGACGCTCTACGACAAGATCTGGGACGCCCATCTCGTTCAAGAGGACGAAGACGGGACCAGCCTTCTCTACATCGACCGCCATCTCGTCCACGAGGTGACGTCGCCACAGGCGTTCGAGGGACTTCGGATGAGCGGGCGTACCGTCCGCGCGCCGGAAAAGACAATCGCGGTGCCCGATCACAATGTTCCGACCACCCTCGATCGGCAGAAGGGCATCGAGAACGAGGAGAGCCGTATCCAGGTCGATGCGCTCGACAAGAACGCGCGGGACTTCGGGGTTCACTACTACCCGGTCAATGATATCCGTCAGGGGATCGTCCACATCATCGGCCCGGAGAACGGCTGGACCCTGCCCGGCATGACCATCGTCTGCGGCGACAGTCACACGGCGACGCACGGCGCCTTCGGGGCGCTTGCCCATGGAATCGGAACGTCCGAGGTCGAGCACGTGCTCGCGACGCAGACGCTGATCCAGAAGAAGTCGAAGAACATGAAGGTCGAGATCACGGGACAGCTCGGCCCCGGCGTGACGGCGAAAGACATCACGCTTTCGGTCATCGGGCACACCGGAACCGCTGGCGGCACCGGCTACGTGATCGAGTACTGCGGCGAGGCGATCCGCTCTCTCTCGATGGAAGGCCGGATGACAGTCTGCAACATGGCGATCGAAGGCGGCGCGCGCGCCGGGCTCATCGCGCCGGACGAGAAGACCTTCGAGTACATCAAAGGGCGCCCCCATGCCCCGAAAGGCGCGCAATGGGACGCAGCCATGGCCTGGTGGAGGACGCTCCGCTCCGATCCCGACGCGCACTGGGACAAGGTCGTGACGATCCGCGGCGAGGACATCGCGCCGGTCGTGACGTGGGGAACGTCGCCCGAGGACGTCCTTCCGATTACCGGCGTCGTTCCGGCCCCGGAAGACTTCAAGGGCGGCAAGGTCGAGGCGGCGCGCCGGGCGCTCGAGTACATGGGTCTGGAGCCCGGCACGCCGCTCGGGGAGATCGAGATCGACACGGTCTTCATCGGGTCGTGCACGAATGGCCGGATCGAGGATCTTCGCGCCGCTGCGGCGATCCTCAAGGGCAAGAAGATCAAGGACGGTCTTCGCGCCATGGTGGTGCCCGGATCGGGCCTCGTCCGCGCACAGGCCGAGGAGGAAGGTCTGGCCGACATCTTCAAGGCTGCCGGTTTCGAATGGCGTCTTGCCGGCTGTTCGATGTGCCTCGCCATGAACCCCGATCAACTGTCGCCCGGCGAGCGATGCGCCGCGACTTCGAACCGAAACTTTGAAGGCCGGCAGGGTCGGGGAGGACGGACCCACCTGATGAGCCCCGCGATGGCGGCGGCGGCGGCTGTGACCGGCCGGCTCACGGACGTCCGCGACGCGCTCTGACCGGCCCCAAGCGGGCCGTCGTCTTTCGGCGACAGGCCCACGGTTTTGCGGCGGGGTTAGCCTATCGTGTGTCTTCCCGTTCCGGGGAGCCCATATTTTCCTTGATCGCCGTCGGCTTTCAAGCTAGGTGCGAGCGTCAGAACTGGGCAAAATCGTGGTAGGATTGCGGCAAGAACGCGTCAATTGAGGCAGTCGTCGAAGACTGTTTCCTGATGCAGGATCCGGAAGCGGCGGGCCGGCGGGACTAACAACCGGAAACGGTCTGTCACCACAATGAAGCTGTCTGGCAGGGGTCGGTTTCGGTGTTTTGGCAATCCGGCGGTCGTAGTTGGTTCCAGAGTCCGGAAGAATAGGGCTCGGTGGGTTCGAAAAGGGGCATCTGAGTGTTGAGGAATTTCCTTTCCGTCGTCGCGATCGCTCTCGCCGGTACGGCCGCGCAGGCATCTCAGGTTACGGTCAAGTCGGTTGCCGGTTCCTGGGACATCGTTTCGAAGGTCGGGTCACCACGCATTACCGGCGCGGGCAAGGACGAAATAAGGTGGGGCGAATCCTTCCCGGGGTACAAGGGCCGAAGCGGCTTCGCTTTCGATGCGGTGAACCTTGGCGAGCGTTTCGATGTGAACAAGAAGTTCGACGTGGGCGTCTTCACCCACATGAACCGCGTCATCTATCAGGGCGAGCATGTTAAGGTCGCCCGGCTGAACCTGAAGTTCAAGGCGTCGTTTGACGGCATGGTGAGGACGTTCAACACCTCCTACAATTTCTCCCTTTGGGAGACGCCGAACCTCGCCGATCCCTGCGCGAACGGCCGAGCGAACGGCATCCGACCGAACTACTCGCGCAAGAGCGGGTTCGGCGGGTCGCTGAACGCGAATGGCTGCGCGGACCGGGTTCAGCTTCTGAAGAACGACGCCCTGTCCGACAGCTTCACCCACAATGGCAAGATCTACAGCTTCAGCCTCTTCGGCTTCGACAGCGGC
>CAZPOK010000376.1:0-2409 GCA_964587905.1 uncultured Rhodobacterales bacterium | reverse complement strand
GGCGACGCCGTGATGCCCGAGGTCTTCGAGGTCGAGGGCGCGTCCTTCGTCCTCGAAGACCTCGGGCATCACGGCGTCGCCTTCGGCTTCCTGATGCCTCCCGAGGCGGTGGCGTGGCTCGCGGAGACACTGACGGCCCGCCCGTCGGAGGACGAGGCGCGCCCGAGCCGGCTTTCTCCGCCCGCGGGCCTGCCGGAGGTTCTGCTGACGGCGCTCGACGCCAAGCTTGCCTCCGCCCAGGGGCTGGCCAGGCACGCCTGGCTTGCGGCGGTCACCTACGAGGACGGGCGCGAAGGACATCTCCTCGGCTTCGTCGACGCCTTGCCGGGCGCCGAGCCCGGCCTTGCGCGCGCGGCGGGCGAGGCGCTCACCTTCTCCGGCGTGGAGGCGGGAGAACTCGACGTGGCCTTCTTCCGGGCGAGCGATCCGGTGACGGCGCGGCTCGCCAGGGTCGGGCTCAGGTTCGATCTGCCGCAGCCCGAGGCCGCGCCCGGTCCGGCGGCGCCGGGAACGGATCCGGACCGGCCGCCGCGGCTGAGATAGCGCGCGGCCTCTGGTCGACCGCGCTCTTTCCGTGGGCCGTGCCTCATGACGGGCTGGCGGCCTTTCACCGCCGCGGCCGTTTCGGGAGGCGACATGCCGCCTTCGCGCCACGCGGCGTGGCTTTTTTGCATCCGGACCTTTCGCGTTAACCGCGCCAGCCCTATAAGGCGAGCGTCCGGGCGGAAAGACTCGGGCGCGGGCAGGATTTCGAAAGCGGGATTGCGCAGATGTTTGGCCTCGGCGGCTTGTTTTCATCCGACATGGCTATCGACCTCGGAACGGCGAACACGCTGGTCTACGTCAAGGGCCGGGGCGTGATCCTCAACGAGCCTTCGGTCGTGGCCTACCACGTCAAGGACGGCAAGAAGCAGGTCCTTGCCGTGGGCGAGGACGCCAAGCTCATGCTCGGCCGCACGCCGGGCTCGATCCAGGCGATCCGGCCGATGCGCGAAGGCGTCATCGCCGACTTCGACGTCGCCGAGGAAATGATAAAGCACTTCATCCGCAAGGTGCACAGGCGGACGACCTTCTCCAAGCCCAAGATCATCGTCTGCGTGCCACATGGCGCCACCCCGGTCGAGAAGCGCGCGATCCGCCAGTCGGTCCTGTCGGCCGGCGCGCGCCGCGCAGGGCTGATCGCGGAACCGATCGCCGCCGCCATCGGCGCGGGCATGCCGATCACCGATCCCACGGGCTCGATGGTCGTCGACATCGGCGGCGGGACGACCGAGGTCGCGGTGCTCTCGCTGGGCGACATCGTCTATGCCCGGTCGGTCCGCGTCGGCGGCGACCGCATGGACGAGGCGATCATCTCCTATCTCCGCCGCCAGCATAACCTTCTGATCGGCGAAGCGACGGCCGAGCGGATCAAGACCACGATCGGTACGGCGCGGATGCCCGACGACGGGCGCGGCGCATCGCTCCAGATCCGGGGACGGGATCTCCTGAACGGCGTGCCGAAGGAAACAGAGATCAACCAGGCGCAGGTGGCCGAGGCGCTGTCGGAACCGGTACAGACGATCTGCGAGGCGGTGATGACCGCACTCGAGGCGACGCCGCCGGATCTCGCCGCCGATATCGTCGACCGGGGGGTGATGCTGACGGGCGGCGGGGCGCTTCTGGGCGATCTTGACCTCGCGCTGCGCGAACAGACGGGTCTCGCGATCTCGGTCGCCGACGAATCTCTGAATTGCGTGGCGATCGGGACCGGCAAGGCGCTGGAGTACGAAAAACAGCTCCGGCATGTGATAGACTACGACAGCTAGACGGCCGGCCCCTGCCGGCCCGGGGAATAGGCCGTGGCAAGAGACCGAGGCAGCAGCGAAGACTTCGCCCGCCCGATCCGGCGCATCCTCGTCGCGGGGACGGTGCTCGTGCTGCTCGCGGTCTTCCTGCTCTGGCGGATCGACAGCCCGCGTGCGGAACGGCTTCGCGCGGCCATCGTCGACCGGATCGTGCCGAACCTCGAATGGGCGCTCGTGCCGGTCACCAAGACCGCCGAGATGGTCGAGGGCTTCCAGTCCTACGCGAGCCTCTACGATCAGAACCAGGAACTTCGCCGGGAGCTTCGGCAGATGCGTGCCTGGCGCGAGGCGGCGCTGCAGCTCGAACAGGAGAACGCCAAGCTTCTGGACCTCAACCGGGTTCGTCTCGATCCGGCGCTCACCTACGTCACGGGCGTCGTGCTCGCCGATTCTGGGTCGCCGTTCCGGCAGTCGGTGCTGCTTAATGTCGGCGCGCGGGACGGCATCCGCGACGGCTGGGCGACGACCGACGGCCTCGGCCTTGTCGGGCGGATCTTCGGTGTCGGTCAGTCGACGAGCCGGGTGATCCTGCTCACCGATTCCAACAGCCGCGTGCCGGTCA
>CAZPOK010000375.1:0-2434 GCA_964587905.1 uncultured Rhodobacterales bacterium | reverse complement strand
AGGCCGGCGTTAAGTTATTGAGGCAGGTTTCATACAGGCAAGAAACCTATCGAGCAGTGCCCCCTTTATACGCAAGTGATCGCCGAGGGCCAAGCTAAAAGTTTGAAAAGGCTTAAGACCGCGATTACCCTCGCCTCCAACGATAACGAGAGCAGAGGATTGTCGCCGAAATGAAGATGCAGATATTCGCGGGCCTCCGCCGGGCCTCGGCCTCAGTCGCGCTGGCCGTGCTGGCGACGACGGCTCTGGCCGAGCCGAAACATGGCATAGCTATGTATGGCGACCCCGCCCTCCCCCCTGATTTTGTGTCTCTGCCCTATGCCAACCCCGGGGCGCCCAAGGGCGGGCGCATCGTTCAGGGCGAGGTCGGCAGTTTCGATTCGCTCAACCCGCACATCCTGAAGGGGAGAGTGCCGTGGCAGCTTCGCTTCCTCGCCTACGAGTCCCTGATGGGCCGGAGCTGGGACGAACCCTTCGCGCTCTACGGCCTTCTCGCCGAATCGGTGGAGACAGACCCGGCCCGCAGCTGGGTCGAATTCACGATTCGGGAGGAGGCCCGATTCTCGGACGGCGCACCGGTGACGGTGGAGGACGTGATCTGGTCCTACGAGACGCTCGGCACCGAGGGCCATCCGCGCTACCGCGGCAGCTGGGAGAAGGTGGCCTCCGTCGAGCGGACGGGACCGCGCAGCGTCCGCTTCACCTTCACCGAACCCGACCGCGAGCTCGCCCTGATCATGGGAATGCGGCCGATCCTGAAGAAGGCGCAGTGGGACGGCGTCGATTTCGCGGAATCGGGCACCGACGTCATTCCGATCTCCACCGCGCCCTACGTCATCGACGACTTCGAGCCGGGCCGCTTCGTGTCGCTCCGGCGCAACCCGGACTACTGGGGCAAGGACGTTCCGTTCATGCGCGGCCAGGCCAACCTCGACGAGATCCGCATGGAGTTCTTCGGCGACGGCACGGTGATGTTCGAGGCGTTCACCAGCGGGCTGCTCACCACGATGCGCGAGACCAACGCGCAGAAGTGGGCCGGGCAATACGATTTTCCGGCGGTTCAACGCGGCGACGTGGTGAAGTCCGAGATCCCGCACCAGCGGCCCTCGGGGATGACCGGCCTCGTCATGAACACGCGCAGCGGCGTCTTTGCCGACTGGCGCGTGCGCGAGGCGATGCTCAATGCCTTCAACTACGAATTCGTCAACCAGACGCTCAACGCGGCCGACGGCACCCGGATCACCTCCTACTTCTCGAACTCGGTGCTCGGGATGGAGCCCGGACCCGCCGAGGGACGCGTGCGCGAGATGCTGGAGCCTTATGCCGAGGCGCTCCTGCCCGGCGCTCTCGAGGGCTATGCGCTCCCGGAAGGCGACGGAACCGAACGCAACCGCACCAACATCGCCCGCGCGATGGAGCTGATGGAGGAGGCCGGCTGGACGATCCAGGACGGCCGGATGAAGAACGCGCAGGGCGCGCCCTTTGCCTTCGAGATCCTGCTCACCCAGGGCGCCAACGAACCCCAGCAGATCGTCGACATCTACGCGGGGGCGCTGTCGCGTCTGGGGGTCGAACCGACCATCACGACGGTCGACAGCGCCCAGTTCAAGGAACGCACCAACACCTTCGACTTCGACATGGTCTGGTATCAGTGGGGGCTGTCGCTGAGCCCCGGCAACGAGCAGTTCAGCTACTGGGGCTCCGAGGCGGCCGACGCCGAAGGGTCGCGCAACATGATGGGCGTCGCGTCACCCGCGATCGACGGGCTGATCGACACGATGATCACCTCGACCAGCGGAGAGGACTTCCTCGCCGCGACGCGCGCGCTCGACCGGGTGCTGACCTCGGGGCGCTACGTAATCCCCGTCTGGCACAACCCGGTCAGCTATCTTGCCCATGCGAAGGAGCTGAGCTATCCCGACACCCTGCCAATCTACGGCGACTGGATCGGCTTTCAGCCGGACGTCTGGTGGTCCGAGGAGTGAGCGAATGAAACGCATCGCAATCATCGCCGCGCTCTTTGGCGCGCTTTCGGCCTGCAACACGGTCGACGGGATCGGGCGCGACATCTCGGGCGCGGCGAACACGGTGAAGAACACCTTCTGAACCCGTCGCACGGAACATCGGGCGCCCTTGGTCATTGGTCCCGAAACGACCCCAAGGAGACCGACATGAAGTGGCAGGAGGTGGCCGCCGACTGGCCGGCGTTTCAGGAAGCGATCCTGACGCGGTGGCCCGAGGCCGATCCCGACGAGGTGGCGGCAATCGACGGAGACAGGGCGCGTTTCAACGCCTATCTCGGCCAGCTCGAGGGCGTGACGCCGCGCGAGGCGGAGGAGGCGATCGACGAGTGGCTCGCCGGGCCGATGCCGGCCGACGTGGTGATGGACGACCATCTCGACAACCTCAACATCCGCCGGAGCCGGGCGCACAT
>CAZPOK010000374.1:0-2468 GCA_964587905.1 uncultured Rhodobacterales bacterium | reverse complement strand
TCGCGGACGAGCGGATTGTGATCGGCGAGGAAGGGGGAGTTCTTGTAGTCCCAGAGGACCATGTAGCCGTCGGCGCAGACCAGACAGGCGCGGAACGGATTGTGGGTGTTCCAGAGCTGCATGTTGGTGGAATCGGTGGCGTAGCGGATGTTCATCGGATCGAACATGAGGAGCCCGCCGTAGCCGCGCGCGACGATCGCGTCGACGAGCCGGCGCCAGCGGAAGTCCCGCAAGCCGGCGAGATCGGGCAGGGCGAGGCCGGCGGCCTCCCATTCCCGGAAGGCGAGCAGGGTCGGGCCGATCTCGATGCGGTCGTTGTCGTTGGGGCTGCCGTCGCCGAGTGTCGCGCCGCGGGCGGGATCGATCTTGCGGCGTTCGCTGTAGTGCATCTCCATGGCTGGTCCTCCTCGCCGGGTTTCAGAGTGCGGCCTGCCCATCGGGTCGCGCTGCGCCAAAACCGACCGCTGCAAAGGTCGTTTCCGTGCCTTTTCGTCTCACCGGACACGCGCTAGTGATGCGCCATGAGTGACCTCATCCTTCAGGACCGGCTGCCCGATGCGCCGTGGCAGGATCCGTCGTTCCGGCGGCTGCCGGGCATGCGGCCGATCGGCCCCGACGACTGGATGTTCGTCGACGAGGTCTACGGCGCGCAGATGCGCCTGCGCGAGACGCTGCTCGCGACGCGGCGCGGGGATGTGGTGGCGGTGCAGCCGGATGCGGAGGCGGCGGCACGGGAGGTTCTGGAGATCACGCTGGACGTGCTGTCGCGGCGCGCCGGGTTCGATGTGTCGCCGGACTCCGTGCGCTGCCCCGACGCACGGGACGTGCCCGTCGATCGCGGCGATCCTCTGGGGACGGTGGGGCGGCTTCTGCAGGAAGACGTCTGCATCCTCGAGAAGGAGGCCGACGAGCATGTCCTGACGGGCGCGGTCCTCGTGTTCCCCTCGGGCTGGACGCTGTCGCAGAAGCTTGGGCGCCCGCTTCTGCGCATTCACCAGCCGGTGCCGGAGTACGACGGCGACGTGGCCAAGCGGGTGCAGAGGCTGTTCGACGGGCTGAGGACGGGGCGTCCGCTGATGCGGTCGAACCTGCTCTGGCATGGTGAGCCGATGCTGTTCGCGCCGCGCACCGAAGAGAACCCGCGCGATCCGGCCGCCGACATGCCGCCCTATCTGAGGTCCGAGAGGCAGTGCCTCGTCCGCCTGCCGCGAACGGGGGCGGTGATCTTCACGATCCACACGACGGTGATCGAGACGGCTGCGCTTTCGGCCGGGAACCGGGCGGCGCTGAGGCGCCGCCCGGACTGAGCGTCAGCCGAGGCCTAGGAGACGCGCTCCGGCTTCGGTGTTCACGAGGGCGATCGCCGCGCCCGTCAGTGCGAGGACGTGAACGGTGGTGCGCAGGTTCGCGCCGCCCAGGACGTTGACGATCAGCATCGCGAACCCGACCGGAAACGCGAGAACCAGAAGAACCAGGTTCAGCGCGTAGGCCGTGAGCCGCGAAAGCGGATTGTCCGTTCCGGGGTCCTCGACGATTTCGTCGAACTGCGCCCGCATCTCGTTCAGCGTCTCCGCGAAGGTGGTGGTTCGGCGCATTCCGCGAGATGCGGCCTCCGCCGGTTCCAGCTCCGGGAAGACCTCGTCCGCCCGGTGCCTGCGTCGCCTGATTTTCCGGACGGGGCGCGCCCCGACCATGAAGGTTTCTCTTGTGCTCGAATATGCCATTGGTCTTCCGCCTTTGTGCATTTGGTTACGGTTTTCTTGTTTTTCTTATTGTCGCCAGAATCGACCCGGATTGTGGTCGCATTGTGGCGGGAAGGTGGGGGGATTGTGCCTTGGCAGCTTCCCGCGCATCGGCGCGGAAGGTGTGCGGTCAGCGCGGCGCGACCACTTTCGTGTCTGACCCAAGCGCCTGCGCGAGCGACTTGAACCGCGCCTCGGCGACCTCGCCGAAAAGCGCCTCGGCGTCCTTGGCAAGATGCAGTTCGAGAAGCTTCTTCTTGGGGAAGAAGCGGAGCGATCCCATCCGTTCGGGGACCTGGCCCGAGGACATCGCGCCGAAGCGCATGGCCTTGCCCAAGACCTCGGCCTCTCTCAACTCGGCCGGGCTCAGGAGTCCGAAGAGCGGCTCGAAGCGCGAACCCTCGCGGCTGTTCTTGTACCGGTGCAGCAGCGCGAGGCCGATGAACACGCGCTCCTGATGATTGAGCCCGCCGAGGTTCGCCCGCGTCGCGAGGTCGAAGCAGACCTCGTGGCGGTAGTCGGGATGGGCGCGCCAGCTCACGTCGTGGAGCAGGCAGGCGGCCCGGACGATGCGCTCCTTCTCGGGGTCCATGCCCCTGAAGAGCGGCGAGATGAACTGGAAGAGCTGGCTTCCGAATCCCGGCAGGCGCGCATCCTTCTCCTCGGCGAAGCGGCAGGCCTCGATCAGCGGGTCGCGGTCGCGCAGCAGTTGCGGCATCTGTTCGT
>CAZPOK010000373.1:0-2479 GCA_964587905.1 uncultured Rhodobacterales bacterium | reverse complement strand
ACGCGCATCGTCACTCTCGGCATCGTCGCCATCGTCGCGATCCTTGCCGTGGCGGGCGCGGTGCTTCTGTTCAGCCTGCCCGACGCCAACGCATTCAACGCGAAAGTCGAGCGACTGTTCGTAGAGAACGACGATCTGACCTCGGCGGCCGAGATCAAGCTTCTGGAGATCCTCGCCCAGTCTGGAACGGCGTTTTCGGAGGTGCTTGCAGGCTACCGCGCCATCATCTTCGTGCTGATGCTCTTCGCGACGGGACTTCTCGTCGCCTCGCTCGTCTTTCTGGTGACCATCGTGGCGCAGAATCGCAGGATCACCGAGATCGAACGCAAGGGCATCCAGGTGAAGTCGCTTGCGATCGACCGGGAACAGAACGCGGTGATGCTGAACGACATGGAATTCAAGCTGACAAATGCGGCCCTCGAGACGCTGGCGGTGCTCGCGGAGGCGCGGATGGACGACGACGTGCTGACTGGCGCCGAGATCGAGGCGGTGATTTCCGGGCGGAACGCGTCGGATTGCGACGAGGCGGCGGGGGCCACGCGAATCAAGCGGCTGCGCGACGCGCTCGGCAACCAGATGGTGGCCGAACTGCTGATCAGGACGGTGGCACGTCGCGGTTACATGCTGTCGGTCGACAAGGGCTCGATCCGGATGACCTGAGCGGACCCTATCGCAGACGCCTGAGAACCTCGTAACTCGCGTAGCCGTCTGGGACCATGCCACGGGACCGCTGAAAGGCGCGGACCGCGGCGATGGTGTTCGGCCCGATGATACCGTCGACGCCCTTCGTGTCGAACCCGGCGCGGGTCAGCCTCTCCTGCATCTCGCGCTTCTCCGCGAACCGGAGGTTGCGGTCCCCTCGGGGCCAATCGGTGCGCAGCGGACCGTCGCCGCGGATGCGGTCGGAAAGGTGCCCGACGCCGATCACGTAGGCGTCGGCGGTATTGTAGCGCTCGATGACGTGGAAATTGTCGAAGATCATGAACGCCGCGCCCTTGGCGCCGGCCGGCAGGAGGATGGACGCGCGGCCATGGTTCGGGACCGTCCGGCCACGCATGTCGCGGATGCCGAGCCGGGCCCATTCGGCGGGCGATTTCTTGATCCGGTCGCCCGTCTGTGAATAGTCGAACCCGCGCGGCAGCTGGACCTCGACGCCCCACGGCTGCCCTTTGGTCCAGCCGAAGCGGGCGAGGTAGGCAGCGGTGGACGCCAGCGCATCCGTCGGATCGTCCGACCAGATGTCGCGCTTGCCGTCGCCGCGAAAATCCTGGGCGTAGGCCAGGTAGGAGGTCGGAATGAACTGGGTGTGGCCCATCGCGCCAGCCCAACTTCCGGTCATGCGGGTGGGATGGATGTCGCCGGACTGGATGATCCTCAATGCAGCGACAAGCTGCTGCTCGAAAAAGCGCCCGCGGCGTCCGTCGTAGGCGAGCGTCGCGAGCGCCCCGATGAGAGGCGTGCTGCCGCGATATGCCCCGTATGCGCTTTCGAGGCCCCAGACGGCAGTGACGACTTCGGCCTCGACGCCATAGCGCGCTTCGATCTCGGACAGGAGGCTTCGGTGCTTGCGCAGCGCATCGCGCCCGTTGCGGACTCGCGTCTCGGACGCGGCGCTGTCGAGATATTCCCATATCTGCTTGGTGAATTCGGATTGGTTGCGGTCTTTCTGGACAACGTCCACGTCGTAGCGGACGCCGCGGAACGCGGCATCAAAGACCTGCGGGCGGATCCCCTGCGCCAGCGCCCGGCTTCGGAAGCCGGCGATCCACCGGTCGAAGCCGCGATTCGCCGAGACGAGGGTCGTCATCTCGGCGCCGCCGCTCCGCGCCATGGGACGAATCGAAAGTTCGGGCGCCCGGACCTGGTCGGCATAGGCGGACGAAGCAAAGACAAGTGCGAGAAGCATCGCTGGAATGCGCATGAATTCACCTGTTGGACCTGCTCTGGCTTTTTGGAGAGTGTAACGCTACGCGTCCGAGTCTCAAAGCCGTCGCTGCGGAAAAAGCGGCTTACCGCTCGCGGCGGCGGCGTGTGACCTTGCGCTTGGTCTTTTCCGCCTTCTTGCGCGCGGTCGCTGGCTTGCGCGGCCCCGGTCCCCGGCCGCGCCGCCCGCGGCGCACAGGCGAGGGCATGTCCGTCCCTTCGACCGCGAGCAGTTCGAGCATCAGGCCCCCCGTCACCGGGACCGCCTCGGCTAGTCGCACCGTGACCCGCTGGCCGAGCGACAGCGTCATCCCCGTCTCCGAGCCCATCAGCGTCTGCGCCTCGCGGTCGAAATGGAAGTACTCTGCCCCAATCGACCGGATCGGGATCAGACCGTCCGCGCCGGTCTCGTCCAGCTTCACGAAGGCGCCGAAGCGCTGGATGCCCGAAATCCGGCCGGTCATCTCGCTGCCGATGCGTTCGGACAGGAAGGCCGCCAGATAGCGGTCGGTCGTGTCCCGCTCGGCAGTCATCGACCGGCGCTCGGTCTCGCTGA
>CAZPOK010000372.1:0-2484 GCA_964587905.1 uncultured Rhodobacterales bacterium | reverse complement strand
GCGGCGCTCGCGCCGCGATCCTCTGGCCTGACGTACTGATAGTCCCGGACGGTCCGCATGGGCCTCCGATAGCCGGGCGCCCGCGGGGGTGCAAGGTCAGTCGAACTTGCCCGACGGGGCCAGCACCACGGCCTCGCCCTTCAGCACCACCTTGCCCTCGACCTCGCACCGGGTCTCGAGTGTGACGCGCCGCTTCGCATAGTCGATGTCGGAGACGGTGACGACGGCACGGACCATGTCGCCGGGTCTCACGGGCGCCATGAACTTGAGCGTCTGTCCGAGATACACCGTCCCGTGTCCCGGAAGCTGTTCTCCGATCACGGCCGAGACGAGCCCCGCGGTCAGCATCCCGTGCGCGATCCGTCCCTCGAAGATCGTGTCCATCGCGTAGGTGTCGTCGAGATGCACCGGGTTTCTGTCGGTCGACACCTCGGCGAAGAGCTCGATGTCTCGGTCGGTCACCTCCTTCAGGAGGTCGCGCGACATGCCGATCTCGAGATCCTCGATGACGATGGTGCCGCGCGGCGCGTTGTCCAACATCCCAAACTCCGGTTCGCAATTTTCGGACACTTAGTGGCCGAAATTTGAAAGGAAATTACTTTGCGAACGCAGAAAGTCAAGAGGAGTTCCGTCAGCGGAGCTGGCCGATGGCGAAGGTTGGCGTCACCTTTTCCTTTTCGATGTAGGCTTCTAACGCGTCCGAATCCGGCTGATGGGACGTTTTCGTCTCCGTCGCTGCGAGCCCGCCGGTGACAAAGAGAGAATCGATGTCCTCCTGCAATGCCCCCTTGATGTCGGTGTGGATTCCGTCCCCGACCGCCAGGATGCGGCTTTCGGAGACTGGCTGGCCCGACCGGGCGAGCCGCCGCCGGGCGAGATCGTAGACCGGGGGATGCGGCTTTCCGAAGTAGAGGCTCTCGCCCCCCATATCGGTGTAGAGCGCGGCGAGGGCTCCCGCGCACCATTCCCGCGTGTCGCCGCGGTCGACCACGATGTCGGGGTTCGCGCAGAGAAGCTTCAGCGCCTTATGCTTCGCATAGAGGAACTCGGGCCGGTAGACCGACGGGTCCTCGTGACTGTCGCGCGGGCCGGTGCAGACGATGCCCTCGGCCTCCGGGAGCGGAACGCGCTCGATGTCGATCGCGTCGCCCGCGATCTCCATCGGCTCGAAGAACGTGAGATCCCGTTCCTCCCCGATGAAGTGGACGCGTGTGCCCACAACGCCCTGAAACATCGCGAGCCGTGCGCTGTCGCCCGAGGTCGCTATGACGTCCCACGCCTCGGGCGGCACAGCGAGCTGTTGGAGTTGTTTCTCGACTTCTCGCCAGGGCCGCGGGGCATTCGTCAGAAGAACGACCTTGCCCCCTCCGGCGCGGAAGCCCTTGAGCGCCGCGACCGCCTCGGGGAAGGCGGCTATTCCGTTGTGGAGGCAGCCCCAGAGATCACAGAAGAGCGCATCGTAGTCGGCCGCGATGTCGGCTAGGCTTTCGATGATGCGTGTCATGTCGTCTCCGAAGGTGGTGGTTCGATCCGTGCTCAGGTCTGACGGTTCTGCATCCGGAAGGGAAGAGGCGCGCGCCATGGGCTGCGTGTCATGACGGCGCGACGCGTCCTCATCGGGCTTGCCTACCTCGCAATGCTGGGAGCCGGCTTCGGGATGTCCGCTCTGCTTCACGACGTGGTCGCGGAGGCGGAAACAGGCGCCGTCGCGACAGGCATGGTGGCGTTGGGGCTCCTCGCCTACATCCTCTTCTCCGCGGTCCCCTTCGTTCCCGGGGCCGAGATCGGTTTCGGCCTCCTGATGATCATGGGCGCGCGCGGGGCGGCCGTCGTCTATGGCGGCATGATCAGCGCGCTTCTTCTCGCGTTCGTGGTCGGTCGCTTCGTGCCGATCGGTTGGGTCGCGGGGCTGCTCGGCGCCGTCGGTTTCGAACGGGCGCGGTCCCTCGTCCTGAGGTCCGGCGACATGTCATACGGAGACCGCACCCGCTTCATCGAGACGCACGCTCCCACACGCTGGGTGCCGTTCCTGCTCCGTCACCGCTATGTCGCGATGGCGCTGCTTCTCAACATGCCCGGGAACGTCATACTGGGCGGAGGCGGCGGCATAGCTTTCGCGGCCGGAGCCTGTCGTCTGTTCTCGACCGGGGGGTTCGTCCTGACGATCCTGATCGCGGTGGCGCCGGTCCCTCTCGGCTTTCTGTTGTTCGGGGCCGGCGGCTGGATCGTCAGACCTTGAGAGTCGGGATGATCTGCTTCTTCCGGCTGACGATGCCCGGCAGGACAACCGTGTCGCCCTCGACGGTCGCGTCGAAGCTCTTCTCGGCGATCGACTTCGCAAGGTCGTTTGGCACCAGAAGCGTCGCTTCCTCGTTTAGGATGTCGATGACGAAGAGCAGGACCTGGTCGGCGTCATCCTCCTTCGCGATGTCTTCCATCGCCTGCATCAGGCTGTCCTTGCGGTCGAGCACGGTCTTCGGCGCC
>CAZPOK010000371.1:0-2488 GCA_964587905.1 uncultured Rhodobacterales bacterium | reverse complement strand
GAGGGCGTGGTCCTGTGCGGCGTCGAGGTTCCGCACGATCGCGGGCTGGCCGGCCATTCCGACGCCGACGTGGGCATGCACGCGCTCACCGACGCGATCTACGGCGCGCTGGCCGAAGGCGATATCGGGCGGCACTTCCCGCCCTCCGACCCGCAGTGGAAAGGCGCCGACAGCGCGGTGTTCCTCCGTCATGCGGCGCACCTCGCCGCCGCGCGCGGATACCGCGTCGCGAACGGCGACGTGACGCTGGTCTGCGAGCGCCCGAAGATCGGCCCCCACGCCGCCCGGATGCAGACCCGGCTCGAAGAGATCATGGCGCTCGAGCCGGGGCGGATCAGCGTCAAGGCGACGACCTCGGAACGGCTCGGCTTCACCGGCCGCGAGGAGGGCATCGCCGCGATCGCCACGGTCACGCTGGTGGGCGCATGATCCGCGTCATCGCGACCTTCGGATATGTGGGATATCTGAAACCCGCGCCTGGAACATGGGGCACCGCTGCGGCGCTCCCTGTTGGATATCTGCTGCACGCGCTCGGCGGGTTTCCGGCGCTGGCCGTTGCCACGGCGCTGGCCTTCGTCGCCGGGACGTGGGCCACGGAGCGGCTGACGCGGGATGCCCAAAACAAGGATCCCTCCGAGATCGTCATCGACGAGGTCGTGGGCATGTGGATCGCGCTCTGGCCGCTGTCCGCGGGCCTCTGGCTCGGCGGGGCCGACCCCTGGGTGTTTCCATGGCCGGGCTGGGTCGGCGGCTTCGTCCTGTTCCGGCTCTTCGACATCTGGAAGCCCGGCCCCGTCGGATGGGCCGACCGGCAGCCGGGCGCGATGGGCGTGATGCTCGACGACGTGATCGCGGGCCTTGCCGCCGCCGTGATCGTGACGGTCGCAGCGGGCGTCGCGCACGGGGTGATGGGCGTATGACGCCGGCGGAGGATCTGCTCGCCCGGGCGCGCGCGGCGGGGGCAATGATCGCCACGGCGGAAAGCTGCACCGGCGGGCTGATCGCCGGCGCGATCACCGAGGTGCCGGGGTCGTCGGACATCTTCGACCGCGGCTTCGTGACCTATTCGAACGCGGCCAAGGCCGAGATGCTGGGCGTGTCGCAAGCGACGCTCGCCGCGCACGGCGCGGTGTCGGAGGAGGTCGCGGCCGAAATGGCCACGGGCGCACTCGCGCGCTCGGAGGCGACGCTCGCGGTCTCGGTCACCGGCATCGCCGGCCCCGGCGGGTCGGAGCGCAAACCGGAGGGGCGGGTGTGCTTCGGCCTTGCCGCCGAGGGCCGCCCGGCGCGGGCGGAGACCGTCGAGTTCGGGCCGCTCGGACGCGCGGAGGTCCGGGCGCGGTCCGTCGCACAGGCGCTGAAACTCCTGCGCGACGCGCTCGGCTGAGGGCCGGGCGGATTTTCCTTCGAAGCAAACCTGCGGACCTCTTCGAGGCGGGTGCGCCGCGCTCAGCCGTAGAGCGCGTCCGCCCGTTTCTCGAAGGCCCGCACGATCCGCTGCATCGCGTCGAAGAAGAACAGGCCGGCCGCCTTCTGCATGATCATGTTCCGGAACTCGAAATCGACCTCGAAATGCACCTCGCACCCGCCCTCGACATCCTCGAACTCCCAGCGCGACCGCATGTGACGGAAGGGTCCCTCGATGTATTCCGTGTCGATCCGTTTGCGCTCCGGCCAGAGCGTCACCTTGCTGCCGAACCGCTCGCGGAACACCTTGAACGACACCACGAGGTCGGCGAGCATCACTTCGTGATCGCCCTTGTCCTCGCGCGAGCGGATGCGCGCGGCCGCCGTCCAGGGCAGAAACTCGGGATAATTCGCGACATCGGCCACCAGACCGTACATCTGGTCGGCCGTGTAGGGCAGCGTGCGGGTTTCCGAATGGCTGGGCATGCGCGCGTCGTCTTGCTATCAGGTGGCGTTCCATGTCTGCGACCGGGGCGGCAAAATCAAGAGGGAGCGGCGGTTTGACCCGAACCTACGCGATCGACGAGATGATCTCGGCCAAGACTATCGCCGCCCGGATCGAGGAGCTGTCGCGCGAAATCCGGACGTCCTTCGCGGGCACCGACAAGCTCATCGTGGTGGGCCTCCTGCGCGGCTCCTTCGTCTTCATCGCCGACCTCGTGCGCGAGATCGACCTCAACGTCGAGGTCGATTTCCTCGAGGCGTCGAGCTACGGCGACAGCATGGAAAGCTCCCGCGAGGTCCGCATCCTGAAGGACCTGCGCGGCGAGATCGGCGGGCGCGATGTGCTCGTCGTAGAGGATATCGTGGATACCGGCTTCACGCTCTCCCATGTCGTCCACCTGCTGCACTCGCGGGAGCCCCGGCGACTCGAGACCATCGCACTTCTCGACAAGCCCTCGCGGCGGGAGGTGGACATCCGCGCGACCTGGACCGGCTTCGAGATCCCCGACGAATTCGTGGTGGGCTACGGCATCGACTACGCCCAGCGGAACCGCAACCTGCCGTTCATCGGCAAGGT
>CAZPOK010000370.1:0-2490 GCA_964587905.1 uncultured Rhodobacterales bacterium | reverse complement strand
AAGATGCTTGCCAAGAACGGCTACAGTTCCGACCTTGCCACCTGCGGGGCCGAGGCCGTCGGACTGGCAAGCGGCGGCACCTACGACGTCATTCTCATGGATATTGAAATGCCGGGAATGGACGGAGTCGAGGCGGCCGGCGAGATCCGCCGCACCTTCGACGGCCGTCCGCGCCCCTTCATCGTGGCGTTGACGGCGAACGCACAGTCCTCTGCCCGGGATGTGTATCTGCAGTCCGGCATGGACGACTATCTGAGCAAGCCGGTCGATGAAACGGCGCTGATCGCGAGCCTCAAGCGAGGTGCGTTGTTCAGGCAGGCGCAACGGAGAGACGACGCCCACGAGGTCAAATAACAAGAAGACTGGGGGAATAGTGAACACAGCGGAGATTGACCGCGAAGCCCTTGGGCGGCTGCTGAGGATCCTCGGCGACGATGTCGCGGAGCTCGAGGATCTGCGCAACGACTACATGGAAGATGCCCCGGCTCTGGCACGGCGCATTTCGGAGGCTGTGTCCCAAGGCGACTGGTCCGCGCTGAAGATCGCAGCGCACACGCTCAAGTCGAACGCGCGCGACTTTGGGGCTTCGCGATTGGCCGATCTCTGCAACACGCTGGAGCACGCGTGCGACGAGGGACGCCCGGAAGATCCGCAAGGGATCGCCGAGTGCATCCGACGCGAGGAAGAGGCAGCGCGCGAGGCGCTGTCGAAGATCTGCCTCGACAGACTTCAGTCCGGCGCATGATTGATCCCCACGAGTGCGAACCTGCGGCTCCGGCGTCTGTTCTTGTAGTCGATGACAGTCGGTTCAGCGGTCGAAAGCTCTCGAAGGCTGTGACTGTGCTCGGTCATCGTACCGAGCTCGTCACAAGTGGCGCCGAGGCATTGCGCGTCCTCAACGATGCGTCGTTCGACGTCGTCCTGCTCGACATCGTCATGCCGGAGATGGATGGCTATGCGGTTCTTGCCTCCATGAAGGCGGAAGCTTCCCTGCGCGACATCCCTGTCATCGTCGTCTCCTCGCTCGACGATGAGACCGAGAGCGTGGCCCGTGCCATAGAACTTGGTGCCGAGGACTTCCTGCCGAAGGATTTCGAGCCGACGATCTTGCGTGCTCGGATAAACGCTTCCCTTGCGCGCAAGCGGTTCCGCGACCGCGAACTCGCCTATCTGCACGACATCGACACCCTGACGCGTGCGGCGGAGGTGATCGAAGGCGGCGCCTTTCAGCCCGCCGAGCTTGACCTGGACGCGGTGACTTCACGGAGCGACGCTTTGGGAGGGCTTGCTAAGGTCTTTCGCAATCTGGCCGAGGAAATCTACGACCGTGAGCGACGGTCCGACCTCACCGTAAGGACCCTGCGCGGCACGCTCCTGGTGCTTGCCGCGGGTAGCATCTTCGGAATCGCTCCGGCACTTGGTCGGCTTGCGTCGAGGAATGATCTTCCCCCGCTTGGAGTGGTTTTTTGGTCGGCGGTCGTTGCGGCGGTTCTTTGCCTGGCGGTCTCTGTCGCGCGTCGCGGACTGCCGCGCCCAAGGCGACGCGACTTCGGTTTCCTCGCTCTCTGGGCGGTTGTCCTGGGCTGCCTGTACCAGCTACTGACGGTCGTGATCGCCGAGCATGTCGAGGCCACCATGATCGCGCTCGTGGGAAGCACGCGAGGATTCATGGTGTTCCTGCTTGCTGCCCTCATCGCTCTCGAGCGGCCGAGCATTCGGCGTTTCTTCGGCTTGGGCCTTGGCTTTGCCGCTGTGGCCGCGGTCCTGCTGATGAGGGAGACAGAAGAGCGAGGCGATCTGCTGTGGCTTGCCTCAGCCTTGGTTCTCCCGTTTCTGCTTTCGATACACACGCTCCTGATGTCCTGGCGTCCTCGACACCTCGACGCCAGCGCTACAGTCGGGTTGATGATGGCGCTCTCCGCCCTGTTCCTTCTCCCTTTCGCCCTCGCACAGGACGCGTTGTTCCTGCCGTCGCCTTCCATAGGTCAGCGTGAGATGATCACACTGGCGCTTGGGACTTCGACGGCTGTCGCGCTGGTCCTGGCGCTCAATCTCGTCGCCACCGCCGGGCCGGTCTTTGCCAGCCAGATGGCCTACTCCCAGACACTTGCCGGGATTGCCTGGGGCATGATCCTTCTTGGTGAATCCCTCTCGCCTGTGGCCTGGGGTTCACTTGCCCTGGTTATCGTGGGCTTCTGGCTGGTCGAACCGAAGCGAGCAGGCGATGATTTTCGGATAACTCTCAGGATGCGAGAAGACAAATAGCGCGGAAACCTCGGCCGCGAGATAGCGTGCAGTCTGAAATTGAATCTGAAGGCAGTGTGGGTGCCGACCATGTCGGCTGCGAAGCTATCAACAGAGTTTTTCGCCGACGAACGGCCGCTTTTCTTGCTGCTTCGCGGCTGACCTTTTTGGCGCTCGTATTGCTGCTTTTGCGTAAGCGCCTCGCCGACCCCCTCCTGCCCTTGCTGACCGCGTTATGCGACTGAT
>CAZPOK010000369.1:0-2495 GCA_964587905.1 uncultured Rhodobacterales bacterium | reverse complement strand
TGCGACACGCGCCTGCTAACGTCCGGGGGCGTCATCGATGGAGCCGCCCCATGTCGATCTACGAGTACCGAGTCGTCCCCGCCCCGAGGGCGCCGGCCAAGGAAAAGGGGTTGAAGGGAACCGATGCCCGGTTCGCCGCCACGCTGTCGCGGGTGATGAACGAGCTCGGTGCCGACGGCTGGGAATACCAGCGCGCCGAGACGCTGCCCTGCGACGAGCGCAAGGGTCTCACCGGGCGCGTCGAGACGACGCAACATGTGCTGATCTTCCGCCGGGAACGCGCGCAGACGGCCGCCACGGGGCCGCAGCTCGGCGCCGCGACTCCGCCCCCGCGGACGGACCCCGCGCCGCGCCTCGTTCTCGATCAGACCAAGCGGGACTGATCCCTCAGGTGCTGATCTTCAGCGCGAGCGCGTGGATTCGCCCGACAAGATCCTTGCCCAGCGCCTCGTGCACTGCGCGATGCCGTTCGACCCGGTTCATCGGCGCGAACGCCTCCGAGGCGATCGTCACGCGGAAATGGCTTTCCCCGCCTTCCTGGTAGCCCGCGTGCCCGCGGTGCCGTTCGCTGTCGTCCACGACCTCGAGGCGTCTTGGGTGGAACGTCTCCTCGAGCCGCGAGTGGATTTCCTCGGTCACCGTCATTTTTGCATCTCGCCTCTTCAATCCCCGGCGCAAAACACTAAACTCGGCGGTCCGAGTCGAAAAGGCCCCGTCCATGAGCAAGAGTGATCCCTTCGGTTTCGACCTGCGCATCTCTTCGGACAAGAAGAAGCGCCAGCGCGGCCGCCGCGGCATGTCCGGGGCGTTCGAAACCTCGACGCGGGTGTGCGAGCATCCCGGATGCACCGAATCCGGGCAGTACCGCGCCCCGAAATCGCCCGACACGCTCGACGACTACTATTGGTTCTGCCGGGATCATGTCCGCGAATACAATCTGAAATGGAACTTCTTCTCGGGCGCGTCCGAGGATGAACTCGACGCGCAACTCGACAAGGACCGCGTCTGGGAACGCGAGACGAAGCCGTTCAGCAAGCCCGAGGAGCAGCGCGCCTGGGCCCGGCTCGGCGTCGACGATCCCCACCAGATCCTGGGCGAGAACGCGACGCGCAATCCCGGCAAGGCCACGACCGGCGCCCGGAAGCTGCCGCCGACGGAACGCCGCGCGCTCGACATCCTCGAAGCGAAGGACTTCTGGTCGAAAACGGAAATTCGCAAGCAGTACAAGAGTCTGGTCAAGGATCTTCATCCTGACATGAATGCCGGCAACAGGGCGGACGAAGAGCGTCTGCAGGAGGTCGTCTGGGCCTGGGACCAGCTCAAGGACAGCCGCAACTTCCAGTCCTGAGACGACGCGACGCACCCGCCGCCCTATCCGCCCGCCGCGACCTCGCCCGCGCCCGGCGCGACCGGCCGTTGGAGCGGAAGCGGCGGCCACCATCCGGGCAGCCGGCCCTCGGCGGTCCTCGAACCCGGCGGCCGAACCCACGGGTCGGGTCGCGTCCAGGCATAGGCGATCGCCGTCAGATCGACCCCGGGATCGACGTAGAGCTGCACCGGGCGCCCGTTGAGCGACTTCTCGATCCGGGCGTAGACCTCGATATCGGGGGCGCCGGCCTCGATCGCCCGCTCCTCCAGCTTGCGGGCGAAGTCGTGGATCAGGTCGGTGCGCGTGAGGATCGCGTGCGCCTGCCGGGACGACATCACATCGTGCGGATCGATCTCGAGCCGTGCGCCGGTCTCGGGCCAGACCACGGTGAAGACGCCTTCCGCGTCGCGGTCGTAGATCCGCATCCGCCAGGAGAAACGGTGCCCGTCGCCGGTCCAGCCCACGAGATTGGGAAAGAACAGCTGCCGCTGCGGCACCGCGATCTGCGCGGCGAACCACAGCGCGAGCAGCAGGAGAAGCGCCGGGCCGGGCCGCGGCACCGAGGGCGGCCGCACCTCCGGCACGGGCGGCAGCCGCTCGAACAGGCCCAGCGCGCGGCGGGCGAGGCGCTGCGGCCAGTCCGGCGCGAAGAAGATCGTGGTGATCGCGATGGTAATCCAGGGAAAGATCCCGATGTTGAACAGGATCGCGTTCGAGACGTGGAAGCCGCAGTAGATCAGGAAGATCCCCAGCCGCGTCCGGTGCCACAGGAGAAGCGGCGCGCCGAGGACATGGAGCCCGACCGTCCCCCATGCCCCCGCGAGGATCACCCAGTCGTACTGGAAGAGCGGTCCCAGCAGCACCTCGTCGGACCGCGCACGCAGCCACATGCCGAGGGGTTCGCCCCTCAGCCAGTCGTCGGTGATCTTCACGATGCCCGCGTAGATCAGGATGATCTCGGTCTGGAGCTTCACCGCCGCGACGGGCCAGCGCGCAATCCACTCCGACCGCGCCACGAGGCCCCACCGCGCGTCGAGCGAGAATGCCCGGTTCGCCGGCGCCAGGGCCAGCAGGATCGCGTAGAGCAGGACCATGTAGTTGTGGTTGAGGTACTGCGCCTTGTCGA
>CAZPOK010000368.1:0-2499 GCA_964587905.1 uncultured Rhodobacterales bacterium | reverse complement strand
TGGTCCGCTGCTCGATCCGCTTCTCGTGCTCGCCCTGGATCAGGCGGTGCACGTAAATGCCGGGCAGGTGGATGCAGTCCGGATCCAGCTCGCCCGGCTGGACGATCTCCTCGACCTCCATCACGCAGACCTTGCCGCACATCGCCGCCGGCGGGTTGAAGTTGCGCGCGGTCTTGCGGAAGACGGCGTTGCCCGTCGTATCGGCCTTCCACGCCTTCACGATCGCGAGGTCGGCGAAGATCCCGCGTTCGAGGATGTAGGTCTCTCCGTCGAAATCCTTGTGCTCCTTGCCCTCGGCGATCACGGTGCCGACGCCGGTCTTGGTGTAGAAGCCGGGAATACCCGCGCCGCCCGCCCGCATCCGTTCGGCGAGCGTGCCCTGCGGATTGAACTCCAGCTCCAACTCTCCGCTCAGGTACTGCCGCATGAATTCGGCGTTCTCGCCCACATAGGACGACATCATCTTGCGGATCTGCTTGGTGTCGAGCAGCTTGCCCAGCCCGAAGCCGTCCACGCCGCAGTTGTTCGAGGCGACCGAGACGTCCTTCACGCCGCTGTCGACCAGCGCGTCGATCAGGAGTTCCGGAATGCCGCACAGGCCGAAGCCGCCCGCCGCGATGAACATCCCGTCGAACAGAAGACCGTCGAGAGCCTCCGTCGCCGAGCCGTAGACCTTCTGCATCTGATCCCGTCTCCCCGTTGTGGCTTGAGTTGCCGCCTATCTGCCGGCGGGCCGGTGGAGAGTCAATCGCCGCGCCGCGACAGGGGTCAGGACTTCTTCTTCGCAGCCTTTGCAGGGGCCTTCTTGGCGGCGGTCTTCTTGGGGGCGGTCTTCCGGCCGCGCCCCTTCTTCGCCGCCTTCTCGGCGATCAGTTCCACGGCCATTTCCATCGTGACATCCGAGGGCTCCACGCCCTTGGGCAGCGTCGCGTTCACCTTGTCCCACTTCACGTAGGGTCCGTAGCGGCCTTCCATGACGGCGACGGGCCCGCCGTCTTGCGGATGCTCGCCCAGTTCCTTCAGCGGCTTGGCGGCGGCGCCGCGACCCGCGCCGCGGCTCGCCTTCTGCGCCAGAAGCTCCACCGCGCGGTTCATGCCCACGGTGAAGACCTCGTCGACCTCCGGCAGGTTTGCGTAGACGCGCCCGTGCTTGACGAACGGCCCGTAGCGCCCGATTCCCGCCTCGACCGGCTCGCCGTCCTCGGGATGCGGGCCGATCTCCCGCGGCAGACTGAGAAGCATCAGCGCCTTCTCGAGGTCGATGTCCTCGGGCGACCACCCTTTGGGGAGGCTCGCGCGCGGGGGCTTGGGCTGATCCTCGGTCGGCTCGCCCCGCTGGACGTAGGGCCCGAAGCGTCCGTTCTTGAGATGGATCTCATCGCCCTGATCGTGGCCCAGCAACCGCTCCGCCGCGCCCTCCTCGCCCTCGCCCGGCGCGGCCAGCGGGCGGGTAAAGCGGCATTCGGGGTAGTTCGAGCAGCCGATGAACGCCCCGCCCGATCGCGCCGTCTTGAGGCTGAGCCGCCCCGTTCCGCAGTTCGGGCAGGTCCGCGGGTTCGATCCGTCCTCCTTCGGCGGGAAGAGATGCGGCTCGAGCACCTCGTCGATCTTGTCGAGCACTTCCGAGATGCGCAGGTCCGACGTTTCTGCCAGCGCCGCCGAGAAGTCCCGCCAGAATCGTGACAGCACTTCCTTCCAGTCGCGCTCTCCGGCGGAAACGTCATCGAGCTGCTCTTCGAGATCGGCGGTGAAGTCGTAGCCCACGTACTTGCGGAAATAGTTCATGAGGAAGGCGGTCACGAGCCGCCCCTTGTCCTCGGGGATCAGCCGGTTCTTGTCCTTGCGGACGTATTCGCGGTCCTGGATCGTGGTGACGATCGAGGCATAGGTCGACGGCCGCCCGATGCCGAGCTCTTCCATCTTCTTGACCAGCGTCGCCTCGGTGTAGCGCGGCGGCGGCTGGGTGAAGTGCTGCTCGGGCGTGACGCCGCGCTTCTCGGCAGGCTCGCCCTCCGTGATCTGTGGCAGGCGGCCGTCGTCGTCGCCCTCGGGCTCGTCGCGGCCCTCCTCATAGACGCGGATGAACCCGTCGAAGAGCACGACCTGTCCCGTCGCGCGCAGGACGACTTGGCCGTCTGCCGAGCCTACGTCCACCGTCGTCCGCTCCAGCCGCGCCGCCGCCATCTGGCTTGCGATCGTCCGCTTCCAGATCAGGTCGTAGAGCTTGCGCTGGTCGTCCTCGCGCAGATTGATCCGGCCGGGATCGAGGTCCATGTCCGTCGGTCGGATGCACTCGTGCGCCTCCTGCGCGTTCTTGGCCTTGTTCTTGTACATGCGCGGGCTGTCGGGAAGGTAGCTCTCGCCGTAGCGCGACTTGATCGCGTCGCGGGCCGCCATCACGGCCTCGGGCGCCATGTCGATCCCGTCTGTGCGCATATAGGTGATGTATCCCGCCTCGTAGAGCCGCTGCGCCGTGCTCATCGTCTGGCGCGCGCCCAT
>CAZPOK010000367.1:0-2505 GCA_964587905.1 uncultured Rhodobacterales bacterium | reverse complement strand
ACTTCACTGTCCCTCGTTCCGTGACTGGCGCCCGAGCTTTGCTTCGGGCGCTTTTTTTCGGTATCGGGGCGTCGAAGGAGAGCCGGATGGAGTACAGTGACGACACCCTTCGGGGCATTCTCACCTCGGTCAGGACGGTCGCCGTCGTCGGCGTGTCGATGAACCCGGTGCGTCCCAGTTACTACGTGGCGCGCTACCTCGGGCTCAAGGGCTTCCGCGTGATCCCGGTCAATCCCGGGCATACGGGCGAGACCCTGTTCGGGGCGACGGTGCGGGGCCGTCTGTCCGAGATCGACGAGCCGGTCGACATGGTCGACATCTTCCGGCGCTCCGAGCACGTGCCGCCGATCGTCGACGAGGCGCTCGAGACGTTTCCCGACCTCAGGGTGATCTGGATGCAGATCGGGGTGGAAAACGCACAGGCGGCGGCCAGGGCGGAGGCGCGCGGCGTCACGGTGATCCAGAATCGCTGTCCCAAGATCGAGTACCAGCGGCTCTTCGGCGAGCTCCGGATGGGCGGGTTCGCGACGGGGGTGATTTCCTCGCGTCTGTGACGGAGCGGCCGCGCCGCGAGACCTCGGCCATTCCGCGCCTGCGGCGCTGCATGGAAGCGGGGGGCGCCGCCCCCGTCGCGCGCTGCGCGACGCCCCCGGGATATTTGCGGACAGATGGAGGCGCGTGCTTGCCGTAATCAGCCTCGTTTCAAGAGGTTGAGGGCTGTCCCGGGTCGGACGCCCCCCCTTGCGGGGCGTGCCGGCGGCGGTCACAGTCGACGAAAGCAACGGAGGACGCGATGGCGAAGCTGGGCGAGATGTTCGGGGCGCGCAGGGAGGAGGTCGAGACCTTCCTCGGACTGCCGCGCTGGGACGGGCAGGCGGTGACGGCGGTCGTGCTGGGCGCGGACTGCGCCACGCCCTACGACAGCGCCGGGGCCTACTGCGCGGGCGGGCCGGCGGCGATACGGTCGGCGTCGGCGGACTATGCGGCGAACCTCGGGCACCACAGCTTCGACCTCGGGCGGCGAGCGCTCGATCCGGACGCGGTGGCCGATGCCGGGAACATCGCAACCGACGTCGCCGACCCTGCCGGCAACCGCAACCGGATCGGCGCGGCCGTGGCGCGGGTGCTCGGGGCCGGGGCGGTGCCGGTGCTTCTCGGCGGCGACGATTCGCTGCCGATCCCGATGCTGGGCGCCTTCGACGGGCGCGGGCCGGTGACGATCCTGCAGATCGACGCGCATATCGACTGGCGCGAGGAGGTGCAGGGCGAGCGGTGGGGTCTGTCCTCGACCATGCGGCGGGCGTCGGAGATGGGGCATGTGGAGCGGATCGTGCAGGTCGGACAGAGGGGCATCGGATCGGCGCGGCCGGGAGATGTGGCGGACGCGCGGGCCTGGGGCGTGGAGTTCGTGCCTGCCGCCGAAGTGGCGCGGGAGGGGATCGGGCGGGCGCTTGCGCTGATCCCCGATGGGGCGGACGTGGTGGTCTGCCTCGACTGCGACGCGGTGGATCCCTCGGCCCTGCCGGCGGTGATCGCCAGGGTGCCGGGCGGGCTCGACTACTGGGACGTGCTGGGGCTCTTCGAGTGGGTTGCGGCGAAGGCGCGGATCGCCGGGGTGGCGGTGACGGAATTCATGCCCGCGCGCGACATCGACGGGCAGGGCGCGCTGACGGCCGCCGGTCTCGTGACCTCGGTGCTGGGTCTCATTGCGCCCCCCGACGCGAGCGGGTAAATCGAACCGATCTGACGAAGGACGGGAGTAGGGCATGCGTCGAGTGGTGGTGACCGGGCTGGGCATGGTGTCGCCGCTGGCCTGCGGCGTCGAGGAGAGCTGGGCGAGGCTTCTCGCGGGGCAGTCCGGGGCGGGCACGATCTCGCGCTTCGACGCGGGGCACCTGGCCACGACCTACGCCTGCGAGATCCCGCGGGGCGACGGGACCGGGGGTACGTTCAATCCCGATGACTGGATGGAGCCCAAGGAACAGCGCAAGGTCGACGACTTCATCCTCTACGGGATCGCGGCCGCCGATCAGGCGGTGACGGACGCGGGATGGCAGGCGCCGCCCGACGCGGAGAAGCTGCGCACCGGCGTGATGATCGGGTCCGGGATCGGCGGGCTCACCTCGATCGCCGAGACCGCGGTGCTGATCAAGGAGCGCGGGCCGCGGCGGGTGTCGCCGTTCTTCATTCCGGGCGCGCTGATCAACCTCGTCAGCGGTCAGGTGTCGATCCGCTACGGCTTCAAGGGGCCGAACCACGCGGTGGTCACGGCCTGTTCGACCGGCGCGCATGCGATCGGGGACGCGGCCCGGCTCATCATGTGGGGTGACGCCGACGTGATGGTCGCGGGGGGCGCCGAGAGCCCGATCTCCGAGATCGGGATCGCGGGGTTCAATGCCTGCAAGGCGCTGTCGACGAAGCGCGGGAACGAGCCCGAACGCGCCTCCCGACCCTATGACGCGGATCGCGACGGGTTCGTGATGGGCGAGGGCGCGGGCGTCGTGG
>CAZPOK010000366.1:0-2505 GCA_964587905.1 uncultured Rhodobacterales bacterium | reverse complement strand
ACGTCGAAGGCCTGCATGAAGCGCAGCACGACCGACGAGAACGCCTCGTTCACCTCGAAGAGGTCAATGTCCCCGATCGCCATGCCGCTGTCCTTGAGGATCTTTTCGGTCGCCGGCACGGGCCCCGTCAGCATGATCGTCGGATCGGTGCCGATCTTGGCGGTGGCGCGGATCCGCGCGCGCGGCGTGAGCCCGTGCGCCTCGCCGAACGCCTTCGATCCGATCAGCACCGCCGCCGCGCCGTCGACGATGCCGCTTGAATTGCCGGCGTGGTGGATGTGCTCGATCCGCTCCAGATGCGGGTACTTCATCATCGCGACCTTGTCGAAGCCGGGCATCACCTCGCCCATCTCCCTGAACGAGGCCTTGAGAGCCCCAAGCGACTGCATGTCGGTTTCGGGGCGCATATGCTCGTCGCGCTCGAGGATCGGCAGGCCGTTGCGGTCGCGCACGGTGAGCACGGTCTTCGCGAACCGGCCCTCCTCCCAGGCGCGCGCCGCCCGGTTCTGGCTTTCCACGGCCAGCGCGTCGGCGTCGTCTCGGGTGAAGCCGTGCTCGGTCGCGATGATGTCGGCAGAGATGCCCTGCGGCACGAAGTAGCTCTTCATCGCGATGGACGGGTCCACGGCGATCGCCGCGCCGTCGGAGCCCATCGGCACACGGCTCATGCACTCGACGCCGCCCGCGATATAGCCCTCGCCCGCGCCGCCCCTGACCTGGTTCGCTGCCAGGTTCACGGCCTCGAGTCCGCTCGCGCAGAAGCGGTTGATCGAGAGGCCGGGGATGCGCTCGTCGAGGTCGGAGGCGAGCACCGCGGTCCGTGCGAGGCAGCCGCCCTGTTCGCCGACCTGGGTTGCGTTGCCCCAGATCACGTCCTCGACGGCGGGGCCTTCCAACCCGTTGCGCGCCTTGATCGCGTTGAGCGTCACGGCTGAAAGGCGGGCCGAGGTCACCTCGTGCAGGCTGCCGTCGGTGCGGCCCTTGCCGCGGGGCGTGCGCACGGCGTCGAAGATGTAGGCGTCGGTCATGGTCGTCCTTTCGTCAGGCCCGCGGCGGGAAGGCGCGGGGCATGAGGTCGTAGGGCGCCTTCCAGCCGGGAAGCGCCGAGATGTTCGAGAGCCAGCGGTCGATGTTCGGCCACGCGGCCCGGTCGAACCCGAAGGGCTCGGGATAGAACAGGTAGCCGCAGCAGGTGAGATCGGCGTTCGAGACGGCGTCGCCCTCGATCCAGTCGCGGCCCGCGAGATGGGCGTCGAGCACCTGGAGTGCGCCGCTGAGCCGGCCTTGCAGCCAGTCGATGACCGGCTGCGGGCGCTTCTCCTCGGGCAGGAAGTTCATCATGAATCGCACGGCACCAGCCTGGGAGGAGAGCTTGTGGTTGTCCCAGAGCACCCAGCGCAGCACCTCGCGCCGGTCGGTGCCGCCGAACCGCTCGGTCTTTTCCGTGATGTAATCCTGGATCACGCCGGACTGGGTGAGCCGCACCGCGCCGTCGACGAGCACGGGGCACTCGCCCATCTCGTTCACCTCCCGCCGGTAGGCGTCGGACCGGGATTCGCCCTTGAAGAAGTCGACGAACACGGGCTCCCAATCGAGGCCTGCGAGTTCGAGCGCGAGCGCGGCCTTGTAGGAATGGCCGGATTCGCCGAAGCAGTGGAGCCTCATCGTCATGTCGTTCCCCCTTGGCTGGCCGCGGAAGCGGGGGTTTCGCACCCCCGGACCCCCGCGAAGTATTTCTCCCGAGATGAAGCCGGGCGCGGGTAAGCCCGCATTAACGTTACCGTGCGAGACCGGTCTTCGCGGTACAGGCTGGAGAGCCGATGACCGCCCGAGGTGAAGCCCCGCCGCGCCGCCAGCTTCCGCGCGTGCCGGACCGAAGCGGCGTGGCGGGGTGGAGCCATGGCTGCTTCAACTCGGCGCAAATACTCTCGCCGAAGGCGATCCCGCCGTTGCCGCCCGTGCCCCGTCACCGCTTCCGCGCCTCGAGCTCGGCGTTGAAGAGCCGCAACCGGTGGGTGAGATTGTCCTCGTCCGTCACGCTGTCGAAGTTCTCGAAGAGGAAGGACAGCGCCTCCCCCTCGTCGAGACCCGCCTCCTGTGCGAAGCGGCGCAGGCGACGGTAGCCGTCCTCCGTCATCGCGATGTTCGGGCGGCGGGTGAGCCTCAGGCGCCTGGGCATCAGAAGCTCGCCGCGTCGAGGGTCATGACCGGCTCCGCACCGCTCTCGATCCGGGCGAGGTGCATCTTCGTCGCCGGAAGCTGGCGCGCCATGTAGTAGCGGCCCGTCGCGATCTTCGCCTCGTAGAACTCCCGGTCCGTGGCGCCGCCGTCGAGCGCCGCCATCGCGGCCTTCGCCATCCGCGCCCACATCAGCCCGAGGCAGACGTGGCCGAAGAGGTGCATGAAGTCGTAACTCCCCGCGAGCGCGGCATTGGGGGTCTTCGTGCCGGTCTGCATGAAGTACATCCCCGCCGCCTGAAGATCCTTCGACGCCGCCTTGAGCGG
>CAZPOK010000365.1:0-2507 GCA_964587905.1 uncultured Rhodobacterales bacterium | reverse complement strand
GGGTGGACATGGTCTACATGTCCTTCGACATCGACTCGATCGACTGCGGCTTCGTTCCCGGCACCGGCTGGCCCGAACCTGGCGGCTTCCTGCCGCGCGAGGCGCTGGCGCTGGCGTCGAAGGTCGCGGCGGAGGGCATCTGCGGCATGGAACTCGTCGAGGTCTCCCCGCCCTACGACACCTCCGACATCACCGCGCTTCTGGGCACACGGGTGATCGTGGACGTCCTCGGCGCAATGGTCTCGAATGGCACGCTCGGCAAGCACAAGGTCCATATCGACAAGCCGGTCAGCCTTCCAATGGGCGACTACGACGAAGCCCGTAACGGCAAGCGCTGGACCACCCGCGCGAAGGGGAGATGACATGCCGCACGACCACGCGCACCACCGTCATCACGACCGCCATCGTCCTCCGCACGACCACAACCGCCCAGACGAGCACCTTCATTCCCACATGCACGGGCCGGACGAGGCCGCCGAGCTTCAGGTCCTGACCGCCCAGTTCATCGACGGCTTCGTGCAGGCCAGGGACAAGATGAGCTATCTCCGCCTCGCGGGCGTCCCGCTTGAAAAGCCAGGCTCCGGCGGCGGCCCGTCGCTCAAGCTCGTGGACGTGCGGCTGACGACGGAATGGCAGGTCGGCACCGCCTCGCCGTCCTTCGGTTCGCGCGAGCTGTCGTACCTGCCGTTCCCCGGCGAGATGGTCAGGGAGCGGACGAACATGGAACTCCTCTATGTCTCGATCGAGGGAAAGCAGATCGAAGATCTTCGGGACGTGCTCCGACGAAGGGCCATCGGCTGAAGTCGCGCACGGCCACGCTCGCCAGATGGACCGGGAGCGCCGCAACGTCGCTCCCGGATCGCCTGTCGCCCACAGGAGACGCGCGCCTCGCCAGTCCGAGCAGGCGGCATCTCGATCGCGCGCCGGAACCCGAGACGTTTTCTTCCCGTTGCCGTTCCGGACGACGAACACATGCGATGGAGGATGCGTCATGGGCGTGCTGTGGTTCTGGTTTCTCATCTTGCTCTTCTTCATTGCCGTCCTCGCGCTGCCGACGTGGCCCTACACCCGCAACCGCGGGATTTACCGCCGGACCGGGATGTGGCCCTACGCGCCTGCCGGAGCCGCTCTGGGGCTGGCCATCCTCGTCCTGCTTTTCTTCTGGCTCGGAGTGATCGTGATCGCATGGCCTTGGTACGCGACCGGAGTCTGAGACGCTTCCGCCAAACCTCGAGGCGACCGGCATGACTGGTGGTATCCTGACGCTCACTCCCAATCCGGCCCTCGACGTCTGGACGACGACCAGGGAATTCAGGAAGGGGCCCAAGTTGCGCTGCAAGCCGCCGCGCCTCGATCCCGGCGGGGGCGGCATCAACGTCTCGCGGGTGATCCACAGACTGAACGGAGAGACCCGGGCGCTTTTTGCTGCGGGAGGGCGAACCGGGGAGGAGCTGGCAGAGGCTCTCGACCGCGAAGGAGTGCAGGCCCAACGCGTGCCCATCTCCGGGGTGACGAGAGAGGTCTTCAACGTCTGCGAGGAAGAGACAGGCGGAGTGATGCGCTTCGTCACGCCAGGCCCGACGCTCCGGCCGGACGATGTGGACGCTCTCCTCGACCTGCTCCGGAGGTGCGTTGTCGAGGGCAGTCACGTCGTCGGAAGCGGGAGCCTGCCAGACGGAGCCGGACCGGATTTCTGGGCACGTGCCGCCGAGATATGCCGGGACGCGGACGCGCGCTTCCTTCTGGACTCCCATGACGGGGTCGAGCCGGCTCTGGAGAAAGGTCTTTTCGTCTTTCGGGAGACCGGCGATGCCGTGAGCGGCCTCGCAGGAGAAAACGTCTCATGGCCCGCAGGCGCGGCCAGATGGGCCGCCGAAAGGGTAGACCGGGATGAAGCGAAGGCGGTGATCGTCACGGAAGGCGCGGAAGGAGCGCTCCTCGTCACGGCCGAACATCGGCTCGTGCAGGGACCGCCGCCTGGCGTCGTGGAAAAAAGCGCGATCGGTGCCGGAGACAGTTTCATGGGCGGGTTCAGCCTTTCCCTGTCCGAAGGCGGGGATTGGACGGAAGCCTTGCGGAACGGCGTGGCCACGGCGGCCGCGACGCTTCTTACGCCGGGCACGGAACTCTGCCGAAAGGAAGACGTCGAGCGTCTTGTCGAGCAATGTCCGGCGCCGAAAAACCTTCAGGCGGTCCGCTGACCGGGCCTTCGCGGCCGAATTCGCGCTGTCTTCAATTGCGCCACGCTTCCGGGCAGAGCGCGTCGTTGCCCCGAGCGCGGCTGCTGGCTCCGTCATGGCCGAAGCGTCCTCGGACCCGCCATTTTCAAAACATCTGGAACGTAGGGCGCCGTGCGCCGTTCTGTCGAAGAAGCTCATACCGGAGAGGCGTCATGTCCAGCAGACAAGTGACGACGGGTCTGACGGCCGTCGTCGCGTTATTCCTGACCGCTGCAGCGTCCGCGCAGACAGGATCGGATGCGTCCGACGCCACCTCCGTACCGTCCA
>CAZPOK010000364.1:0-2517 GCA_964587905.1 uncultured Rhodobacterales bacterium | reverse complement strand
GCCGACATGGACCGGCCGATCTTCATCGACAACGTGCTCGGCCTCGAAATGGCATCGATGCGCGAGATCATCGCGATCGTGAAGCGCACCTACTGCGGCACCTTCGCGCTCCAGTACATGCACATCTCCGACCCCGAGCAGGCCGCGTGGCTGAAGGAGCGGATCGAAGGCTACGGCAAGGAAATCGCCTTCACCAAGCGCGGAAGAAAGGCCATTCTCAACAAGCTCGTCGAGGCCGAGGGCTTCGAGAAGTTCCTCCACGTCAAGTACATGGGCACCAAGCGCTTCGGCCTCGACGGCGGCGAGGCGCTGATCCCGGCGATGGAGCAGATCATCAAGCGGGGCGGCAACCTCGGCGTGAAGGAAATAGTCATCGGGATGCCGCACCGCGGCCGCCTGAGCGTGCTTGCCAACGTCATGGGCAAGCCCTACCGCGCGATCTTCAACGAGTTCCAGGGCGGCAGCTTCAAACCCGAGGACGTCGACGGGTCGGGCGACGTCAAATACCACCTCGGCGCGTCGTCGGACCGAACCTTCGACGACAACACCGTGCACCTCAGCCTCACCGCGAACCCCTCGCATCTCGAGGCCGTGAACCCGGTGGTCCTCGGCAAGGCTCGCGCCAAGCAGGACCAGCTTTTCGACTCCGAACGCATGGCCGTGCTCCCGATCCTCCTGCACGGCGACGCGGCCTTTGCCGGTCAGGGTGTGGTCGCGGAATGCTTCGGCCTCTCCGGTCTCCGCGGGCACCGGACCGGCGGCACGATCCATATCGTCGTGAACAATCAGATCGGTTTCACGACCGCACCGCATTTCTCGCGGTCCTCGCCCTACCCGACCGACATCGCACTCATGGTCGAGGCGCCGATCTTCCACGTGAACGGCGACAACCCCGAGGCGGTCGTGCATGCCGCCAAGGTCGCGACCGAGTTCCGGCAGAAGTTCCACAAGGATGTGGTCATCGATGTGTTCTGCTATCGGCGCTTCGGCCACAACGAAGGCGACGAGCCGATGTTCACGAACCCGGTCATGTACAACCGGATCAAGCGGCACAAGACGACACTCCAGATCTACACCGAGCGCCTCGTGGCCGACGGGCTCATCCCCGAGGGCGAGATCGAGGACATGAAAGCCGCATTCCAGGCGCATCTGAACGAGGAGTTCGAGTCCGGCAAGGACTACAAGCCCAACAAGGCCGATTGGCTCGACGGGCGCTGGTCGCATCTCGACCGCGAGGGCAACGAATACCAGCGCGGCAAGACGGCGATATCGAAGCAGACGCTCGAGGAGATCGGCCGCGCGATTACCCGCGCGCCCGAGGGCTTCCCGCTCCACAGGACCGTGGGCCGGCTCCTCGAAACCAAGAAGGCGATGTTCGACACCGGCGCGGGCTTCGACTGGGCGACGGCGGAGTCGATCGCCTTCGGCTCGCTCCTGCTCGAAGGCTATCCGGCCCGCCTCTCCGGACAGGACTCCTCCCGCGGCACGTTCTCGCAGCGGCACTCGGCCTTCATCGACCAGGAGACCGAGGAACGCTACTATCCTCTGAACCACATCCGCGACGGTCAGGCCCGCTACGAGGTCATCGACTCCATGCTCTCGGAATACGCCGTGCTCGGCTTCGAGTACGGGTACTCGCTCGCGGAGCCCAACGCGCTCACCATGTGGGAGGCGCAATTCGGCGACTTCGCCAACGGTGCGCAGATCATGTTCGACCAGTTCATCTCGTCGGGCGAGCGCAAGTGGCTGCGGATGTCGGGCCTCGTGATGCTGCTTCCGCACGGCTTCGAGGGTCAGGGGCCGGAGCATTCCTCGGCGCGGCTCGAGCGTTTCCTCCAGCAATGCGCCGAGGACAACTGGATCGTCGCGAACTGCACGACGCCCGCGAACTACTTCCACATCCTGCGCCGCCAGCTCCATCGCAGCTATCGCAAACCGCTGGTCCTGATGACTCCGAAGTCGCTCCTGCGCCACAAGCTGGCGATCTCGGATGCCGACGACTTCACGAACGGATCCTCCTTTCACCGCGTCCTGTGGGACGACGCCGAGAAGGGTCACTCCGATACGCAACTCGTCGAGAACAAGAAAATCCGGCGCGTCGTGATGTGCTCGGGCAAGGTCTACTACGATCTTCTCGAGGAACGCGACGCCCGCGGCATCGACGACGTCTACCTCCTGCGGGTCGAACAGTTCTACCCGTTCCCGGCTCTCTCGCTCGTCAAGGAACTCGAGCGCTTCCCGAATGCCGACTATGTCTGGTGCCAGGAAGAGCCGAAGAACCAGGGTGGATGGACGTTCATGGAACCCAACATCGAATGGGTTCTGACGCGCATCGGGGCGAAGAAGACACGACCGAGCTATGCCGGCCGGCCCGCGGCAGCCTCGCCCGCAACCGGCCTCGCATCGGCACACAAGGCACAACAAGCGGCGCTCGTGAACGACGCGCTGACACTGAAAGGGATCTGAGATGAGCGTAGAAGTCCGCGTCCCCACGCTCGGGGAAAGCGTCAGCGAGGC
>CAZPOK010000363.1:0-2518 GCA_964587905.1 uncultured Rhodobacterales bacterium | reverse complement strand
CGCGCCTGACGCGATTGCGGCGGTCACCGATTTCCTGTTGATGCCCGCAATGACGTTCGATCCGCTCTACGCCTTCGTCTTCATCGGGCTGTTCTCACCGGGCCCCAATGTCATCCTGCTGACCGCCTCGGGTGCTCGGTTCGGAATTCGCCGGACGATCCCGCACGTGGCGGGCGTGGTCTTGGGCGTGGGCATCGTGGCGGCGATGACCGGCTTCGGGATCGGGGCCCTCGTCGTGGCGGTGCCCGCTGTAGCGGTCGGACTTCAGTTCGCCGCCTGCACATGGATTCTCTGGATGGCCTGGACGCTGTTCAACGCAGCGCGGGGGCCCGAAGCCCGGTCGCGCGACCGGCCGCTCACTCTTCCGGAGGCGGTCCTGTTCCAGTGGGTGAACCCCAAGCTCTGGGCGGTCGCCCTCGCGGCATCTACCGGGTACGGGGCCGGGCTCGCCCCCATGGACGAAGCGCTGCGGCTGGGCGCGGCTTTTTCCGCAATCAATGTCTTCGTCTGCCTCTTCTGGTCGGCGGCGGGATCTCTTCTGGCCCATCTTCTCTCCAGTCCGGCCGCCTGGACCTTCTTCATGCGGATCATGGCCGGTGCGCTCGCCCTGACGGCGGGAATGGTTTTCCTGTAGCGCGCCTTGGGCTATATCCCCCGCGTAGCTGAAAGGCGCTTCCCGTGTTCCGTTTCTTCGAAAACCTCGTCGACCCGTACGTCGCGTACGAGGAGAACGACAGGCCGCCCTCACGTCTGTGGCCCTTCATGCGGGTCTACGCGCGCCCGTTTCATCGGGTGTTCGCGCTCACGACCGTCATGTCGATCATCGTGGCGGCAGTCGAGATCTGGCTCATCGGGTATCTTGGTCGCCTTGTGGACGTGCTGTCGCAGACCAGCCCCGGAGACGTCTGGTCGAGCCATGGGCTCGAGCTTTTGTCCGTCGCGCTTCTGATCGTGCTTGTCCGTCCCGCGCTTCAGGCGCTGGACGTGCTGCTTCTCAACAACGCGATCATGCCGAACTTCGGCACCCTGATCCGCTGGCGAGCGCACCGGCACGTCCTGCGTCAGTCCGTCGGCTGGTTCGAAAACGACTTCGCCGGCCGGATCGCGAACCGCATCATGCAGACCCCGCCTGCGGCCGGCGAGGCGGTGTTCCAGCTCTTCGACGCGATCACCTACGCGCTGGCCTACATTCTGGGTGCGGCGATTCTGCTGTCGGGCGCCGATCCGCGCCTCGTCCTGCCGCTCCTCGCATGGCTCGCCCTATACGGACTTCTGGTGCGCTGGACGGTGGCCCGCGTAGGACCTGCCTCGCAGGCCGCGTCGGATGCGCGCAGCGCCGTGACGGGCCGCGTCGTTGACGCCTACACCAACATCCATTCAGTCAAGATGTTCGCACACCACGACCGCGAGGTGGACTACGCGAAAGAGGCGATCGAGCGGGCGCGCACGACCTTCCAGAAGGAAATGCGCATCTTCACGGTGATGGATGTCAGTCTCGTGTTGCTGAACGGGCTGCTGATACTCGGCGTGGTGGGCTGGGCAATCTGGCTATGGAGCATGGGAAGCGCCACGCTGGGCATCGTCGCGGCCGCCTCGGCGCTGACCCTGCGGCTCAATGCGATGACCGGATGGATCATGTGGGCGCTGTCATCGTTCTTCCGGAACCTTGGTATCATCGAGGAAGGCATGCAGACCATCGCGCAACCGATCGCGCTGGTGGACAAGCCCGGCGCGCAGGAACTCGACCTCAAGGAAGGACGCATCGACATCGAGGACTTGACTCATCACTACGGCAAGGGTTTTGGCGGAATAGAGACTGTATCTCTGTCGATCCAGCCGGGCGAGCGCGTGGGGCTCGTGGGCCGATCGGGCGCGGGCAAGTCCACGCTCGTCAAGCTGCTCCTGCGATTCTACGACGCCGACGGTGGCCGCATCCTGATCGACGGGCACAACATTTCCGAGGTCACGCAGGAAAGCCTGCGCCGCCATATCGGCATGGTGCAACAGGACAGCTCGCTCCTGCACCGGTCAGTGCGCGACAACATTCTCTACGGCCGCCCGGAGGCCTCGGAGCACGAGATGATCGATGCGGCCCGGCGGGCCGAGGCGCACGAGTTCATCCTCGACCTCGAAGATCCGCAGGGGCGCAAGGGCTATGAAGCGCAGGTGGGCGAGCGGGGCGTGAAGCTGTCGGGCGGGCAGCGCCAGCGCGTGGCGATCGCCCGCGTGATGCTCAAGGACGCGCCGATCCTCATCCTCGACGAGGCCACCTCGGCGCTCGATTCCGAGGTCGAGGCGGCGATCCAGGAAACTCTTTACGGCATGATGGAGGGCAAGACTGTGATCGCCATCGCGCACCGCCTGTCGACGATCGCGCACATGGACCGGATCATCGTGCTCGATGACGGGCACATCGCCGAGGACGGCACCCATGCCGAGCTTCTTGCGCGGAACGGTCTTTATGCCCGCTTCTGGGCGCGCCAGTCGGGCGGGTTCATCGGGACGGACGGAAGCGAGG
>CAZPOK010000362.1:0-2541 GCA_964587905.1 uncultured Rhodobacterales bacterium | reverse complement strand
CACCTGCCGAAGCACCTGCCCAGGATCGAGCGAGTGATCGAGCCCCAGAGCATCCTGTGCCCGTGCGGCTGCGGGGAGATGGCGAAGATCGGCGAGGACATCTCCGAGCGTCTCGACATCGTCCCTGCTCAGCTCCGCGTGCTGGTCACGCGGCGGCCGCGATACGCCTGCCGCCGCTGCTCCGGCGCCGTGGTCCAGGCGCATGCGCCCGAACGCGTGGTGCCCGGTGGGTTGCCGACCGAGGCGCTGATCGCCCAGATCATCGTCTCCAAGTTCGGAGACCACCTGCCGTTCTACCGTCAGGCCGAGATCTACAAGCGGCAGGGGATTGCGCTCGACCGGACGACCTTGGGCAACTGGGTCGGGCGCGCCTGCTTCCACCTCAAGCCGATCGTCGAGCAGATGCGGACCCACCTGAAGGCTGCCGACCGGATCTTCATGGACGAGACCCGGGCGCCGGTGCTGGACCCGGGGCGCAGGACGACGAAGACCGGCTGGTTCTGGGCCATCGTCTCCGACGACCGCGGGCACGGTGGGGCCGGACCACCGATCGTGATGTTCCACTACGCCCCCGGCCGCGGCGGCGTGCATGCCGTCCGCCTCCTCGAAGGCTATCGCGGTCGGTTCCTCCAATGCGACGGGTACCAGGCCTATGACGCCTTGGCGGCTCAGGCTCGTCCGGAAGGGTCATGGGAGCTCGTGCACTGCTGGACACATGTCCGCCGTCGCTTCGTGAAGCGCATGGAGACCGATGCCTCGCCGATCGCCGAAGAGACCCTGCGCCAGATCGCCCAGCTCTACGCCATCGAGGCAACGGTCCGGGGCCGCGCGCCGGAGATCCGTCTGGCCGCTCGCGCCGAACTGGCGGCCCCGATCGTCACCGCCTTCCGACCCTGGCTCGAGGCGCAGCTCTCACGCATCCCGAGATCATCGAAGCTGGCGGAGGACATCCGGTACGCGCTCGGCATCTGGCCAGGGCTCACGCGCTTCCTCGAAGACGGGCGGTTCGAGCTCGACACCAACCCGGTCGAGAACCAGATCCGTCCGATCGCCCTGACACGGAAAAACGCCCTCTTCGCGGGCCACGAGGTCGGCGCCGAGAACTGGGCGATGCTCGCCTCGCTCATCGCCACCTGCAAGATGAGCGACGTGAACCCGATCGACTACATCGCCCAGACACTGCGCGCGATCCTCGATGGCCATCCAAGGAGCCGGATCGAGGCCCTCATGCCCTGGTGCTTCGATCGGCCGTCAAGCCTCGCCGCGTAGGGGATCAGGAAGGCGCTTACGCTTTTGCGAGGGTCGGATCATGCACACTTCCGGTTTGGGCTCGGAGCCGTCGATTGCCGCAGCGGTCACGAACGGCCGCTTTGGCTGAAGTCGGCAACGTGGTCTGACTGCCACTCCCACTACGCCGGGAACGGCTCCAAAACCCGCGCCAGCGTCAACTCCGGCCCCTGCTTTCCGTCCAGGATCGCCTCGACGATGTCGGGCGCGAGCAGCGTCAGACGCAGGACGGTGGGTCCTGTAGGAGGGTGCGATCCCCTCGCGCTCGGCCAGTTCGGCGACGGTCACGAACTCCCCGGACACCAGCATGCGCTTCCATCGGAACGCGCGCGCCAGCGCCTTGAGGATCGGAGAATGCCCAGGTGGCGCTTCGCCACCCAAACGAAAAGGGCCCGCGTCAGCGGACCCTCTCACGTTCTTGCAGTCAGGTCGGGTCTACATCATGCCGCCCATGCCACCCATTCCGCCCATGTCGCCCATGCCTCCGCCGGCACTCTCTTTGGACGGCTTGTCGGCAATCATGGCTTCGGTAGTAACCAGCAAACCAGCGACCGAGGCCGCATCCTGGAGAGCCGTAAGCACGACCTTGGCCGGGTCGACCACACCGAACTTGAACATGTCGCCATACTCCTCGGTCTGCGCGTTGAAGCCGAAGGTCATGTCGCCGCTTTCGCGGATCTTGCCCGCGACGACCGAACCGTCGACGCCCGCGTTGTCGGCGATCTGGCGCAACGGTGCCTCGAGCGCCTTGCGGACGATCGCAATCCCCGCATTCTGATCAGGATTCTCTCCCGTCAGGCCGTCGAGCGCCTTGGCGCCCTGCACCAGAGCCACGCCGCCACCGACGACGATGCCGTCCTGGACTGCAGCCCGGGTCGCGTTGAGCGCGTCGTCGACGCGATCCTTGCGCTCCTTCACTTCCGTTTCGGTCATGCCGCCGACGCGGATGACCGCAACTCCGCCAGCCAGCTTTGCCACGCGTTCCTGCAGCTTTTCCTTGTCGTAATCCGAAGTGGTCTCTTCGATCTGTCCACGGAGCTGCGTGACACGCGCTTCGATTTCAGCTTTGGCACCAGCGCCATCAATGATGGTTGTCTCGTCCTTTGTGACCGTAACCCGCTTGGCGGAGCCGAGCATGTCGAGGGTGACGTTCTCGAGCTTCATTCCGAGGTCTTCCGAGATCACCTGGCCACCAGTGACGATCGCGATGTCCTGCAGCATGGCCTTGCGGCGGTCACCGAAGCCCGGCGCCTT
>CAZPOK010000361.1:0-2559 GCA_964587905.1 uncultured Rhodobacterales bacterium | reverse complement strand
TGGGAGGAGATCAGCGGGAAGGCGGCATGAGGATCGCGACCTACAACGTCGAATGGTTCACCAACCTGTTCGACGACGCCGGCAACCTGCGCGTCGACGAGGAGTGGTCGGGGCGGCAGGACGTCACGCGCCATGAACAGCTCGCCGCGCTCGGCATCGTCTTCACGGCGCTCGATGCCGATGCCGTCCTGATCGTCGAGGCGCCCGAGGGTCACCGCAAGCGGGACGGGGTCGCCGCGCTGGAGAGCTTCGCCGACCATTTCGGTCTCAGGACGCGCGAGGCTATCCTCGGCTTCGTCAATGACACGCAGCAGGAAATCGCCTTCCTCTACGACCCCGATGCGCTGTCGGCCCGCCACGATCCCCTCGGCGCCGAGACCGGCAAGAAGGGTGCCTTCGGCGCGCCGCGGTTCGACGGCACTTTCCGCATCGACCTCGACGTGGACGATGCGCTGGATCTGGTCCGCTGGTCGAAGCCGCCGCTCGAGCTCGCCGCCAAGACCGCGGCGGGGTTCGCCTTTCGCATGATCGGTGTCCATGCCAAATCGAAAGCGCCCCATGGCGCGACCGGACGCGAGGCGATCATGCGAAAGGCGATCCAGAATCGCCGCAAGCAGCTCGCCCAGTGCATCTGGCTCCGCCGCCGCGTCGAAGAGCATCTCGCGGCGGGCGATCCGCTCGTCGTGCTCGGCGACTTCAACGACGGCCCTGGCCTAGACGAGTACGAAAAGCTCTTCGGCCGCTCCGGCGTCGAGGTCGTGATGGGCGAGGAGGGCGCGCCGCGTCTCTACGACCCCAACGCCCGACAGGTCACGAGCCGCAAGATCACCGCCGTGCCCACCTCGGCGCGGTTCTGGATGCCCGGGGAGGGACGCTGGATGGAGACGCTTCTCGACTACGTGATGATCTCCCCCGACCTCATGCCGAGAGAGCCGCGCTGGCGGATCTGGCACCCTTTCGACGATCCGGGCTGCTACAGGGTTCCCGAGCTGCGCGAGGCCCTGCTCGCCGCGTCGGACCATTTCCCCGTCACGCTCGACATCGCGATCTGAGGCTTAAAGACTCGCACGTCTTGCCCTATAGTCTCCCCATGAGGTTCGTTTTCGCAACTGCTCTCGCAATGTGTCTGACCGCCGCGCCTGTCGCGGCGCAGGAGCCCTCCGACGAGGGCACCCGGGACATGGAAGAAGGCTTCAGCCTGCTCGAAGAGGGAACCAGGCTTCTGCTTCGCGGGCTCATGTCCGAAATGGAGCCGGCCATCCGCGAACTTCAGGGGGCCCTCCAGAATCTCGACGCCTATCACGCGCCCGAAGTGCTTCCAAACGGCGACATCATCATCCGCCGCAAGGAGCCGCTGCAGCCGGAAGAGGATCCTGAGGTCGGTCCCGGCGGCGAGGTGGAGCTTTAGGGTCTGGCCCGTCCCCAAAACGCGCCGGCGTTGTCCTCCTGCCGCGCAAGGCCGTTCGAAGGGCAGAGCCGTGCTGGTGCGTGCAGTGAAGCCGTCAGCCGTGTGGTGTCCTTGCCACGGTCTTTCGCAACCGGAAGAAGTCAGAGCTAACCGTATTTCGTTACGTCGAAATCCTTTTCGAATATCTTGTGCAACCTCTTGAGCAGGCTGCGTCCGCATGACCCCGGAACCCGATCCTGGCCGCCATCCGCGGCCCGTCTCCTCACCCGAGGCACCCGACGAGGCGAGCGAGCCCGGTCCGGGTGCCGTCCGGGTTCCCGAACGTCTGTCGTCGCGCGACGCGGAGGCGCTCTTCTCGCGGCTTCCCCCGGTGTCGACGGACGCCCTCACGGGCTTCTGGCGCGGCCGCGTCGTCGACACCGGCCATCCCTACGATGCGATGCTTCGTGCGTCCTGCTGGATCGGGAAGGAGTTCCTCGCCCCCGAACGCGTCCATCCGCTTGTCCACGAGGGCGCCTTCGGCCGCCTCCGGCTCGACCCCGGTCGCATCCCGCTCCGCCTCGCCCGCGCCCTTGGCCTCGCGCATTGGCCCGGCGCCCGGGCGGTCGCCCGCATCGCCGGTCCGCTCTTCGCGACCTCCCGCCCCCGCGCGCGCCTGCGGACGGTCCTCGATGGTGACGAGCCGACCGCCGCGATGATCTACGACCAGCGCCCGATCATCGATGTCTTCCGCCGGGTGGACGCGGCGACGGTCATGGGAAGGATGGACGAAAAGGGCGCCCACCGCCCCGCCTTCTTCCTTCTCACCCGCGAGGCCTGAATGAAGAAAGGGCGCCCCGGGGGCGCCCTTTCCGTCTGCGGCCGAAGGAAATCAGCAGCTGTAGTACAACTTGAACTCGATCGGATGCGGCGTGTGCTCGAACGCGTAGATCTCTTCCCACTTGAGATCCATGTAGCCCTCGATCTGGTCCTTCGTGAACACGTCGCCCAGCAGAAGGAAATCCATGTCCTTCTCGAGCTCCTCCATCGCCTCGCGCAAGCTTGCGCAGACGGTGGGAATGCCGGCCAGTTCCTCGGGCGGCAGATCATAGAGATCCTTGTCCATCGCCTCGCCCGGATCGATCTTGTTCTTGATCCCGTCCAGACCGGCC